>CAIWRI010000034.1 GCA_903915035.1 uncultured Nitrosomonadales bacterium | reverse complement strand
CCGCATCATGCGTGACTTGCCCGCCGCCCGCACGGCTGAAAAAATTGAAGCGCTGTTGCCGTGGAATTTGCATAACACGGATTTAACCATTGAAATGACATGCTGAACAGCCTGGGGTTCATGGATCACTTATGCTTCAAGCTGTCCAATACATGCTATTATGATTGCGTAAGGTCTACATAAGGTATTGCTATGAAAAAGATCTTGTTTGTTCTCGGTTACGCTTTTGCTGTAATGAATAGTTCGGAAGCATATTCAAAATATCAATGTTAACAAGGCGCTTATGACGATTAATAGCCTTGGCGTATTTCCTGCTATTTCAGGCGAAAGCCTCAGTGGAAAACGGTTCTCTCTCCCCGCTGACCTTCAATCCGATCGAACTCTTGTACTGATTTCTTTTGAACCCGAGCATGCTGATATTCTGCAAACTTGGTCAACAGGTTTAGATCTTCCAAATAGTGATTCTAAATCTGCTGGTCGTTAATTAGCACGAACCCTGAAGACTGGTTTTATCTCAATTACCTGTCGCGCTCGTCTGCAATTCGACAGGCTTAAAATTTACCTTAAAAATTCATAAAGGCCAGGTTTGTGGCCGTGTATTACGGAGCATATCTATTGTGTGCCAACAGCTGACCGTCAGGGAGCCTGAGCTTATGCGACGAGTTTCTGTGGCAGTCACTGACCAGTAAAATATCGGCAACAAGCGGCAGTCGACCAATAGTTGACGATGAATAGGATGACTAATTTAACAAGTAAAGGATGTACATTATGGAATTAATTCAGAGCCTGAAATGGCGCTATGCAACCAAGAAAATGAATCCTAATCAAACTGTGCCGCATGATAAGGTCGAGCGAATTCTGGAGGCTGTGCGGCTTGCGCCAACATCCAGCGGCTTACAACCGTTTGAAGTCATTGTCGTTACGAACCGCGCGATACTTGAAAAAATAAAGCCTATTGCATCAGGACAAGAGCAAATTACAGATTGCTCATATTTGCTGGTGTTTGCCGCTTGGGATGATTACACATCTGAACGCATCAACATGATGTTTGACCTGACCGACGACGAGCGTGGCTGCAAAAGTGAAAGCGGGGAGAACTACCGCAATATGCTGTTAAGCAAATATCCACCCCGTGGACACGAAGTGAACTTTCAACATGCAGCAAGACAAGCTTACATTGGTCTGGGTGTTGCCTTGATTGCTGCAGCCTGCGAAAAAGTGGATAGTACACCGATCGAGGGATTTGATCCGAATGCTTTGGATGAACTCCTTAATTTGCGTTCGCGTGGTCTGCGTAGTGTCGCAATGATGCCTTTAGGCTACAGGGAAGCGGACAAGGATTGGTTAGTCAATTTGAAAAAAGTTCGCCGTTCCCGTGAAAATTTTGTCACTGAGATCAAGTAATCGCTTAGTACATTCGCAATAGACACATTTGAACGTATGCTGTTGATTTAACTGCGGTCAGCCTCTGCTAAGATGTGAAAAGGGCGACATGGGCCATGGGGTCGCTGTGATCTTTTGAGAGCTGCAATGACAGGGCTGATTTATGACGTACCATAGTTGGCCCGCGAAATCGTCTGCTATGGCTGAAATGGCTATATAACCACTCAGGCGGTTATATAGCGTTTTTTTGCGGCATTGCTTGTTGCGACAGAAGTGTGATGAAAAAAAATAGAAATTTCGTAAGCAATTTTTTGGTTGGTATTTTTTTAATTGGAAAAACAGTCAATTTTTGAATGAGGCGATCACAGGTTAGCTGCTAACACTCTGCATTTTCAGCAAGGCGTGTTAGCAGCCGAGCAACGTGAATTTAAACGGTGGTCACTTCGGTACGCACCAATGGAAAATCTACTACGGTTTGGGCAACAAGGTTGAAGTAATTGGTGAAAATATTCATGCCGACGTGCGCAATGATTTCAACTAATTCCGCGTCAGTAAATCCCGCAGCGCGAACAGCCTCAATTTGCATATCACTAATTTGCCCGCGCCCGGCTATGATTGCACGGGCAAAAGTGAGTGCTGCCCGGGTTTTTGCATCATCAGAACGACCGCGCAAATTCTCCGATAGTTCTTTTTCCGGAACACCGGCACCCTTGCCCATCAAGGTGTGAGCAGAAGCACAGTAATCACAGGCATTTTCACCGGCACTGGTAAGCGCGAGTTGCTCACGCAACGGTGCAGAAAGTACGCCACCGGCAAGTGCTTCCATTTGCTGCAAATAAAACTGCAAGGCGGCAGGAGAGTGGGCGATGGTTTTGAACAGGTTCGGTACCATACCGATTTTTGTTTTTACGGCATCAAGCATTGCCTGAGAAGCGACTGGCGTATTAGACGGTACAAGGGCTGAAATTCGTTGCATTTTATTCACCTGTTAAGCTAAACGTGCGATATTGCACTGAACGAATTATGCGTCATTGGTGATATAATAGATGCCTTAAAATCTCTAAAAAGCGACTGATCGTCTCAAATGGATATCCTTGCACCTTTATTTTCACGATTCAATCTCAGTGCCAGTGTTTTTTACAGTGGGCTGCTGTGTCAGTCCACTCCATTTGCACCTCAGCCGGGTTTGGGTTATCTGCATGTTTTACGCGAAGGCACCGTGACCGTTGCGGCACCGGATGGAACTTCGCAGGACATCACGGAGCCTTCACTGCTGTTTTATCCGCGTCCTTGCGCCCATCAATTCAATGTAGACACCCAACGCGGGGCAAAACTGGTCTGCGCTATGATCGATTTCGGTGTCAGCGCAGGCAATCCCGTTATTTCGACACTTCCAGATGCCTTGATCATTCGTCTGTCAGATATGCCGGAGGCAGACCCGTTGCTTACTTTGATGTTTGCGGAAGCCTTTGCCGAAGCACCCGGTCGTCAAGTTGCAATCGACAGGCTGATGGAATATTTTCTGATTTTGTTATTTCGTCACGTAATCAACGCAAAGTTGGTCGGGGCGAGTGTATTGGCGGGTTTGGCGGATCCGCGTTTAAAGAAGGCACTGTTTGCTATGCATGAACGTCCGGAGTTTGACTGGACGATAGAAAAACTGGCGAATCAAGCCGGTATGTCTCGTGCCAGGTTTTCGGCTCATTTTCGTGAAACAACGGGTATGACACCAATGGGCTACTTGACCGAGTGGCGAATTTGCCTGGCTCAGACTTTACTCAAGAAAGGTAAATCACTGAAGTTGATTGCATCAACTGTCGGCTATGCTAGCGCCATTGGGCTGCGGCGGGCCTTTGTCCGATGCACGGGGATGTCACCTGGTGTCGTATCACGCAAGATATGACGTATGGATAGCGCGATACTTTCGCCCGCCTTTCTCGGTGGTGAAGGCTGTTACACAGGTGCAATTCGGCACGGTCGGCGCGGGTATTTTCTCAGGGTAATCTTGACTGCGCATGATTATGAGCCACGGTGTAAAATACGCGACCAGTATTTGAATCAACAGGAAATAATATGACATTGACCAAAGCAGAACTCGCAGACTTGTTGTTTAACAAGGTGGGCTTGAACAAACGTGAAGCCAAAGACATGGTGGAGGCGTTTTTCGAGGAAATTCGCGTCAAACTCGAAGCAAGCGAAGATGTAAAACTGTCCGGCTTTGGCAATTTTCAGTTGCGCGACAAACCAGAGCGTCCCGGACGGAATCCTAAAACAGGCGAGGAAGTTGCCATCTCTGCGCGTCGCGTGGTTTCTTTTCATCCAAGCGCAAAATTGAAGAGTTTGGTTGAGGAAACATATTATGCGGTACCTGCGGACGCATAATTTGGCAGAATGCAATATCATGAGCAGGTTCATTTTCACGATATCTGCCACTGCTATGAGCTTAAGTATCAACTGTTACCTTGGGAGCTGCGAATATGATTACTTTATGCTAACGGCATTGCATGTTGATGGCCTGATCTGTAATTGCCGCAGGGTGTAATATACGTTGCCGGTGCTAAAACGTCCTGCATAAAGCCGTCTACTTTGATCTGCTCAAAAAAATGAGCGCACACTTATTTACCTCCAGGGAGGCTCGTGTTCCATGGCAGAATTACTGCATGAACTGATATTCAATACCGCACAGCGCCTGCCTGAAAGAGAGGCGCTGATATATCAACAATCCCGTCTGACTTACCGCGAACTTTCGACACAGGTAGCTAAAGCCGCCGGCGTCTTGTTGGGTGCCGGTCTTGCAAAATCCGAGCGGGTCGCGGTGTATCTTGAAAAACGCATCGAAACCATCACTGCGATGTTCGGGACATCTGCCGCCGGCGGGGTATTTGTCCCCGTAAATCCGGTTCTTAAAGCTGAACAGGTAGCCTATATACTAACAGACTGTAACGTGCGTATTCTGGTCACCTCAGCTGATCGGCTAAAGGCCTTGGCTGAAGCGTTGCGAGATTGCCGCGACTTGCATACCATATTGGTGGTTGGGAAACCGTGCGGTTTGCCCGAGTTTCCCGGAGTCAGTCTTCTGCATTGGGATGATGCAGCAGAAGTTTCATTGCCGCATCGCACCATCAACAGCGACATGGCGGCGATACTCTATACCTCGGGCAGCACCGGCAAACCTAAAGGGGTGGTGTTGTCCCATCTGAACATGGTGAGCGGCGCTTACAGCGTTGCGCAGTATCTGGGAAATAGACCGGATGATCGTATCCTTTCGGTTCTGCCTTTGAGTTTTGACTATGGTTTGAGTCAGTTGACCACGGCTTTTCATGTTGGTGCCAGTGTCGTGTTGATCAATTATCTGTTGCCGGGTGACATTGTAAAAGCCGTGGCTAAAGAGCACATCACGGGGCTTGCGGCAGTCCCTCCATTATGGATACAGTTAGCCCAACTTGAGTGGCCAGCTGATGCGCGGCTGCGTTATTTCACCAATTCCGGCGGTGCGATGCCTGTATCGACGCTGGAACAGCTGCGCGCCCGTTTACCCGGGGCGAGTCCTTATCTTATGTACGGTCTGACAGAGGCCTTTCGCTCTACCTATTTGCCGCCGGAAGAAGTTGATCGTCGCCCCGATTCAATCGGTAAGGCGATTCCCAATGCACAAATTCTGGTAGTGCGAGAAGACGGTTCGCTTTGCGCGCCCGGAGAGCCCGGGGAGTTGGTGCATCGCGGTGTGCTGGTATCACTTGGCTACTGGAATGATCATGAAAAAACCAGTGAACGTTTCAAGCCGTCGCCAAATCAGGAAAACGGTCTGACTCTGCCGGAAATGGCGGTATGGTCCGGCGATACGGTGCGGATGGATGAGGAGGGGTTTCTGTATTTCATCAGCCGCAGTGATGAAATGATCAAGACTTCAGGTTACAGGGTTAGTCCTACCGAGGTTGAGGAAGTGATTTATTCGACAAAACTGGTGGGGGAGGCTGCAGCCATCGGCGTGCCGCATCCGGTGCTAGGACAGACGATCATCGTGGTTGCTACTGCTCGTCAAGGAATGTTGCTGGACATTGATGTGTTACTTGCCGAATGCAAACTGCGCCTGCCGGGTTATATGGTCCCAGGTGAAATAAAGCTTTATGCCGGCAACTTGCCGCGCAATCCGAACGGCAAGATTGACAGGAAATATCTGCTTAATGAAATATTGAGCGGTTAAAACATCGCATTTTAGTTCTGCAATCCAACCTAAAAACTATTTGCCACGAAACGCACGAAATAAGAGGCTTTTTGAATGTGCAAAAAGAGGCGGTTGTCCGCACCTTTAATACACTTGAATTGCCGCAACTAAACACCGAACGTCATTTTGCGATTACGTTGTTGTTCTGGATACGCTGATAATGGTATAGAATTTCCGCTGAAGTGCTTTCCTCGGTTTAATGAACTGACAGGCGAAAATGATGAGCGCAATCAAACAGGGCATAAGGGCGGAGAATGGTCGTTCCGTGAGGCCGGTTTCGGCAGGCAGCCGCAATTTCCTGGTTAATTTAAGCTGGGCCTACATTTTTTTTGTCATATACGGCAGTTTGGTGCCGCTTGATTTTCATTACCGAAGCTGGAATAACGCCTGGCAGGCGTTTATGAATATCCCCTATCTCAATCTCGGCATCGAGTCGCGTGCCGACTGGGTGGCGAATGCGGTGCTGTATGTGCCCGTTGGTTTTCTCATTGCCACGCTGTTCAGGCGCTTCAGGACGCATGGCACTGCGTTTATTGGCGCGCTGCTGTTTTCATTGCTGCTGGCCGTGTCGGTCGAATTTACACAGATTTATTTCCCGCCACGAACAGTCTCTCTTAACGATATTATTGCCGAATTTCTCGGCAGCATGCTTGGGGCGTTTTTTGCGGTGCGCTGGTCAAATCGCTTTATGTCGTTGCTGGCAACGCTGGCGGGAAACTCCGACCGTCTGGTTGCCCACCTGCTCAAGGCATATGCGATTGCCTACGTGGCATTCAGCCTGTTTCCCTACGATTTTCTAGTATCCATAGCTGAGATAGAATGGAAGATCCATTCGGATGGATGGGGATGGCTGATCGCAACGGAGGGTCTGCGTGGAGATCCCGTACTGAACCTTGCTAAACTGTTTGCGGAAATCTTGGCGGTTGTGCCTCTGGGGTCGCTGCTCGGTCGAATGACGACCCGCCCATGGTCTCCCGCGCGGGCACTTTTTTTGGGTGCGCTGCTGGGTTTGCTGGTCGAAAGTGCTCAGTTCTTCATAGCGACCGGCGTGAGCCAGGGGATTTCCGTACTAACGCGCGCAATAGGTATGTATCTTGGCGGGTTGCTTTGGTATCACCGTGCGCTTTTCTCTCCGCAGCAAGTTGCATTCGGCATGAGACGATTCAGCTTACCTCTGGCGGTTGCTTATTTGATTACGCTGATGGCGGTAAATGAATTGTTCGGCCATCGCTGGATGGGCATCGACTTTGCCAAAAACACTCTTCAACATGTCAGTTTTCTGCCGTTTTATTACCATTACTATACGACAGAGCAAGCCGCCCTGCTAAGTCTGGTATCCGTAGGTCTGATGTACGCACCCATCGGGATGCTGACCTGGGCATACTGGAGAGCACCTGTGCTGGCGATGTTGATGGCCGTGTTGATAGCAGGCCTGATAGAAATGAGTAAGCTGTTCCTTGTTGATTTACACCCGGACCCTACCAATTTGCTTATTGCAGGATTTTCTGCCTGGGCTAGCACGAAAATAATCAATCGGATTGAACTCGTTTCTACCATCAGCGGGACAGAACGCACTCCAGCTACCGCTGACCGTAGCCACATTCCGGTCAGCGAGGCTGTGCTGGAGAGTATCCAGGTGCCCGATGTTGATGAGCCAAAGCCGGATGTATTCACCCTGCTCAAGAGGCCATCATGGGCGGGTTACATGGTGTTCATTGCGGCCATCGCATGCGCAGGCTTATATGTGATGCATTTCCCGGTTCAGCCCCTGGCCCTAGGGATGTTTCTGGCCGGCTATGCCGCTTTGATCTGGTACCGGCCGCAGTCGATCGCTTTTGTTGTACCCGTCGCACTGGCACTTTTTGACATTGCCCCTTGGAGTGGACGCTTCTATTTTGACGAATTCGATTTACTGCTTCTGATCAGCGTTGCCATTGCTCACGTCAGGTTACCTCCTGCTGCGCCACATGTGAGTCAGGACTTTGGTTTTTCCTTGCTTGCGGTCTTGATGGCGACCTCTTATGCCGTTGCTACCGTTCGCGGACTGTTGCCCTGGCACCTGCCTGAGGCAAACGACTTCAGTAATTACGACAGCCCGTATAATGCGCTGCGCATTGCCAAGGGGGTATTGTGGGCGTTTATGTTATATCGATTGTTCGAGCGCCTGTCATCCATCGGGCACAATGTTCGATGCCTGTTCGCTCTGGGGCTGGTAGCCGGTCTGGCAGGCACCGTTGTTGTCATTATCTGGGAGCGTTTAGCCTTTCCCGGAATATTCAATTTTACTGATGTTTACCGGGTAAGCGGACCCTTTTCCCAGATGCATACCGGTGGGGCTGATATTGAGACTTATTTGACGTTATCAACGCCATTCCTGCTTGTGCTGCTGTTTGAAGGAAAAAGCCGGATAGTGAGGCTGACAGGACTTATGTTGCTGGCAGGCGCAAGCTACGGATTGATGGTCACTTACTCGCGTGCAGGTTACGCGGCCTATGGCATTGCGATCGCACTGCTGGTAGCAATACCGGTATCAGGTCGCTGGTTCAGAATCGTTGTAGCGGGGCTCGTCGTGCTCACTGTCGCTGTGCCGATATTGAACGGTTCATTTACACAGCAACGCATGTCGCAATCCGGCACCGATTTCGAAGTGCGGCAGGCGCATTGGAATGATGCTTTGCAACTGCGCGATGCCGGCTGGATTACGTCACTGTTCGGAATGGGGCTGGGTCGTTTCCCCGAAATGCATTATTGGCGCAGCAGGGAAAGGCGAGCTTCCGGTTATCGTCTGATCTTCGAGACTGGCAATCGCTTTCTGCGGCTGGGAACTGGCGGCGGGCTTTATGTGGAACAATTTGTCTCGATTAAACCACAGCATGACTATCTGCTCAGTCTAACCGCACGCAGCGATCAGGCAAACGGAAAAGTCAGCGTATCGATCTGCGAAAAATGGCTGCTCACTTCAGCCCGTTGTGTCTCCCGGTCTATTGATGTGAGCGGAAACGGGCGGTGGATGCCGGTGACTGTTCATCTGCAGTCGGGTGATCTGGGTAGCGGCCCCTGGTATGCAGCACGTCCTGTCAAGCTATCTATTTATAATTCAGATACTCAACGGGTGGATGTCGACAACTTGCGCTTGCAGAGCAAAGAGGGTCGCAATCTGCTACTCAACGGGGATTTTTCACGGGGGATGGATAGCTGGTTTTTCAGTGTTGATAATGATAAACCGTGGCATATCTGGAGTATGCCTGTTCAGGTGCTGTTCGATCAGGGCTGGCTGGGGGTCGTCGCGCTGATGCTTTTTGTCGCGGCAGGTCTGTGGCGCGCGGCATGTGATGCATGGCGTGGCGATGCGATGGCAGGCGCGATGCTGGCATCCGGTATCGGATTTCTGGTGATTGGAATTCTCGACAGCCTGGTCGATAGTCCGCGCCTGCTCATGCTTTTTATGTTATTGCTTTTGTTCTGTAGTCGGATCGGTCGCAGCGCGCAGCTATCCTGATTACCCTTCAATCAACGTGCAATCCAAAGTCCTGCTTGATGACTAAGACTGACTCAGGGGCAACCGCCGATGAAGTTCATCTTGATTTTGGCGCCGCTGATAACAGTGGCGCCGTTGAAGCAATAAGAAGCACCTGCGCCTTCGTCATAGACGGTGTAGGTGTAGCTGGATCCGCCGGTATAATTGTATGTAACCGTGTTTCCAGTTGAATTGACACTCCAGTTTCCCACTTGTCCAGTTGGGTCGACCGGATCGGAAGGACCTTTCTTGAAGTCCCAGAGGAGGCCGTCGCTGCGATGCTGCTCCTGCCACGTGTCGCTGCCGGCTGCAGCACAGACCGTGCTGTTTGAGATCAGCGCCGAGAGTGTGGGCGTTGTCGTATTTGTGACCTGGGTGCCGCTACAGGCCGCCATCGTCTCTCCGGAAAGGCCTGCGAGCAAAACAAAACTTGTCATTGTCAGATATTTCATAACCGATTCCCCCTTGAGTAAATAATGTTTTCACTTACTAATCTGGTTTAGTGCGGAATGGCAATATGATACATCGGAATACCTGCATGTCTATTCTAAATTTTGCTTATCCATTCGCAGGTCCACTGCGCAACCTGATCCTGCCAGAGGCGACATGAAAAAGTATGGTCTGCACCGGGCAGTTCGTGACGAGTCATTTTGGGCGTATTGAGCAGATTACGCCATTGCCAGGAAGCCTTGACCACGTCTTCGAATTCCCGTGCTACAAGGTCATTACCGCTCAGGATGAGTAGAATGTCACCCTGAAATTTTTCCAAGGACGAGCGCATTTTATCCGGAAGTGGCAATTTTTTTTCGCTATCTGGTGTTTTGAGTTTCAAAATCGCACCGAGGATATCTTTGCAAGCATCCCCGAATTCGAATTTTCCCCTAAATAGTTTTCGCCACAAATCCGGATTGATCAGGCGGGATAGATAGTAGTGCTTAAGTTGTGTTTTCGCTTCTCCTTGCGGAGTTCTAACCCACGGATTGACAAGCACAAGGCCGCCTATACGGAGGTCATTATGAGCATAAAAAACCGCTGCTGATGCTGCATCACATAGCCCCCAGAGGACGACCTGCTCAAGTTCGGGACATCGCGTATAGTAGGCATTGACTGCACAGTGAATATCTTCCTGAATATTTTCAAAGGTATGCAAATCCCCCGTGCTGTCCCCCATGCCACGGTAATCGAAACGCATGCAGGGTATGCCTGCACGGGCGAGATCCCGGGACAGCAGCGTAAATTGCCGGTGGCTGCCGGTACGGTATTGCGGCCCGCCAACAATGATCAGCACGCCGCGAGAAAGCGGTAATTCAGGTCGAGACAGGATACCCGTCAGGATGTTTTTTTTGCAATCGAACGTAAAGGCGGATTCAGTAAATTCCATTAGTACGCTTTTGAGAAAATCTGCGTTGTTTTGTCAATAAGCGCCGGACAGTCTGTAATTTCCTGTACAGACCAGAAGGGTTCGCCCGGCACCTTGCAGGCATGAGCCGTTATCCCGCGACTTTGCCAGTCTTGCAGAACGCCTGATGCGGCTGGAGAGAAGGGCTGATTCACATCCTGCATGATTTCCAACCAGTGATGCCGTACGCCGGATTTGCCAAGATCGGCTAGCTTCAACCTGCTCACAGCGTCAACAAGCTCGTGCGCTATTTCGTAGCCCCCGACTTCCAGTGTTCCGCGTGAGGCGAGTTCGTTTCTCAAGTGCTGTAAGCCTGTTTTTGCTTTGCCTGCAATTATCGCACTGGCCAAACGCAATCGAAGAAATTGCGTGACGTATGCTTCGCCACTGTGCACGGGCTGCCAGAGTACGATGCGCTGAATGGGGGTTTTGGTATCATGCGCGAAATCCAGCAGTAGCAGCGCACCCAGCCGCAATGCCCATAAGCTGACAGGCAGATCGCAGCGCAACTTTAGCCATTCGACTGCAACTGCAAGATCATTTTTCCAGATTTCCCAGCGCGCTTCCCGAAAATCACCGCTGCTATCGCCACATCCGTAGAGGTCAATCTGGAGTACGGCAAAACCGATACCCGTCAGCGTTCTTGCCTGAAGAGCGGCCATGCGCCTGCTTTTATTCATTTCCTCGGCAAAGGGGGGGACGTAAAGCACGGCACCCTTGCAGGTACCCTGTGGTGGGTAAAATATGCAAAACCGTTTACCCGGACTGGTTTCCAGAAAAAAAGGGATTTGTCTGGAAAACGCTGTGTTCATGCAGCCAGTTTTTGCGTAATAAAATTGCCTAAACTGCCCAGCGTGGTAAAAATTTCGGCATTGATTTCATCGTCGTTGACAACAATTCCAAAATGATCTTCCAGTGCCGCAATCAGGCTTACCACAGCCATCGAATCCAGCTCGGTCAGGCTGCCCAAAAGATGGGTTTCAGGTGTCATTGATTGAATTCTGTTGCCGAGTTGTAACGCGCTGCCTAAAACTTTTCGGACTTCGTCTACGTTTGCCATGCTATCTCCAAGTGATAATCAGTGGCGATTATAGCTCGCCCGTTTGATTGCAGGTATTTTTGCTTTTCTTTTCTCGTTGTCGGAAAAATTTACACACGCAGGTTAAGTCTGCAGAAGATTAATTAATTTATAATCTTAATACTATGAAAAAAAAGGATTATTTAATATTGGCGCGTAATTTGCTTATTATTTTATTGAGCAGGATAAATAGCATAATGAAGCTATGAAAAAAATATTACTCAATAGTGTCATTTTGCAGGCGCAGGGTTGAGGTGGCTGTTTTGGCAACAATTTCCCGGGAAAGTCTAATCTCCTCATCCGGAAAGCGGCGAGTTCCATCATTACAGCCTGACTCTTGACGTTAATCTTGTAAATGTGCTGATTTATTATGTCACGACAACGGATTATCCTTCAACCCATTCATAAGGAAGTGTAAATGCTGTTCAGATCTGGATGCGCTATTCGGTTTGCCTGTCTCTTCATGCTCAGCGTACCCGCAGTTGCTGCAAATCTTGCCGACACGGTTGTCATGGTCAAACAGTCGGTGGTTGCTGTGGGCACCTTCCAGCAGGATCGAGCTCCCCCGTCGAAATTTATCGGGACAGGTTTTGTCGTCGGTGACGGTAGTTATGTGATCACTAATGCGCATGTCATTCCGCCGCCTCTGAACACCGAAAACAGGGAAGTGCTGGCCATATTTGCAGGAGAAGGGGTACAGGCAAGATCCCGCAGCGCCACCAAAGTCATGGTCGACCCGAAACATGATCTGGCTTTGCTAAAAATCAGCGGTCAGCCCCTGACGCCTCTGCGTTTTGGCGATGCTCGCGACGTGAGGGAAGGCGATGCACTTGCATTTACCGGTTTTCCGATCGGGGTTGTACTCGGACTTTATCCCGTGACGCATCGCGCGACTTTGTCTGCTATCACACCGATTGTCATTCCGGCCGCTCATGCGAGCGAATTGAATGTCAAATCAATCAGGCAGCTTCTGAGTCCGTTTATGGTGTTTCAGCTTGATGCCACGGCTTATCCCGGAAATAGCGGCAGCCCGCTGTATGAACCGGAAACGGGCAGGGTCATCGGCATTGTCAATATGGTTTTCATCAAGAACACTAAAGAGCACGTCCTCTCCGAGCCGAGCGGCATCGCCTATGCAGTTCCCGGTGAATACATTATCCGTCTCATCAAAGATGCAGGCCTGGTGCCCTGAACCGAATTCGTTTCCATAGCTCACTCACGGGCAAATAATTGGGCCTGTTTTTTTGCATCAAATCCTTCAACTGAAGCCAATTTTTAACATGCTGTTGTAGCTGTCCCTGATATTTTATTCCCTATCTCCAATCCCTAATCTGGCATCTTGGCTTTGTTATTGTTCGTGCAATGTGGTTTAATCACGCCCATGAACTTTCCCTTCAAAACCGTTGCACTCATCGGCAAGCGAAAATCTCCTGCCGTAGTTACCCCGCTGCTATATTTGGCGGAGTTTCTGTCAGGACGTGGCTTGTCTGTGATGATAGATAATCTGACTGCCGAGCAGCTTGGCGATCATCCCTATACTGTTATGCCACTAGAAGAAATGCAAAAGCAGATTGATCTGGCGATTGTGATGGGGGGCGATGGCACCATGCTGAACATCGCCCGTACTTTTTCGCCGCATCATGTGCCATTGATCGGTGTGAATCAGGGCAGGCTCGGGTTTTTGACTGATCTCACGCTGGAAAATATGTACGAAAGTATCGCCGCGATGCTATCGGGCAACTATGTGACCGAGCAACGCTTGTTGTTGTCGGCGCGCGTATTGAGAAATGATGTCGAGGTTTTTAGCGGTCTGGCTTTCAATGAAGTGGTGGTGCATCGCAGTCAGATCAGCAGCATGGTCGAATTTGAGGTGCGCATCAATGGCGAATATCTGTATAACCAGCGCGCCGACGGCTTGATTGTTTCCACGCCGACCGGATCGACAGCTTATGCGATGTCGGCCGGGGGGCCTATCCTGCATCCCGGTCTGGATGTGCTGGAATTGGTGCCAATCTGCCCGCATACCCTGAGCAATCGGCCAATTGTGGTGCATGGTGCGTCGGTGCTGGAAATTTTGATGCACCATTCTGATGATATTCGAGTGCGCCTGGATAGTCATACCAGTTTTGATATGCAGATGCATGACAAAATTATCGTCAGTCGTCATCCTCAGCATGCGCATTTGCTGCATCCGGAAGGGCATAGTTACTACCACACGTTGCGTGAAAAATTGCAGTGGAATCAATTACTTTAACGGAAATTCGATATTTCAATGCTGAAATTTTTAAGTATTCGTGATTTTGTTATCGTGTCACAACTGGAGCTGGAATTTAGCAGCGGATTTACTGCGCTGACAGGTGAGACCGGTGCCGGGAAATCGATACTGATCGATGCCTTACTGCTGGCGTTAGGCGAGCGCGGCGATGCGGCCATGGTGCGTAATGGCTGCGAACGTGCCGAAATTACGGCTGAATTTGATGTTCGCCAGCAACCGTCTTTGCAAGAATGGCTGCAAACTCAGGCGTTGGCGGGGGATGATGGCGTGTGCCTGATGCGCCGTCTGTTGGATGCAGGAGGCCGTTCGCGTGGTTTTATCAACGGGCGTAGCGCGACTTTGCTGCAAATGCGTGAGGCAGGGGAACAACTGCTCAATATTCACGGCCAGCATGCACATCAATCTTTATTGCAACCGGAAGCACAGCGTGCTTTGCTTGATGAATACGGCAGTTTGCAGAAAAATGCTGCCCAGGTTTCGGCAAGTTACCGTGACTGGCAGGCTTTGAGAAATCGCCGCATTGCCTTGTCTGATAATTCGCAGGCGATCATTGCCGAGCGCGAATTGCTGTCGTTTCAGCGCAATGAACTGGAGGCGCTGGCGTTTAATGTTGCCGACTGGGAGGGGTTACAGGCGGATTATAGGCGTCTTGCGCATGCTGCCGGACTGCTGGAGACAGCCGCTTTGGGTCTTGAAACCCTGAGCGAGTCGGATAGTGCCTGTCTGACACAGCTGAACGCGCTGATGGTGAAAGTGCGCGAGGGGGTGACACATGATGCGAGTCTGGCTGAGATGCTACACTTGCTCGAATCTGCTGCTGCGGAATTACAGGAGGCCGTTTATAGTTTACGCCATTACCAGCAGCATCTGGAGACTGATCCACAGCAACTAATTGAAAAAGAACAACGAATCGGGTATGTGATGGATATGGCGCGTAAATATCGCGTTCAGCCCGAACTCCTGAATGAAGTATTACAGAAAATCGTTGCGCGTCTGACTGAGCTGGGCGGCGATGATGATCTGGAAGCGCTGCTGCAACAGGAAAAAGCCGCACAACAACGCTATCTGGAATGTGCACAAGATTTGAGCCGTAGCCGGCATTTGGCCGCAGGCAAACTGTCCAAACAAATTACTGCTGCGATGCAGACCCTCGCGATGCAGGGCGGCCACTTTGCTGTGGTGTTGCTGCCGCTATCTCAAGGGAATGTTAACGGCCTTGAGACGATAGAGTTTCAGGTTGCCGCTAATCCGGGTATGCCGCCACGCAGTGTCGCCCGTGTTGCCTCAGGCGGTGAGTTGTCGCGTATCAGTCTGGCGATGCAGGTGGCAACCAGCCAGATCGCTTCCGTGCCGACCTTGATTTTTGACGAAGTGGACAGTGGTATTGGCGGGCGTGTCGCAGAAATCGTCGGACTATTGCTAAAACAGCTAGGCCGGGAATATCAGGTTTTATGCGTTACCCATCTGCCGCAAGTCGCTGCGATGGCGGATAGTCAGTGGCAGGTGAGCAAAACAGTGGAAAATGGCACGACGTTGAGCCGTATCGAAGTACTCAAAGGAAATCAGCGCATTGAAGAGATTGCACGCATGCTGGGAGGCGTTACAATTACCGATACTACACGCAAACACGCAGCAGAGATGCTTGGAGTCGCCGCTTGAGGTATCATGCAACAGATTTTTGAAATTATGAGACGGGAAACCATGCGCTTTACTATCATTCTGCTTACCTTATTGCTGGCGTCATGCGGCAGTTATAGTCTGCCTTCATCGCTCACCTCGGATTCCGCGTATAAAATGGACATCCGTCAGGGGAATTTAGTGACGACAGAAATGCGCAATACCATCAAACCGGGTATGTCCCGCGCTCAGGTGCGTTATGCACTGGGTACCCCGATGATCATGGATGTGTTTCATGCCAATCGCTGGGATTACGTGTACCGTCTGGAGCAGGGGCGCAAACTGCTCAATCAGCAACGACTGACTCTGTATTTTGAGGGCGATACGCTGGTGCGCATTGATGACAGCGGTTTGACTGATAAACAGGCAGCTGGAGCTAAGGAATAATCCAATGAATCAAATCAAAATTGCCATTGCCGGCTGTAGCGGGCGTATGGGACGTATTCTGCTGGAAAACGTGGTACTTGCCGGTGACATGGTGCTCTATGCAGCACTGGAACATAACGGCAGTACGATGCTGGGCCGCGATGCCGGAGAGTTTTCCGCTGCGCCTTGCGGGGTGAAAATCAGTGCGGATATCGAGGCCGCACTTTTGGGTGCAGATGTGTTGATCGACTTTACCCGGCCAGAAGGTACGCTCCATCATCTGGACGTCTGTCGCAGGTTGGGCGTGAACATGGTGATTGGCACGACTGGATTTAGTGCGCAGCAAAAGGCCCTGTTGGGTGCTGCGGCACAGGATATCGGCATTGTTTTTGCACCGAATATGAGCGTAGGCGTGAATCTGGTTTTTAAATTGCTTGAAACGGCAACGCGTGTTTTGTCGGAAGGTTATGATATCGAAATTATCGAGGCGCACCACCGGCATAAAGTGGATGCGCCATCTGGCACGGCGCTGGGCCTGGGCGAAGTGGTTGCGCGTACGTTGGGGCGCGAGTTGTCCGAATGTGCCGTTTATGGCCGTGAAGGGGTGACAGGGGAGCGTGATCCTTCCACCATTGGTTTTGCAACGGTGCGTGGCGGAGATATCGTAGGCGATCATACTGTACTGTATGCCGGAACCGGTGAGCGCATCGAAATCACCCATAAAGCCAGCAGTCGTGCTACTTTTGCCTTGGGCGCGCTGCGTGCGGCACGTTTTCTGGCGATCAATCCGGCAGGCATGTATGACATGCAGGATGTATTGGATTTGAAGTAATTAATTTAATGATCAAAAAATTTCTAAAACGGGTATTTCGCAGGTCAGAAAAAACCAAAAAAATTGGCAACGCGCAGGTGATACCGTTCGCCTTGCACAGTGTGCCGCGTGAACAGATTAGTTATGGTGCAAAGCGCGTGACTGATGGCTTGCAGGCGGCAGGTTTCAAGGCTTTTGTGGTGGGTGGTGCGGTGCGCGATCTTCTGCTGAGCAAAAAACCTAAAGATTTTGATGTGGCAACCGATGCGACACCTGAAGAAATCAAACAGGTGTTCAGACGTTCACGCATCATAGGTCGGCGCTTCCGTCTGGTACATGTGATGTTTGGTGAAGAACTGGTTGAAGTCGCCACTTTTCGTTGCATGATAGAAACTGCACAGACCGATGAAAATGGACGACTTTTGCGGGATAATGAGTTCGGCGATCAGGAACAGGATGCCGCAAGGCGCGATTTTACCGCCAATGCGCTGTTTTATGATCCGACCACTCAAGAGATTTACGATTATCACCGGGGTTATGCGGATATTCGGGATGGTATATTGCGCATTATCGGTGATCCGCTGGTTCGATATCGTGAAGATCCGGTGCGCATGTTGCGTGCAGTTCGCTTGTCCGCCAAGCTTGGCATTCAGCTTGATCCGGCGACAGCAGCGCCGATCGCACAACTGAAATCCCTGCTGGATAATGTGCCGGAAGCGCGCATGCTGGATGAAGTGTTGAAGATGTTGCTGTCAGGGCATTCTGTCGAGTGCATACAGCAGTTGCGCAAGATGGAACTGCATCATGGCTTGTTGCCGTTGCTGGATGTGATCATGGAACAGCCGACGGGTGAAAAATTCATCATGTTGGCGTTGAAAAATACCGATGAGCGTTTAAGTCAGGATAAATCAGTGTCCCCGGCATTTTTATTTGCAGCCTTACTCTGGCATGAAGTGTTGAGCGTCTGGAACGGTCTGGTTGCACAAGGTGAACGCCCGGTAAGTGCAATGTTTACCGCGATGGATGAAGTGCTGGCCCGCCAAAAGAAAAAGTTGGCTATTCCACACCGTCATGATGCGGTGATGAAGGAAATCTGGCTGTTGCAGCAACGTTTTGAGCAACGATCAGGTCAACGCCCGTATCGTTTGCTTGAACAGCCGCGTTTTAGGGCCGCCTTTGATTTTTTACTGCTGCGTTGTGCCAGTAATGAAGTGGATAATGAACTGGGACTCTGGTGGGATGAATTTCAGGATACCAGTGAAACACGCCGTCAGGAAATGCTGCAACCTGAAGGCGCCGGGGTTAAAAAACGTCGTCGCAAGCCGCGTAAAAAGCCGGATGCTACGCAGACAGTCCAGGTTGCTGAGTGACACAGCATATTGCTTTTATCGGCTTGGGCAGCAATCTGGGAGCGTCGGGTGAACAACTAAGACAGGCTTTGACAAATATCGCTGCCTTGCCCGAAACAAACCTGTTAGCTCAGTCTTCACTGTATCGCAGTGCGCCGATAGGTTTTTTGGGTCAGCCTGATTTTGTTAACACGGTCGCTAAAATTTCCACCCGATTAACGCCGCAAGTTTTGCTCGCTGCCTTATTACAGATTGAACAGCATTACGGCCGCGAGCGTACTTTTCATAATGCACCGCGCACACTGGATCTGGATGTCTTGTTATACGATGACTTGCAACTGCAGGAGCATGGTCTGACCATTCCGCATCCGCTGATGCATCTGCGGGCGTTCGTTTTGCTGCCGCTGCTGGAGATGGCGCCCGGCTGCATGATTCCTGGTATTGGTTCAGCCAAGCTCGCCATGCGGGATTGTCAGGATCAGGATTTGGAAAAACTGCTAACTTGACCAGTTTGATGTTTACGATTATCAACTATCGACTATTTTAAAATGAGAACAACCTTAACTGCCTTGAAAAGCATGAGTGGCCGTACTGAGAAAATTGCCATGCTGACCTGTTACGATGCGAGCTTTGCAGCCCTGCTTGAAGCCGCCGGCGTAGATATTCTTCTGGTGGGCGACTCGCTCGGGATGGTTATGCAAGGACGGGAGTCGACTTTAGCCGTCACGCTGGAGGATATGGTATATCACACCGGTTGTGTGGCGCGTGGTGCGAAAAAAGTTTTTGTTCTCGCTGACATGCCCTTCGGTACTTCGCAAATCAGTCCGGAAAAAACCTTCGAACATGCCGTTAAATTGATGGCTGCCGGTGCGCAAATGGTCAAACTCGAAGGCGGGGCGGTGATGCTGGAAACGGTGCGTTTTTTAACTTCGCGCGGGATTCCAGTTTGCGCGCATATTGGTCTCACTCCGCAATCTGTGCATCAACTTGGCGGCTATAAAGTGCAGGGCAGGGAACCTGCTGCTGCGCTGCAATTGCTCGAAGATGCGATAGCGCTCGAACAAGCGGGAGCGGGTATGTTGTTACTGGAAATGGTACCGGCGCTGCTTGCCGAGGAAATTACCGCGCAAGTGAACGTCCCTACCATCGGCATCGGAGCGGGTGCATCTTGCTCAGGTCAGGTGCTGGTGCTGTACGACATGCTGGATATTTATCCGGGTAAAAAGGCGCGTTTTGTGAAAAACTATATGCAGGGGGCTGCATCCCTTAGTGACGCGGTGACCGGCTATGTCACTGAAGTAAAAAACGGCCGCTTTCCAGCCATGGAGCATGGCTTCTGATGCAGCTGATTTCAACCATAGAAGAACTTCGAGTTCGACTGAAAAATGAATCTGCCATCGCCTTTGTGCCAACCATGGGCAATCTGCATCAGGGGCATCTTGATCTGATGCTTAAGGCACGCGAGCATGGTCGTAGTGTGGTGGCGAGCCTCTTCGTCAATCCTTTGCAATTCGGGCCGAATGAAGACTTTGCTCAATATCCTCGCACGCTGGAGGCCGATTGCGCCAAGCTGCAAGGTCTGGTCGATGTGGTCTTCGCGCCGTCAATCAACGAGATGTATCCGCTACAACAAACTGTCTTTATTGAATTGCCGCCAGTAGCCTGTGAGCTGTGCGGGGCTGCGCGTCCAGGGCATTTTCGCGGCATGGCGACGGTAGTGTTGAAGCTGCTTAATATCGTGCAGCCGCAAGTTGCGCTGTTTGGCAAGAAAGATTATCAGCAACTGCACCTTATACGCCAGCTTGTCACGCAACTGAATTTGCCGGTGAATATTACCGGTTGCGAAACGGTACGGGCGGAAGATGGGCTTGCGTTGAGTTCTCGCAATCAGTATTTGACCGAAGCGGAACGAAATGAAGCCGCTTTCCTCTATCAAACTTTGCAACATCTGCGTCAGCAAATTGTACAAGGCGAGCGCAATTTTGCATTGATGCAGCAGCGTGCTGTCGACGCATTGACCCGTCGCGGCTGGCTTGTGGATTATATGTCGGTACGTAATCAGTCGGACTTGCAAGCAGCACAAGCGGATCAGACTGAGTTGGTAATATTGGCTGCCGCACGGCTCGGAAAAACCCGGCTGCTGGATAATATCGAGCTGAGTATCGGATAATTAGGCGTTCCTTAAACGTGCAACTTCTGTGATTCGTTATGCCAGTGTTCCTCATCTTCATGCGTATAGCCGTCCGTTGTCTTGCTGTCACTATGACGTGCATTTCGCTGCACAATATCCTTGGGCACGCCGCTCCTTATTGAGTAAGTGATAGAAGTGTGCCGCCCCCAGTGAGATGATGCTTGTCGTATTTTTGCTGCGCGGGTCAGGAACTCTGCCTGGGACATGAAGTCGGATACGGGAAGGTCATTTGCTTTTCCTTCCAGTAGTTTTGCTGCATCTTCAAACAAACCATCCAAAATCAGATTAAGTTGACGTGGCGTGATCGGGCTTGCATCTTTGACGGAGCGGAGCAGGGGAGAATCATCATTATCTAGCGGTAGCGGTGTCAGGTCAAGATAGGTGCGATAGCGTATTAACGATTGCAGCATATCTGAAACAACGGGGACTTTAGCTGATTTACTTCCTTTTCCTTTAACGTGCCACCACCAGAGTTTACCTTCTGACTTAAAGTCATTCATCCGTCCGTTGGCCAGCTCGCTTGCGCGTGGCGCCAGCAGTAACATCAGTGACGAGACAAATTTAGCGCGCTCATATTTATCAAGATCCTTTTTTGTGTCTTTCGACATCATTTCAATTGCCTCCTGAAATGCCGCCCACATATGCTCATCCAAATATCGTTCGACTTTGGCGTGCTCTTCCGTCGACTGTGACGCACGAACGGCTTTACGTTTGGTTTTTATTTGACGCATTGGATTTTTTATCAAATAGCCGTAGTCTATCAGCCAGGTGAAAAAAGACTCCAGCGATGCCATTGCGGTGAGGCGGCTAGATGGCGCAAGCCCGGCTAAAAAAGTAGGGTTTTCACCTTCTTTTTTTGGCGGCTTCACGCTCATATTGAATGGACGCCACGCCGGACTTTCACGGGGAAATTTATGACGGGTTGCCCATTCAGAGACAGGTTCGGGGTGAGCCAGGAATTCAACGAAGTCATCCATATCAGTAAATGTCAAACTTGACATTGGCTTTCCCTTGACGTTTATCGCCCACAAAATCAACCGTTCGATTTCCTTGGTGTAATTGCGTTGTGTTGTTGGTGTGTCTCGATGTACATATAAAAATGCTTTTGCCGCCTCAATGTCGGTATTGACAATTGGCTCATTAGGATTCATTGGCGCACGATTAGATCCGCGTTGGCCATCAATTTCAGTATCATCAATAACAAGACAGTGTAGAGATGCCATCCACATAATTAACCCCGACTATAGTAAATTCACCGCTGCTGACAAACAACTACTGATTATAAAAATAATCAGTAGTTGTTTGTCAGCAGAAACCCAGCTAAACAACTGCCCCTCTGATTTTCCGAGACCTTCGTTGTTTGTTGGTGGATATTAATGACTCAAGTTCCTTCTGTGTATCAAAGGCTTTACTCTTCCAGACTTCAATTTTCATTACCATTGCATTCAATTGCGAACCAAGACCGATAACTGATTCTCGCTCGAGGTTCAGTTCCGCAGTTAATTGGCTTTTTAAAATGTTAACGGCACGAAGTTCGCCTTCCAAATTGCCATTGCGTTGTTTCTGATTGCCAATATCATCTTGAAGAATACCAATTTCGACTCGGAGTTTATCGGTTGCGTCGGTTGCGGACGATCTGGCTTTTTCTAATTCCCTTTGGACTTTTGCTGCGATAGTACGTTCACGGTCTATTTCCAGTAAAGCACGTGATTCAACCGCTTTATGTCGCTCTTCTGTCATTTTAAGCGCTTCACGCAATTTTTCCAACTCAGATGAAAAATCTCGTCGTGCATCACCCATTGCTTTCTGCTGCTCAATTCGATCCTGCTGAACGCTTGTCAGCTGAGCTTCCAAGGCTACACGCGTGGCGATTTCAGCTGCAACGGCTTGTTCTAACTTACCGATCCGAAATTCAGCGTTTTTTATAGTGATGGTTGCTTCCTGAAGGTTCTGCTGAGCCATTTCCCTGGCTGAATCAGCGTCCTTCATCCGAGCTTCAGCTTCCTGTATTGAGGTCTGCGCATCTGCTCGCAGGCTGTTTAACGATTCCTGTGCAAGCCCTTGGGCTTTTGCCCACATGACCCCAACCATTTCACCGGCAGCTACATTCAAATCTTCAGGAAGATCACCGTGTTCAATGCGCACGCGACTTTTTTCACGAAGATCCTTCCAAAATTTCCCTAGCGCTTCTGCCGGTGCCGACATGCTCCCTTTTCGGACAAGTTGATACAACCTGTTGGCTGTGGGCGTAATTCCATGGCGAAAGAATAGCAATACACAGACTTCCGCATACAAATCTTGCGTATTAGGAAAATTATTTCGCAATTCTTCGATTTTATCTTGCAGATGGCTCTCTATTTTTGAGTCGGTTTCCATTTTTGGCGGTCGAATAATAATTTATTTTTAATAATACAACGTAATACGTTATATATGCAACACTTGTATTTTAATTATTTGACATTATCCATATAATGTCGAATAATTATGCAAATTTAGCTTTCCTAATCCCCCGCAAATGACCGATCTACTACAAATACAAATTCCGTCGCTTTCACCGTTCGAACTGGTACGTTTACCTCGCGAACTGGATGGTCACGCCGGTTCAAATCGTGCTGTTGCCGGACATTCCCAAATCGCAGCACAAAACGACCTCGACGCGATCAAGGCATGGCTGGCTCGCTTCGTCGATACAAAAAATACTTTTGGAAGCTATCGTAAGGAAGCTGAGCGGCTTTTATTGTGGTCAGTCATTCAGCTTGAAAAACCTTTGTCGTCACTGACTCATGAAAATATGTTGGTCTACCAACGTTTTTTATCAGATCCGCAACCAACTGAACGCTGGATAATGAAATCCGGGCGAAAATGGTCTCGATTTGATCCGGACTGGCGTCCGTTTGCTGGAGCTCTCTCACCTACAAGCCAGCGACAGTCCATTATTATCCTCAACACTCTATTTTCCTGGCTGGTGAATGCCGGGTATCTGGCAGGTAACCCGTTATCACTCTCACGGCAGCGCCAACGAAAAGCAAAGCCGCGAATTACACGGTTTTTGGATGAGAATCTTTGGCATGAGGTTAAAGTCTCGATTGGAACTATGCCCAGGGAATCAGATCGGGAGCGCGAACATTTTTTCCGTGTCCGTTGGCTGTTCTCGTTACTATATATATGTGGTCTGCGGATTTCTGAGGTTACGGAAAATACGATGGGGGAATTTTTTTGCCGCAGAGGTAACGATGGCGAAGAACGTTGGTGGATCGAGGTGACAGGCAAGGGAGATAAGACACGGATTGTGCCGGCCACCAATGAACTGATGGTAGAACTAAGCCTATACCGAAGGGAGATTGAACTAACCCCCTTCCCGCTTCCAGGCGAAACGACTCCCCTCCTCCTTCCCATTGGTGGAAAACGACGTCCGTTGACGCGAAGCGCAGTCCACCTGATTGTTAAGGAAGTTTTCGCGCGTACATCAGAGCGAATACGGCAACGGGGGCCAGAGTCTCATCACCTCGCATTGTTGCTCGCAGAAGCCTCTGCCCATTGGCTTAGGCATACGGCAGGCTCAAACATGGCTGGAAGTGACATGGATCTTCGTCATGTTCGAGATAATCTTGGCCATGAATCTATTTCCACTACCAGCAGGTATCTGCACTCGGAAGATGATAAGCGCCACAAAGAAACTGAAGAGAAGCACCGTTTGGGATGGCAAATGACTATCTAATCAAAATGATACAGAATCCAGCCCAGTCATATCCACCTGCTCTATGCTGAAAACCAGCGTCAGCGTATCCATACCGTTTTGCTATTTACAAACTCAAGCATACCCTGACGCGACAACTCACGTCCGTAACCGGAAGCTTTCAGCCCGCCGAAGGGCAAACGCGGATCAGATTTGACCATACCATTGATAAAAGTACAGCCGGCCTGAATACCCGCTGACAATTGTTCGGCACGTGCTGCATCCCGGCTCCATATTGAGGAGCCGAGCCCGAAACGGGTTGCATTGGCAATACGCAGTGCATCCTGTTCGCTGTCAGCACGCAGTATGATCGCCACCGGCCCGAAAAGCTCTTCATGATATGCACGGCAATTTTCTGTAACATGATCCAATATTGAAGGTGCATAAAAAAATCCTTCGCCTTGTATTGGCTGGCACCCGGTCACCAGAACAGCGCCCTGAAGGATGGAATCGCTAATTTGGCTGTGTAATGCGCTGCGTAAATCTTCGCGGGCCATCGGGCCGATTTGCGTTGCTTCTGCCATCGGGTCGCCGATATTAAGTAATGCAACCTGGCTTTTAAACAGGTGTATGAATTCATCCGCAATTTGCGGTACCAGAATGAAACGTTTGGCAGCGATACAGGATTGCCCGCAATTGAGAAAGCGCGAAGCTACCGCCGCGTTTACAGCCAGTTGCAAATCGGCATCCTGCAAAACGATAAACGGGTCAGAACCCCCCAATTCCAGCACTGTTTTTTTCAGATTATGGCCGGCGCAGGCTGCCACTTTGCGCCCGGCAGCTTCCGAACCTGTAAAACTGACTGCCTGCACATAAGTACTTGCAATGACATCGGCCACTTGCTCAATTTCTATCAGCAGCGTGGTGAATACGCCTTCCGGCAAACTGCTGAAAATTGACTCAAGCGCCAGCGCACATTGCGGCACGTTCGGTGCATGTTTCAATAGCAGTGTGTTGCCTGACATCAAGGCCGGTATTGCGGCACGAAACACTTGCCAGAAAGGAAAATTCCAGGGCATGATCGCCAGCAGCGTGCCCAAAGGATAATGTGCGACATAGCTTGTTCCCGCATCCGATGAAATCGGTTCGATGCGCAAAAACTCTTCGGCATGCTGTACATAATAGTCGCAAACTCCGGCACATTTTTCTATTTCAGCGCGGGCTTCGCGCAACGGTTTGCCCATTTCCCCTGTGATAAGCGAAGCAAATTGATCGCGCTGTGCAAGCAGGTTTTTTGCCACTTCGCCCAGCATGCAGGCTCGCTGCTTTAGCGGCAAGGATGCCCAGCTCTGTTGAGCGCGCTGTGTTTTTTGCAGCGCAAGTTGCAGATGCTGAGCATCCCAACTGGCAAAATTCCGCATCAGTTTACCTGTCGCCGGATTGAGAGTTATATAAGACATGACGGTTATTCCAATTGGTAATGTAAAGAATCACAACTGAACTCAATCATAGCGGCATTAACAACTTTAAGCTACAGCAGCCATATCACAACACTTCTCGCCGTTTTACCAGTGCAAACAAGACAGGTATCACCAGCAGCGTTAATACGGCCGACGAAATCATGCCGCCCACCATAGGCGCTGCGATGCGGCGCATCACTACCGAACCGGTGCCGGTGCTCCACAAGATGGGTAGCAGTCCGGCCATGATAGCTACCACGGTCATCATCTTGGGGCGCACACGCTCGACCGCACCGTGCATGATCGCTTCATGCAAATCAGCCAGATTCGCCTTGCGCTTTTCGTCTGTACAACGCATCTGTACAGTCTGCCAGGCTTGCTCCAGATAGATTAACATCACCACCCCCGTCTCCGCCGCCACACCGGCCAGTGCAATAAAGCCTACTGCCACTGCCACTGACAGATTGTAATTAAGCAACCATAACAGCCATATACCGCCTACCAGCGCAAACGGCACGGACAGCATCACGATCAAGGACTCTGTCACCCGTTGAAAGTTAAGATATAACAATAAAAATATCAGCAGCAAGGTGATTGGAATAACGATCTTCATGCGGGCAATCGCGCGTTCCATGTATTCGAACTGGCCACTCCAGGTAGCATAGTAACCAGGCGGAAATTTCACTTGTTCATTCACCGCACGGCGAGCATCAGCCACGTATGAACCTATGTCGCGCCCCCTGATGTCCACGTAAATGTAGGCTGACAGCAGAGAATTCTCGGTCCGGATGGATGGCGCACCAGTGGTAATGCTGATCTTCGCGAGTTGCCCCAGCGGGATCATCGCACCATCCGGCGTAGTTACCAGCACTTCGCTTGCAATCTGCTCAGGTGTGCCGCGCAGTTCGCGCGGATAGCGCACGTTCACCCCGAAGCGTTCCAGACCTTCCACCGTGGTGGTGACATTCTCGCCGCCCAAGGCGGTTGCAACCACGTCTTGCATATCACCCACCGTCAGCCCGTAACGCGCAAGCTGCATACGATCAGGTTCGATATCCAGATAATATCCGCCGGTCAAACGTTCGGCGAAGGCACTGGTCGTACCAGGCACCTTTCTGACCACCGCTTCGATCTGCTTTGCCAGTCGTTCCATTTCCTCAAGATTCTTGCCGAACACCTTGATTCCAATTGGAGTTCGTATACCGGTAGATAGCATATCAATGCGCGCCTTGATCGGCATCGTCCATGAATTCGCCACACCGGGAAATTGCAAGGCGCGGTCCATCTCACTGATCAGTTTGTCGATATTCATGCCGGGTCGCCACTGAGCCTCAGGTTTTAAATTAATTACCGTTTCGAACATTTCCAGCGGGGCAGGATCGGTGGCAGTCTGCGCCCTGCCCGCCTTGCCAAATACCGATGACACTTCCGGGAAAGACTTGATGATACTGTCCTGCGTCTGCAACAGTTCGGCAGCCTTAGTGACAGACATGCCGGGTAAAGAGGCTGGCATGTAGAGCAAGGAGCCCTCATTCAGGGTCGGCATGAACTCACTGCCAAGACGTGATGCAGGATAAGCACTTAATGCAATTGCCAGTATAGCGACGGCAATCGTGGATTTCTGGCGTAACAGCACGAACGCTATCATCGGTCGATAGACCCGTATCATCAAACGGTTCAGCGGATTTCTCCGTTCCGGCATGATGCGACCACGGATAAAAAGCAACATCAGCACCGGCACCAGCGTGACCGATAGCAGTGCTGCACCGCCCATCGAGAAGGTCTTCGTGTAGGCCAACGGTGCGAACAAGCGCCCTTCCTGAGCTTCCAGCGTGAATACCGGCAGGAACGACACGGTGATGATTAAAAGCGAAAAGAATAAGGACGGGCCAACTTCGCGACAGGCGGCAATGATGGCCTCGGCTCGAGACTCCCCCGCCTTTAATCGCTCGATATGCTTATGCGCGTTTTCTATCATCACGATCGCCGCATCCACCATCGCACCGATAGCAATCGCAATGCCGCCCAGACTCATAATATTGGCATTCATTCCCAGTGCATGCATGGCAATGAAGGCAATCAGCACACCTGCCGGCAACATCAGGATGGCCACCAATGCGCTCCTCACATGCATCAGAAACACCACGCATACCAGCGCCACGATCACGCCTTCCTCCAGCAGGGTATGTTTTAGCGTACTGATTGCACGCTGTATCAGTTCGGAGCGGTCATAGACAGTCTGAATATGAACGCCATCCGGCAAGCCGGCGGAAACTTCGGCAATTTTTTGCTTGATGTTTTTAATGACTTCCAGCGCATTGACGCCGTAACGCGCAATCGTGATGCCGGATACTACTTCGCCCTCCCCGTTCAATTCGGTCAAGCCGCGTCTCTCATCCGGCCCCAGATCGACATGCGCGATATCGCGCAGCAACACCGGCGTGCCACGGTCCGACTTTACCAGCAGACTTTCGATATCAGACTTGCCGCGCAAATAGCCACGGCTGCGTACCATGTATTCGGTCTCGGACATCTCCACCACGCGCGCACCCGTATCCTGGTTGGAATCCCTGATAACCTTTGAGAGCAGACTCAAGGGAATCCCGTAAGCACGCAGTTTCACAGGATCAACCGTCACCTGATATTGCTGTACAAAACCGCCAATGCTTGCCACTTCGGCCACGCCATGCGCCTTGGTCAACTGATAACGTAAATACCAGTCCTGCATGGTACGTAGTTGGGCGAGATTGTGCTTTTCACTTAATACCGCGTATTGATACACCCAGCCCACGCCGGTCGCATCCGGCCCCAGTTGCGGCGATACGCCTTTGGGCATGCGCCCTGCAATGCTGTTAAGATACTCCAGCACTCGCGATCTCGCCCAATAGATATCGGTGCCATCCTCAAAAATCACATAAACGAACGAGGCGCCGAAGAAGGAAAATCCACGCACCACACGGGATCTGGGCACTGCCAGCATTGCGGTGGTGAGCGGATAGGTGACCTGATCCTCGACCACCTGCGGCGCCTGACCTGAATATTCTGTGTAAACAATTACCTGTACATCAGACAGATCCGGTAAAGCATCCAGCGGCGTCTTTATTGCTGCATAAATCCCTGCCAGAACGATAAATACCGTTGCCAGAATGACCAGAAAACGGTTACGTGCAGACCACTCTATGATTTTTTCAAGCATGTCAGTGCATCTCGTGACGGGCTAGCAGTTTAGTGATCACCCATTCATCGGGTGCACGTTCGACAAGCTCGAAACTGATCGCAGTGCCGGGCTTGATTCCATAGGAGAGCTGCGAATTGGCAAGTGCAAACTCCATCGTCATGGCAGGCCAGCCAAGTGTTTTTATCGCATCATGTGTGATGCTCACCGTGCCGTCCGCATTGATGCTATTGAGCACCCCAGTGGCTTGATGCACTATCGCCTTCACTTTGGCAGAAGCGGCGTGAACAGCAGCCGGTGTGCCCAATCCGTTTAATGCGGCCTTGAGATTGCTTTCCGCATCGATCAGGAATAAGGCGGATGTGACTACCTGCTCGCCTTCACGAACGCCATCAAGTATTTCGACAAAATCCACACCGCGTTGCCCCACCCTGACCGTACGCGGTGCAAAGCGGCCCACGGCCTGTTGCACCAGCACGATCTGACGCGTTCCGCTGTCAATCACCGCTGAGGCGGGAACAGAGAGTACTTTGCCACCCTCACCTGTCGGCAGCGTCACGCTGACGAACATTGCAGGCATGAACTGCCCCTGCGGATTTGCCAGTTCCATGCGCACCTGTACCGTGCGGCTCGCTGCATTTAAAGTAGGATAGATGAAGGCGATTTTCCCAACGAAGTTCTTATCAGGATATGCCGTAATATTAATCCGGACTTTGCTGCCGACTTTTATTTGTGCAATATCCTGCTCGTTGACATCTGCCAAGACCCAAACCTGCGATAAGTCGGCGATCTGATACAACGTCTCACCCGGCATGAAGCGCGCGCCTTGTACCGCCTTTTTTTCCAGCACGATACCCGACACCGGTGCGTAATAGGTTAGCTTGCGCCTGGCTTTTCCTGACATTAATTGCTTAAGTTCAGCCGGGGTAATATCCCAGTTGGCAAGGCGTGCCAGGCTGGCGTCCGCCAGTTGCTTCATGCCGGCTTTGCTATCCGGGTCTGTATTTGCAAGCGATTTTTCGGCTTGCGCGGCAATTTCATATTCGCGCTGCGCGGATATTAATTCAGGACTGTACACATCGAACAGTGCCTGGCCCCTGCTGACGGCCTCACCTGTGCTGTTCACATAAAGTTTTTCCACCCAACCCTCGAACTTCGGTGAAATGGCGTAAATGCGCCGTTCGTCGACCTCAATACGTCCTGTGACTTGAATCAACTTATTCAGGTTGCGCAACGCGGCCGCTTCGCTCTGCACGCCGAGTTTTTGCACCTTTGCCACACTGATGCTGACTGCGCCATCCTCTGCGGGTGCGTCTCTATCATAAACCGCTACATATTCCATGCCCATACTGTCTTTTTTGGGCACTGGCGAGGTGTCGAGCAGGCCCATCGGGTTGCGGTAATACAGCAGTTTTCTGCTTTCAGTTTGCGGTTTTTGGTTTACAGTTTCAGATTTTCCTGAATCCTGAATTCTGAATACTGCATCCTGTCCTCTATGGCTACCCAGCCAGTAGCTGCCTGTAGCGACTGCAAGCAGAATGGCAACAATAGCTGCTATCAAATTGAATTTGATCATAATTCTTCTCCAATCAGGCGTTCAATTTCAGCCAGGCGTAATTGTGCTTCATACCGTGATTTGATACTTTGCTGACGTGCTTTGAGGATTTGCAGTTGAGCATCCAGCAGCGTGGAAAAATCAACTTTACCGGTCGTATAGCCACTCAGCGAGGATTGAAAACTCGATTCGGCCTGCGGCAAGAGACGCGCCGTAATGATCTGGCAAGTTTGCTGTGCCAACGCAAGTCCCGAGATGCTTTCGGACAAGTCAGCCAGCATCTGGTCGAGCAGCGAGGCTTGTCTTGCCGTGGATGCCAGCAGTTGCGCTTCCGCTTCCCCCTCCTGCGAGCGACGAGATTCCTGCTGCAACGGAATATTGAATTCGACCATTAGATCCCAGCTCTTCACGGTGCTGCCACTCTGAGTGGGTGCAACACCTAAGGTAAATCCCGGGTAGCGGTTTTTATAGGCAAGATCGCGGCGCTTGGCGTCGACACTGATACCCGCATCCGCTACCTGCAACAGCGGATTGTGCGCGCGCAAGCTGTCTTCCAGCGTGGTGAGCCGGGCGGGTACAGGTAACGGACGTAACTGCAGTGGTTCAGCCAGTTCGGCATTAGCAGGACGTGCCAACAAGGCGTTTAGCCTGGTGTGGGCATGATGCTGCTCATTGCCCAAGTCAAGCAAGCGGGTCTGTAAATCAGTCATACCGAGTTGCACGCGTATCACTTCCTGCTGTTTGCCCAGCCCGTTTGCGTAACGTGTTTGCGCGATTTGTTCAAGATGACGGGTCAAATCCAGCGTTTCCCGCGTCAGCCTGATACTGTCTGCCAGGTAGTAATTCATCGCATAGGCCGCTTTGATTTTACTGCTCAAATCCGCCCAGGTAGCGGCAATTTGACCCCGCGCGCCGGCAAGCTGTGCCTTGGCAACGTCGCTTTGCAGCTCAAGGCGGCCGAACCAGGGCACACTTTGTATTAGATAATAACGCGTACTTGCCACTCCGGAAGGCAGTAAACTTGCCTGTCTATTGGTGCCCTGGTTGGCAATGTCCATCAATTCAGTACGCAGCACCGGATCGGGCAACGCGCCTGCGGGTTGTACACGCATGGATGCCGCATCGGCCTCATAGCGCATCGCCGCCAATTCGGGATTATGCTCCTTCGCATAACGCAGCAAGCCCTGTACATCCGCCCCTAAAGGTACAGCCATTACCGCCCCGCTTAAAAAACAGCCCAGCAACGTTATAATATTCAAATTTTTCATCTTAATACCTCACTGTCCCGCAATACACTGTAAGGTTTAACGCATCGCGGGCATGGATTATTTAACCGCTTCGATATGGGTTACAACGTTCTTTGCAAGAATGAAGCGCACCTTGTTACCCGTTTGTATGGATTTAAGGGATTGTTCAGCCGCCACCTGATAACTCATGATCATAGCCGGCATCACCCCGTCTATTGCAGATTGCATCACTGTGACCCTTGCATTTTTCGGATCAATCTTTTTTACTACGCCATCAATCCACTGCGGCCCGGCTGTCATTGCCTGGTGGTTCATCGGTTGTGGCTCCGCCGCCATCGCACTACTGCATGCCAGCAAGAACAGGCAGGTCTTGATAATATTTCTCATGATAGTGCTCCAAGTTTATGTTTTATATTGTATAAACGCGAAATTTAATTATTGATTGCAGTTAACACGCAGGTAAAACGCTGACGAGTGAAAGCACCGCTTAATGCTCGACGAGTTGAATTCAGAACGATGGAACTGACAGACGGACTCGTCCTGTACTGATGCTAAACGAGGGGAGGAGGAACGAGAGGCGTGGAGGTAATGGAGTGAAACGAGAACAGATAGGGCGTCACTAAACCGGCAACATGCAAAGTTTCCAAGGTTTGGATTTGCTGAGCCCCCAGATAACTGCCGCACGCCAGATGACAGATGCTGCAGTTGCTACAGCCATGCTGATCGTGCGCAGAAGCGTGGAGGTCGTGAGAGCCATCATCCATCGCCATTTCATGGCAAGTACCCCGCGGCATCTGCATGGATACACTGGCCCCCAGCGCAGCGCCGCTAAACAACGGCAGCCAGATAGCGAGAAACACAGCGACAAATTTTATTAAGCTCAACGGCATAGGCTCAGGCTATCGAAATTCATCTTGATTGTCAAACGTTAATCGAATAATCCGGATATAGCGGCCGGTATTCCTTTGCCAAAATTGGTGTATCAAGAGTTTGCGATGCTCATGGCATACCCCTAAAGTTGACTTTGACCGGCGGGCAGGAAGCGGAATGCAAACAGGCGATACCCTTGTTGGAAAACGTGAAGACCTTAGCCGTTATCGAAGAGATTGACTGCGATTATTGGCAATATAAGGAGCGTCATGTCGACATGTTCACCGGCACGATCCACTGAAACATATTCACCCGCATTTTCCTGATACGTATCATCAGCACCGGCATTAGAAAATCAGTTTTCAATACCAGGCCTTAATAATCGTCAAATGGCTGATGAATAAACTGAAATTTCGCTGCATATCCCCCCGTTATGCCGCTAAAGCCTCCGTGAAACAGGATGTGAGCATGACGATATGATAAAATGCAGGCTTTTGCTGTAAACCTTGAGATATCCCGATATGATTCTGCGCGGCCCGCATCGCCCTGACCTCCTCAAAAACGAAACACTCCCTGATTTGCTTGAAGCCACAGCGCGTCGATTGCCTGACAAAACGGCACTGGTCTTGGGCGAGCATAGCTTAAGTTATGCAGCACTGAATACGGCTGCAGACAGAGTCGCCAGCTTTCTGATCGGTATAGGCATCAAACCAGGCCAGGTCGTGGGATTATGGTTGCCACGCGGGATAGATTTGCTGATCGCCCAGGCAGGCATTACCAAGGCCGCTGCCGCCTGGTTGCCGTTTGATGCAGACATACCCATTTCAAGAATTGAAGTGTGCCTGGATGACGCAAAAAGTCCGGGACTACTTACCTGCCGCTCGCAACTTGCGTCACTTAAAGATTGTACGTGCCCGCTGTGGATACTGGAAGATCTGCTATTACCCGTTGATGTGCCGCAACTGCGCCGTGGCGATGGTTTCACGCCGGATTGCACCGCCTACGTGATTTACACTTCAGGTTCTACAGGAAAACCCAAAGGCATAGCGATCAGTCATCGCAGCATAAGCCATTTCCTGCGCAGTGAAAATGAAGTGCTCGGTATAGATGAGAACGACCGTGTCTATCAGGGCTTCTCAGTCGCATTCGATATGTCCTTTGAGGAAATCTGGATTTCCTATCTGGTCGGCGCAACGCTATGGCTGGCAGAAAAAGAGATCGTAGGCGATCCGGATGCGCTTGTGCAGGCGCTGGAAAACAACAAAATAAGCGTTTTGCATGCAGTCCCTACCCTGCTCTCGCTTTTCCCGCATGATGTGCCCGGACTGCGGCTAATCAACCTGGGTGGTGAGATGTGTCCCCAGGCACTGGTCGAACGCTGGGCCACCCCTGAACGACAGCTTTTCAATACCTACGGCCCGACTGAGGCCACTGTTTCGGCGAGTATCGCCAGCCTGCATCGCGGCGAGACTGTCACCATAGGCAAACCGCTGCCCAATTACGCGCTACTGGTGGCCGATAGTGAACTTAAATTATTACCGCAGGGTGAAACCGGCGAGTTGTGCATCATCGGCCCCGGTGTCGCAGAAGGCTATCTTGGCAGGCCCGATCTGACCGCTGAAAAATTTGTCGCCAATCCCTATGCGCAGAATGAACATGAAGCACGCCTGTATCACACCGGCGATTTGGCACGTATTGATCTGGCCGGCAACATTCAGTGCTTAGGCCGCGTGGATGACCAGATAAAAATTCGCGGCTTTCGTGTGGAACTGGGCGAGATCGAGGCGGTACTGGCAAAAGAGTCCGGCATCGCTACCGCAGCTGTGGTACTCAGGAATATCGGCGAAGTGGAACAGCTCATCGCTTTTTATGTCGCCAGTACAGAGGCCATCCCGGCACCTTCTGAACTTCGTAAAAACCTTGCCGCCCAACTGCCACCCTATATGGTTCCGGCACGTTTCGAATCTGTACAGCGACTACCACGCCTGACATCCGGAAAAATCGATCGGAATGCACTACGCCTGTTGCCGTTGAGCGTAATCGTTTTCAATAGCGAAGATGAATCAGATCTGCCGGAAGGCACCGCAGAAGTCGTTTTATTTGCCTGTTTAAAAGATCTTTTTCCCGGACAATGCTTGCTGCGCGGAGCCGATTTTTTTAGTGATCTGGGCGGGCACTCTCTGCTGGCGGCACGCCTGGTATCTAAATTGCGCGAAGATAGTCGTTTTGCCAATGCAACCGTGCATGATATTTATTGCCAAAGAAAAATTGGCGACATTGCTGCAGCGCTGGCAAAAAAGCAAACATCCGGTGCGGCAGCGACAGCTGAAATCGTTGAGACACCCAGATTGCGTCGCATCCTGTGCAGTCTGGCACAGGCAGCCACCATTCCGCCGCTGGTGTGCCTGAAGATGACACAGTGGTTATCGCCCTTCTTCACCTATCATTATTTCACAGGCGATCCCGGTGACAGCATGACGCTTGCCATCTTCGCCTCCCTGCTGGTTTACCTGCTCGCCAATTGCAGCAGTTTTCTGTTTGTCATCGCCGCCAAATGGCTGGTGGTCGGTCGTCTTAAACCCGGCCGTTACCCTCTGTGGGGTGTCGTGTACTTTCGCTGGTGGCTGATTGACCGGATTTCCGAGGTGCCACCCCGCCACCTTTTGTCAGGTTCCTCTCTCAACGCCTTGTATTTGCGCGCACTGGGCGCGAAAATAGGCACTAATGTGCTGATCGGCGCGGTGTCAGTTCGCGTCCCCGATTTGCTTTCTATTGGCAATGGTGTGTCCATAGGCGCTTCGGTGAATCTGGAGAACGCCCGAGTCGAATGCGGTGAATTGATTTTAGGGCAGATCAGCATAGGTAATGAGGCTGTAGTGGATTCCTACGCGGTGATGGAGGGGGGTACTGCGATTGGCGACTTTGCACATCTGGGCGGACTATCCTCGCTGCCCCCCGGGCAATCTATCCCGGCAGCCCAGCGATGGGAAGGCTCGCCCGCAAATTTTTTCAGTAAAGTCGATATCGCCGCTCGCCGTCCGCGCTTGCAAATTTCAGTCGGACGTAAAGCCATGGAAACCCTGTTTTACATCCTGGGTGCCAATCTGGTTGCCGTGGTGTTTTTCCTGCCGGTATTCCCCAGTTTTATTCTGATAGACTGGATTGATGGACGCTGGATAATCGACGTGGATGCACATGTTTATCCTATGACCGCCTTTTTTACTTATCTGCTGCTGGCCATTCCTGCCAGCGCCGTGCTGGTAGTTGCGACTATACTCGCCTCAGCCGGTTTTCGCTGGGTAGTGCTGCCCAGATTAAAGGAAGGCAGCTGGACTGTGCATAGCCCGGTATATTTTGCTAAATGGCTGGGCAATCAGATTCAGGAATCCAGCCTGCTTGTCTTGCATGGGCTGTATGCCACGGTCTATGCGCCCTGGTGGTACCGGCTGCTCGGCGCAAAAGTCGGCCCCGGCACTGAAATTTCCACCGCGCTGGGTGTGGTGCCTGACATGCTCACCATAGGCACTGACAGTTTCGTCGCAGATGGTGTCATGCTCGGTGACGAGCGCATCGAGGGTGGCTGGATGAGCTTGCGTCCGACGGTGATCGGCGACCGTACCTTTCTGGGTAATGGTGCCTTTGTGCCCGATGGCAGCATCTTACCCGATGATGTGTTGATCGGCGTGCAATCTAGTGTTCCTGCCAATGAGCGCATGAAGCCGGGCGAAACCTGGGTTGGCAACCCGCCGATTATTTTACCTGCACGCGAACAATTTGCAGGCTTTGACCCTAAACTCACCTTTCACCCCAGCCTTGTCAGGCGCTTGAGCCGCGGTTTTGTCGAGGCGCTGCGCATCGTCATGCCGATGGCCGTGGTTATCGCAGTAGGTTATCTCACCGTCGCACTGGTGATGCCATTAGCCGGCGCAGGACGTGTTGCCGATACCGTGCTGGCATTGTCTTTAGCGGGTTTTCTCTACGGGATTGGTTCATTTTTATTTGTCGTGCTCATCAAATGGCTGATCGTAGGCCGCTACAAACCCTGCTCCGCCCCCATGTGGACGCCCTTTGTCTGGACCAGCGAGGCTGTCACTAATTTGTATGAGTCTATCGCCGTGCCCAATTTTGTCGATTTTTTGCGTGGTACCCCGATGCTGCCGCCCTGTTTGCGTTTGCTAGGCTGCAAAATGGGTAAAGGAATTTATATGGATACCACGCAACTGACTGAATTCGACTGCGTCAGCATTGGGGACTATTCAGTACTAAATAGCTGGTGCGGCCCGCAAACGCATTTGTTCGAAGATCGTATCATGAAAATCGGCAAGGTCGATATCGGCAAAGGCGTCACCATCGGTGCGCGCACAACCATACTTTACGGCGCACATATCGGCAATGGCGCAACCCTTGGGCCGCTCACCCTGATTCTGAAAGGGGAAAATATTCCTCAGGGTACCCGATGGATAGGCTCACCCGCAGAACCCTGGCCTGCCAGTTAGTAAGGAGTTAAATCCGCAGGAGTCTTATTGTCGTTACTGAAATCTTATGCGAGCAAGTCGGCGGCGCGCGAAAGTAAATCTCTCGCTAGCTCTGAAATATCAGCGGTGCGCTCAAAAACCAAGTGCAACATTTTTAGAGGAGAATGTTGCATGGGAAAAATTTACAAGCAGTTGAGTATCGAAGAGAGAACAATGATTCAGACACAGCTATCAATGGGGTTCAAGCCAGGGCAAATTGCTCGTG
>CAIWRI010000033.1 GCA_903915035.1 uncultured Nitrosomonadales bacterium | reverse complement strand
GTTTGCTACCGCAAAACTCAACGGCATCGAACCATCTGCCTGGCTAAAAGATACGCTGGAAAAACTACCCGTCTGGACCATGCGCCGTATCGACGAACTCCTGCCCATCAAACCTGCTGCATAAATTGGCTCGCCTGAACAGGTGAGTCAGCCGGACGGATACGGCCATCCGACTCACCTATTCAGGTTCACTGAGCATACTGACAATGTGACAGACATCTCAGCGGAAAGTACACACTCCTTGTCGGGAAGTCTGGCATATCCGCGAGAAGGACGTACTTCTCAACCGGAAGCACACGCTTCTCGTTGGGAAACACACGCTTCCCGCTGGAGGCACACGCTTCTCGCCGGGAAAAACACGCTTCTCGCTGGAAAGCACATGTACAGATTAGGGTCTCCCGTTTTGCACCGCCCCGCTCTTACGTACTTTCATATTCGCAGATTTATACAAAACGGGAGACCTGAACATCCCACTTTAATCCTGATTCAGGAGTATTTCTGGCGTCGAGTCGTCAGGCACGTCAAGTCAGGCGCTCTCAATCACCCTCGCCACATCTCCGTGAAAATCCAAACACTTCCCGACAAGCAGCAAATTACCAGACAGAACTGTGCCGGAGAAATTGGTGATAGTGACCTCATGGCGGCATACACCACACCAGACATTTGAGAGTAACTTTTTTCGGATATCGGTAGGTATAGCCGCGTAAAGTTTGGCTGCGGAGAGATGAATTGAGGGATGGATTCGACAGTCATGTTCTGGAACGTTTCACAATCTTGATTATTTTCGATAACAAAATTGAATTATTCTTCAATTATAAATAAATATTTATACTGTCAGATTTGCTAACTCTATGCTAATTCAAGAAATAAATAACATTCCCTATTGCTTGTAAGGAATCTCTTATTAAAAATAAGAATTCCACTATATACACTGATTGCGAATAAGAATAATCTGTATTAATTAAAATAATATTTATTAATTTCGCGTATTTCAAAGAAGGGAAGTTTCATTCAAGAAATCAAGTTTGGCTTTCGAATTTGATGTGTAGTTATTATCATGGAAACATATGAAAATCAATCTAAAATACAGTGTCTTTATGCTAGTTTTATTCATAAGTTTATTATTAACCGGATGTGGTGGTGGCGGTGGTAGCACAACTGCATCGGCAGCAGCGACTACACCTGTTGATTTGTCGGGAACTTGGTCTGGTACTGTCAGTGGGAATGTAGTCACATACGTAGTCACACAGAATGGAAATAGTCTTACACTCACAAGAACTCCTGCAGTTACTGGAGTTACTTATACCGGTATTGTAAATGGAAATTCTGCAATAGTTACTGAGTACGGAAATAATGTCACTATGTCAACTGCTACATGGAGTTATATCAATAGCACGACAAGCAATTTAGTATTAAATAGCTGTGTCGCAGTACCAGGATTTACATGTGGCGCGCCTAATGGAACAACTATTATATTCACAAAATCTACTGTCGCTTCTACGCTTTCATTCCCATTGCAGGCTGGTTACCATACTCTCGCAGCAAATGGCTGGGCGAAATCTTATACGATCGCTGGTACTTGTACTGGATCAGGAAACAGAGCAAGCGCGCCCGCAACAACGGCAACAACATTCGAGGGTTCGCCTGCAATGTCAGGAGTTTCAACAATTAATTTTTCATTTTCCAATTGCACTCCTGCAAGCATCGCCCAGACTGAAACTCTCTACTACGACACAAACTACAATCCAGTCGGATTTAACAGTGTCGGAGTAAACTATGGTATATATCTGAGGCCAGCTTCCATACCTGTGTCTGTTTCTGTTGGTGGAACAGGAATTATAGGGACGAAAACTTTATATACCGACAGCACAAAGGCAACTGGAAATGGCCGAATAGACTCAAGCTACGTTGTAACAGCCGATACTTCAACAACCGCAATTGTCACGTTAATAGCTAAAATATATAACTCAATAGGCACATTAACTGCGACTGAACAAGATGCGTGGCGAGTCGCTTCATCAGGAGCATTAACGCCTGTTTCTACTGATATCCAATATGCCTATACTTCCACTACTCATTTAATAATAACGTATAACTAATGCAGTAAATATAGGTATGTTTTGTAATCAATTAAATTTAATTAGAAGTACCTATATGTAACTTTACAAAAAAATTATGCAATCCTTTCCAACAGAAAATAAAAGAGAAAAGTACATGTTAAAATTACTCGCAATAGCATCATTACTCGCAGTCTCAGGTTGTGCATCAATAGCAGGAGAAAAGCTGCAACCCGTATCAGTACAAACAATCCAAGATAGCAAGGAAGTATCTGGTATTGGCTGTACACTTCAAAATGATGCAGGAAAATGGTTTGTAACTTCGCCAGGTACCGTAACCATTCATAAGAGCACAGGAGATTTAGCCGTTGATTGTAAAAAAGATGCTGATATAGCTGGGCATGAAACGATTGTCTCTAAAAGTAATGGCGCAGTATGGGGAAATATTCTTGCTGGCGGAGGCATCGGTTATATTATTGACAGAAATACAGGAGCGGGTTTTGACTATCCGAACAGTATCACCGTTGTACTTCGTAAGATTGGCGAAGCTGTCGGATTGACAGCCCCTGTAGTGCCACCTCTGGCGCAAAGTACTAGCAAGTAATAAAGCACAAACCATCAAAGCGCCCTCGGTCATCCCGATCTGGGGCGTTTTTCATTTCTGCCCCCCTGCATCCCCACACCGCACCACACCACACCACACCACACCACACCACACCACACCACACCACACCACACCACACCATCAGCAATCGTATCACCTTCCGCACAAACACCACAAAAGAGTCCCACCTATGTTCTGGCCATTCATCGCAGCAGACACCGCCATATCCCTTGCTTTCATCAAGCTTGGAGGCTTACTCGTCTGGGTTGCCGTCCTGACCATCGGTCAGCGTGGAGGTCGGTTCATCCAAGCCGTGCGTTGTGCAGCGTACGATCATGTCACCGATGCCAGTGCCCATGCGCTCGATATATTTGCTCAAATACAAAGGCTCGGTAATCAACGGGTTGGTTGGGTATGATCCGTGCGGCGCGCGACGTGATAACAGTGTTAATGCGGGTGGCAAGTTTCCAGGACGCCATACTTCCTAGTCGATCGGGAAAAAAGCATCACTTGAATACTGGCGGTGCTGGTGTAGTCGCGGTGGGCGATGGCGTTGACGATCGCCTCGGAGATAACTTCCGGCGGTATTTCATACGCTACAGGCACTTGCGGGCCAAGGGCGCGAGTACCGACGGCAAGGTTAATTTGGACAACACAAAATTCACCGCCTGATCCATCAGCTCAAATAAATTCCCCTTATAGACCTGATAAAACGGGATGGGCTTTTGCCGTGCGGTGCCGTGAAAGTGGGCGCATTTAATTTCCGAGCAATAAAAATTCGTACCATTGTATTAACACTTTCAATTCCTGCTTGAGCTACGTAGATGTTGGCCGTATGAACATGTTGGGGAGTATTATTAACGACTGACGTCGGCTCTCTGATGGCTGACAGCACGCATTTTGTCGATGGCCTTGGCAGCAGCAGCGGTGCGGGTTTCTACTCCCAGTTTTTCAAAGACCCGTTCCAGATGTTTATTGATGGTTCGCGGACTGGCGCCCAGGATGTCGCCAATATCGCGACTGGTTTTGCCGCGAACCACCCAATACAACACTTCCGCCTCCCGCTGCGTCAATTTGAACGCAGTCATCAACGCGTCCATCTGTGCCGTGTCGGACTCCTCGCGCAACATCAACAGCCACTCATTTTCATCTGTTTGAGCGGAGATACTGACAATCAGCCGTTTGGCATCGCTAACCACGGTGAACGGCGCGAGTTCTTCGAGCGAAGCGGGCACAGCGATGGTTTCTTGCAGCCAATTAAGCAAAGGGGGCGGCGCCATTTTCCCCGGCTCGCCAAAAAACGTTTGCAGCATCTGTCTTGCAAGCGGAGTCTGCCAGACCAGAATCCCGTCGTGCAAGGTAATCGCAACCGATGCCTGACCAAAAGCGTCCAGCGCGGTACGCGCCTGATCGGTAGCACGAGCGCGTTGCAAATGTGAAGCAATACGCGCTAGAACCTCTGCGGGCTTAATCGGTTTAGTCACATAATCCGTCCCCCCTGCGTCGAACGCCGCCACTACATGTTCAGATTCAGTCAGCCCGGTCATAAAAATAACCGGAATATGCTGAGTGGTGAAATCCGCTTTCAGGCGACGACAGACTTCAAAACCATCCATACCCGGCATCATCGCATCGAGCAAAATGACCTTGGCTAAGCCCTGACGTGCGCGCTGCAAGGCACTTTCGCCATTCGTCGCCACCAGCACCATATAACCTGCTTCATCCAGCGCATCATGCAACATCGACAAATTATCCGGCACATCGTCGACAATCAATACGGCGTCAGTAAACGGCTGCGCAAGGTTATTTTCCAACACAAGACTCTCCCTTTTTTATCAGGCCGGACAAAGTTTCCAGTTGAAACTGCCCTACCAAGCTTCGCACCCTTTGAACAAAGCCCGCATAACGCGGATCCTGCGCTTCGATTTCATCTGCCTTTTTCAAAATCCCGCGCACATAGCCCTGCGTGACGAGTTCATCGAGTTGCCGCAGCAGCTCAGCAGATGGATAAATCAATCCTGCATGATTCTGATAAACACCGCTCACCAAGGCTTTGATCGGTTCATGATACAGCCATTCAATACCCATATTCAGTTCAATCCAGTCCAGAAATTCATTCACCTGCACCGGTTTAAGAATGAAGTTATCCGGGGTAATGCCGACATCATTATCCAGCTCCTTGTCAAAGGCGTTCGCCGACACGATGGCAACCCGCGCTGATGACAATTGTTGCTGGCGAATGCGGCGTATGGTTTCCCAGCCATCCAGACCCGGCATCGCCAAGTCCATCAGAATGACATGCGGCTCGGACGTTGCCAGAATTTCCAGACATTGGCTGCCTGATTCAGCCTCCGTCAACTCAAAACCCAAGGGCTCCAGAATACTGATCAGCATTTCCCTGTCCACCTGTTCATTATCCACGATCAGTATCCTGCGACGTTCACCAACATAACCGGTGCGATAATGTACCAGCGACGCATCATCAACAGGCGTATAAAGCCGCGTTTCCGGCAGAAATAATCGCACCTGAAACAGACTGCCTATCCCGGGTGTACTTTTGAGTGAAATCTCTCCCCCCATCAAATCGGTCAGCATTTTACTGATGGTCAATCCCAGTCCGGTACCGCCCGCTTTCGTCTTGCCCCGGGAAAACGGTTCAAAGATATGTTCAACCTCCTCAGCAGTAATGCCGGGGCCGGTGTCTTCAATCTCAATAACGGCCATTTCACGGGCGTATTTCACCCTGACACAAACCTGTCCGTATTCAGTAAATTTGACGGCATTGCCCAGTATATTGATCAGAATTTGTCCCAGACGCCGTTTGTCCGCACGCACCGCAAGCGGCAAGCCGTCAGCCGGCTGATAGTGGAATTCGATTCCCTTATTAATGGCCTGTAATTCGAACATGTGCACGATCTGCTGCATAAAACTCCTAAAATGCAGCGGCTTAACGTCCAGTTTCAAACGTCCGCCTTCAATCCGCGCAATGTCCAGCGTGCCTTCGATTAACGACAGCAGATGATCTCCACTACGACGGATCACGCTCACCGCCTGCTTCCGGTGAGCGGGAATCGAGGCATCGGCATCCAGTATCTGCGCATAACCCAATATGCTGTTGAGCGGCGTACGCAACTCATGGCTGATCGTCGTAATGTAACGGCTTTTCGCCTGATTGGCCTGTTCGGCTTGCAGCCTGGCATTCTGCAATTCCTCATCGGTACGGCGGTGGGATTCAATTTCCTTTAACAGCAGACTGGTCTGCCGGTTTGATTCCTCCTGCGCCACGCTGCGACTTTCGCTGGACAGAATCAGCCACCAGGCCACAATTCCGCTCAGAAACACCATCGCCGCGAAAATTTTAATGAACAGCAAATGCATCTGCGGCAGCAGTTGCGTCCCATCTTTCACCACATTGAACTGATTGTAATAAATCAATCCCAGTACCGCAGACAGCAAAGCGATGATCACTATCATCAACAGCAAATAATGTCCCAGCCCTGTTTCCATCGGTCGCCATAGCCATTTCGGCAGCACTCGCCTCATCAGTTGCACAGCCTGCACCCCGGCGCGGGCATTAGCCGGCTTGCACATATCTTTGCAGCGCGCATCCAAGGTACAACACAGTGAACAAATTGTTTCCTGATACGCCGTGCAGTGCGCCATATCCTCCTGTTCATACTCACGCTCGCAAATACAGCAACGCAGCGTTGACGTTGAAAAATGCTCGGGTTGGCGGGCAAGATAATACCTGCCGCCGGTGTACCAGGCGATCAGCGGTGAAACCAGCATGGCAGTAATCAACGCAATGAAGGCCGAAAATGCCTGCGCTGCAGCGCCGAACACACCAAAGAACGCCGATACGGATAATAACGATGCCAGTGCCATCGCGCCCACACCAACAGGGTTAATGTCGTACAGATAGGCACGTTTAAACTCGATCCCCGCAGGACTTAGTCCTAAGGGCTTATTGATAACAAGATCGGCTACCACCACGGCAATCCAGGAAATAGCAATATTCGAGTACAGGCCCAATACCTGTTCGAGCACCTGAAACACATTCAGCTCCATCAGCATCACGGCAATCACTGCATTGAATATCAGCCAGACCACGCGCCCCGGATGACTGTGCGTTAAGCGCGCAAAGAAATTGGACCAGGCCAGCGAGCCGGCATAAGCATTGGTCATGTTGATCTTGAGTTGGGAAATACCGACAAACAGCACGGTTGCCCCCATGGCCCAACTTCGCTCAGTGAAGACGTAGGAGTAACCCAGCAAATACATCTTGGTGGGATTATTGGCCTCTCCCCAGACAAAACCATGGCGTATGGCAAGATAAGCTAACATTGCCCCCGCCAGCATTTTCACCACACCGAGCGCGACCCAGCCTGGACCTGCAACCAGCACGCTGACAAACCAGCGCACTCGATTCTCCTGAGTCTTCCTTGGCATAAAGCGCAGATAATCCACCTGTTCGCCAATCTGCGTGATCAGCGCAATCCCCACCGCCGTGGCAGCCCCGAACAGATAAATATTAAAATGCGCAGCCCCTGCTCTGCCTTCAAAGTGCATCAATTCTGTAAGCAGAGCAGGTTCTTTATACAGCACCGTCGCCAGCGGCAATACCATCATGATGAGCCATAGCGGCTGAGTCAGCATCTGAATGCGGCTGATGAGCGTAACGCCATGGGTGACCAGCGGAATCACCAACAGAGCGCTCACCAGATAGCCAAGCGCTAAGGGCATATGGAAATACATCTCCAGCGCATAAGCCATGATCGCCGCCTCCAGCGCGAACAGAATAAAAGTGAATGAGGCATAGACGAACGAGGTAATGGTGGAACCGATGTAACCAAAGCCCGCGCCGCGCGTCAGTAAATCCATATCCACGCCGTATTTTGCCGCGTAAAAACTGATCGGCAGACCGCTCAGGAAGATAATCAGACCCACCGCCAGAATTGCCCAGAACGCATTGGTAAAGCCATAACTGATCACTATCGTGCCACCGATGGCCTCCAGAACCAGAAAAGAAGCCGCACCAAACGCCGTGCTGGAAATGCGGAATTCGGACCATTTCCGGAACGAGTGGGGGGTAAAGCGCAAGGCATAATCTTCCAGCGTTTCATTGGCGACCCAGGTGTTATAGTCGCGTCTGACCTTGACAACCCGCTGGGTTGCCTCTATTTCCGCTGCAGAAGGTGATTGGGGTGTGTTGTGGAATGAGGACGCCATGAGCACTACGCGTTAATGGCTAAAAAATACATGATAACTGATGTTACGCGGCCTGCCGGCAAAGTTGCTATGCGGTGCGCGGGAAAAAAGCTGAATTTAGCTTGTTTTCGGATTATTTTTTGAACAGTTCGGGCTGCCCGCACGCTAACGTTGGCAACGCATCATAATCCATAGCCCGAAAAGCGAATTATTCAGCCTGTTGCCGCAGGTTTATTTGCCATCGCTCAGCATGAGCGGCAGGTCAGGCGGGCTTGAGCACGGCTCGAAAGAGTGGCGCTTCGCGGATGGGCAAGTTAATCAGTGCGGCCAGCAATGCCAGAATCATATCCGCATACCACATCCAGCCAAAATCACCGAATCGCGCCATGCTCACGCCGCCCAGCCATGCACCAAGAAATCCGCCGGCCTGATGCGCCAGGAGCGTCAGGCCGAATAACGTGGCAAGATAGCGCGTGCCAAACAATTTCCCGACAATTGCCGCAGTAGGGGGCACGGTTGATAACCAGGTAAGCCCCAATCCCGCTGCAAATACGTAATAAGTCACTTCGGTATGCGCTACCAGCAGATACCAGGCGATCAACAAGGCACGCGAAGCATACATCACGGCCAGCACAAACTTGCTTCTGTATCTGGCGATGCATGCGCCGGCAATCAGGCTGCCGAAGATATTTGCAAGACCGATGATGGCAAGCGACCAACTGGCGACGCCGGGCGGCAGTCCGCAAAGGTTAATCTCACCGGGCAGGTGCGTAACAAGAAAAGCGACGTGAAAACCACAGGTAAAGAAACCGGCATTCAGCAGAAGAAAGCTCGGATTTTTCAGTGCCTGTCGAATTGCATGCCAGAGTCCTTTATCCGCCCCGGTATGGGCATGAGGTATTTCGGCCGCATTGGTTAATTTGCCAACCAGCGGCAGCGCTGTCAGCGTTAACATCGCCATTGACCATAGCGCCCCCATCCAGCCGACGGACTGAATCAGTTTTTGTATTAGCGGTGCAAAGATAAACTGACCAAACGAACCGCCTGCATTGATGACGCCCGATGCCGCTCCGCGCACGTCGCCCGGAAGCCGTTGCGCTGCCGCACCAATCAAAACCGAGAAGCTGCCTATTCCGGAACCCATGGAAGCTAATAATCCCAGTGTTACCGTCAGCCCGAAAGCATTGTGTACCAGGGGGGTGATCGCACAGCCTGACGCCATAATCAACAGCCCCGAAATTAATACCGGACGGGGGCCGAAACGGTCAGCCATAGCCCCCGCTACAGGCTGTATCAAACCCCAGCTGAACTGCCCGATGGCCAGCGCCAGACTGATACTGGCGACGCCCATACCGGTTGCGATATTTAACGGATTGATAAATAGCCCGAAAGACTGCCTGATGCCCATGGTGACCATCAGGATACCGGCAGCGGCCAGGGTAACGAACAACACATCGGGACGTCGCAGAGCTCGGAACATAATTACCTTTATGGTGCCGCTTGAAAAATGGCCGGGTGCCTGCCGGTTTCAGTCGTTCATGCCCGCTTATGTCGCGCATCCCGGCTAATTTTTCTAAGCTGCTGCAAGTATATAGCTGGTGATAAAGCACACTGCGGCAACACGTCAAATCACATTGTACGCACGTTTTTTCACACTCAGCATTGTATAGACATGAAAAAGCCCTTACAGCAATACCGTAAGGGCTTTTAATATGCTTTAAACACGCTTAAAACATCAATTTGGTGGGATAGGTGCTATTGAATCGCTATGCAACCACCTAATTAAACAGTCTTTTAATTTCTTCATTTTAAATATACCAACAAAAGTACCAACAAATATTTTTATGTCTCGCTTTGCTGCTCTGTATCGCTTCCCGCCGATTAACCCAAAATAACCCAGTCGGTTATCAGTCGTAACCCAGTGGGTTCAACAGACGTTCAACAGACGTTCAACAACCGTTACCCTGCCGTTGCTGTAACGTTACATCGCCGTTACTGATGCGTTGCAGGTGCGTTACTGATGCGTTCGTATTGCGTCCGGTGTGCGTTCGGATAGACCGGCCAGATTTTCGGCTGGATGTTTTTTGCGCCATGCAACAATCAGCATGAAGTGTTAACGGTTAACACTCCAGTGGCTTCGGCGGCAAGTTCGGCTGATGTTTTGTTAGGGATTTTTGGTTCGTCACCAGCTTCGGCAATTTGTTGCTTAAGCTGGACAACACCATGCTCACCACGATCTGCATTTGCCATTCTTTCAGCACCCGCCGCCTTCTGCCGCTCCTTCGCTTCTGCCGTGTAGCTAGGCCAGCTATTGCATGATGCTTGCATGGTGCGCGGAAGGTGCTTGTAAGGGGCTTTGCTGGTGCTGTCAGCCAGGTAAGCTGTAAAACGCTTTAAGCGGGCGGCCACGCGGCTTGATATATTTCGGGTTAGTGTAAAAATCATCCGGCAGCGGCTCGCCATAAAAATAACTTAACGGGCGAGGTCTAAAATCATTCTTCGGTGTTGCTGCTTCGAGCCGTTCTATGCGACTTTGAAGATTAGCCATTACACCAACCCCCAGACACTTTGGACGGCATCCAGCGCCACCCGTTCGCCGTCAGTGAATGAATCAGGCGGCTGTATATCCTTTGCCCTACCGTTCGCTATCCACCAGTTCCTGGCAGTGTGAATATCGGCCAATAGTTGCGCGTCATTACCTGCGCCGGAATGCTGCGCCAGCTCAAGTGCTGCAATACGTTGATTAAGCGTTGCCATTACTTTTCCTTTCAAGTTTTTGAATACGTTGTTCGAGAATATCTACTTCGATCATCTTGGATAATCCGGTCAGCATAAAGGCGAGCTTCGTACCTTCAGCGGCTTCAATCCGTCCTTGTCGTGCGTCACAGTAGACCTTGGCTAGCTCCCTGCGACAATCGCGGATAGTGTTTAATCTGATCGTTGCCGGCTTCAGGACGTGGGGGCGGGCGGGTATATGTTCGCCTTCAATGACTTCTGGTAATTCCTGATTTCGTTTCATAGCTGTTATTCATTGTCTGATGCGTTTTAAGCGCCCTTGCCGCGATAGTTGCGGCTTGGGTGCTGTCTATGTATAAAACTTATGCGGCCTTGCGGTTAACGTGCTTGTATGCACTAATGCACCTTTCCAGTTCTTCGTGAGATACCACAATTCCAGTGCTTTCGTAACTGCCGCCGTTGAATGTGGCTGTGGTCGTCGTAAATGGTTGGCCTGATTTCTTCAGGTGGTTAAGATATTTCAGAATCGCCCCCCTAAGCTCACGTGCGCTGTAAAACTTGAAATATACTGTGTCAGCGTAGTAGAAAAGCACGTGGTCAGTTTGTTTCATCGGGTCGATTGACCAGCCTAATTTCCCTGATGTGGTGTTTGCCACCAGTTCAATGAAGGCTGTCCGGTGCAGCGGGTCTGTGTCGTAGTAATCCTTGTACCGGATTTTGTAGTCCAGCGATTCTCGTTTGCCGTTGGAAAAGTCGATCCAGTAATCCGTCCCTTTTTTGTCGTCGTCAATATCGGCGGGTGTGATTGCGTCAGCTTCAGGGAAGTGGTCAGATATTATTTTCCAGATAGCCGCCGTGATCTTTGGTGACTGACTGAGGGCAAGGTCTTTGTGAAAGTTAGTAGTCTTCATGCCATCGCCCCAGACTGCCAGCGGGCAATATGAGCGCTTGCCTGTGCCATGGCCGGGGAAGTTGTGCGCTTCCTGGGTGGTGGTGAAGTAATCCATTCGCCGCGCTGTTCATCCCAGTGTCCGGTGGTCAGTTCGTCGTCGTGGGTGCGGATGTAGTCGTCGTCTGGACCATCGGGTTGATGCTCCGAATTGAGCTTGTTTTGCGCTGCGGGAAGAGTAGATAAAATGGGAAACGCTACACAGGATAGCGTTTGTACTTTTTCAGGTGTGATTTCAGGTGTAAACGCTATAGTGTTTTTACCGGATATATTCGCTATAGTGTTTCTAATCTTCCGTTCTGGCTTGTTCTGCGTCATGATACCGGCAAAGGTTTTTTTCTTCGGTGTAGCCGGTTCGGGCAATTCCAGATTAAGCAGCGTCATTAAATTTAATGCCATCGTTTCAGTAAGACAATCTCGCAAAGCATCGCGGATAGCAGGGTCGTCTAACTTTTTCTGGTTCTTTTGCAAGGCGTGGACAATCGCATCCGCTGCATTGCGTCTCACAACGGCGCTGTAACGCTTCACAGGCGCTTGCCTTGCCAGTCCGAAGGCTTGCCCTACCGATGCATGAAAATCGGCTTGCATCGCCTGCAAGCGCTGCCTGTTACCCATAAGCCTATGTCCTATCATGCGCCCGTCGAACAGTGGCAATAGGATTATGTGAATATGCGGCGAGGCTTCATCGTTATGGATTATTGCGCTCAGAATCTGCACTTCAAAAAAACTAGCCCATTCAACCGATTTTTCAAATAAAGCCTTTTCGTCTATACCGGAATCAGGCGGCAAGCTAATAACAACTTCCAGCGCCATGACAGCATTCTTCCGAAGCGGCAAAACATCTGCGGCTTGCATCAACCGGACAGCTTCCGCCGCAATATCAGCAGCATTTCCAGCGCCGCGCAAAACCACGTTAAGACAAGTTTTGAGCGGGTTAATGTGGCTATCAGCACCGCGTTCGGCTTGAATTTCTCGCAAATTATGACGATGAGCAATGGCGATTATGTTACTGCCTGTCAGTTTCTTAATTTTCAAGAATTGGACGTGATTATCTACCATGATGCACCGCCCAGTTGCAGCGCAAGCGGTACGCATACAGCCGCAATCAGAATCACGTCAACCGGCAAGGATTGCATGATGCGGCTGATCGCAATTATGGTATTATTCTGCTTGAAGTTTGTTGCATAAGCGGCTTGGGTCTCGACACCCAAAGCCGCTATTTTTTCGCCTGTCGTTTCCATGATCGCCACCTTACGCACGACTGGCAGCGATAAGGTGCGCGATATACGCGTTTACTTCAGATTCAATCCATCCAATCGAACACGACGATACGCCCAGTTGAATCGGGCGAGGGAAGGCTGGATCGTACTGTTTTGATTTCGGATCAAGTCGGGCATAGATGGTGCTGCGAGACATTCCGAATGTCTGCTCTATCTGTTTGCGACGTAACACACGGTATGCTTGTACGCCCAGTTGTGTGGATGGTTCATTGATTGCGTTTGATTTCATTTTGACACCTTTCAAAAGCATAATTAAAGTTTTCTCTGCCAGCGCCAAAAGAATCGACAGGAATCTGTCTGGCGTTACTGGATTAAAAATACTTGTATTTAGCGTTTTTTAAATGTCAACAATTAAATTTATTAATTTTTCATCTGATTGATTTTAAGGTAATTTATTTTTATCAAAATTAGCTCAGAATTGCTTGTCCGGCAACCTATGCCGCTTTATTGAATGGGATTACAACAGCGCCGGATTTTAATGCGTCCAGATAGTCCGCCCATGATTGCATCATCTTTACGCGGTCAGGAAGATACATTTTCCATGAATCACGCTTGTATGCTGCTTTGATCTTGTTGGGTTCTTCATGCGCTAACTGACGTTCGAGCCATTCCTGTTTGTAACCCATGTTATCCAGAATCGTCGAAGCCATCGCCCTGAAGCCATGAGGGGTCATTTCATCGTTAGCCCAACCCATGCGACGTAAGGCCGATCTGACAGCGTTGTCACTCATTGGGCGGTCGTGGTCGCGTTCACCCTGAAAAACATATTTACCATTGCCGGTCAGCGGATGGATTTCGCGCAACACTTCCAAAGCCTGACGCGCTAACGGCACAATATGCGTTACACCCATTTTCATTTTTTCGGCAGGAATAATCCATTCAGCTTTTTCAATATCAACTTCTGACCATTCCATACGGCGCAATTCGCCCGGGCGAACGAACAGCAGCGGGGAAAGTTTGAAGGCACACTTGACCACAAACGAACCGGAATAACCGTCAATGTCTCGCATCAGTTCACCCACTAGCGCCGTGTCGGTAATCGCGGCAAAGTGATTATCTTTTTTGTAGGGTGGTAATGCACCGCGCAAGTCGCCCGTAGGGTCACGCTCGGCGCGTCCGGTTGCTACCGCATAACGGAATATCTGACCACAACACGCCAGCGCCCTGTGCGCCGTTTCCAGTGCGCCCCTGCTTTCGATACGACGGACAACGGCCAGCAGTTCGGAGGGATTGATTTCAGAAAGGGTGCGAGTACCGATCCATGGAAAAATATCTTTTTCAAGTCGGGCAATGATTTTGCTTGAATGGTTTTCTTTCCAGTTGGGCGAAAACTTCTCGAACCACTCACGGGCGATTGTTTCAAAGCTGCTTGCAGTCAGCGCCACAACAACAGATATTTTTTCCTTCTTCGCAGCAGATGGACTAACACCGCTTGGATCACTGCCCGATCTTAGCAGCTTGAGTGCATCTTCCCGCTTTTCCCTTGCGTCCGCCAGACTGACAGCAGGATATACACCCAGCGCCAAAGTTTTCTGTTTCCCGTCGAAGCGATAGGCAAGCCGCCAATATTTGCCGCCGGCAGTGATTGTGTCTTTGTCGTCATTTTCATTGCGCGTTATTTTGTCCGGCTGAACAAAAAGGTATAAGCCGCCACCGTCTGATGATTTCTTTGGTTTGTCGATTGCCTTCAAAGCCTTGATCTGTATGACGGTAAGTGGCATTTTAAATTCCTTCCTGTTGGTATATTTTCTGGCGAAGTACCAACAATTTACCAGATACCAACAGATGTACCAACAAAAATCACAGGATTGCACAATACCGCTCAGGAACGCATAGACAACAAAAAACCCCTTAAAGCGATATGCCATAAGGGGTTTTGGGTAGTTTCAGGACTGCTTAAAACTAGATTTTGGTGGTGATAGGTGGATTTGAACCACCGACCTCAGCGTTATGAGTGCTGCGCTCTAACCACCTGAGCTATATCACCAAAGAGGACAGCATTATCCGGATTGGTAGCAGTTTTGTCAATGACATTGCTGTCTTTTTAGTTCACTTGTTGCAAATTCTTTTTGTAACGCAGTCAGTTTAGCGGTCATTTTGGCATCAACACCATGAATAGCGAACACTGTTGCACGCCTTTTACCTGCATGCTCGCCAACTTCTGCTGAAGCCACCCCTTTATCATGCAAAATCTGCAAGTAACCTTCAGCTGCCTCACGACTCCTGAACAACCCAAGCGCAATGGCGTTTTGCCACGCCCCGGCATCCTGCACCACAAAATAGCCGGTCAGGCCACGACGATTGAGCTGGAACAATTTTTGCCTGACTAAAAGCTTGTTACCGGACGGCGCGATATAGACCCAGAATCCGGTTACCCGCTCAATCTCATGTTGACTCAACTTATCACCCAATGCAAGTATGTCCAGGGATTTTTTCACCTGCTCTAGCCCTACTCCCGAAAACTCTCCCCACTCGTAGCAAGCGCCTGTTGCTGCCGGGGACGGCAAAGGGGCTGATGCCACGACGGCTGATGAGACTGATGAAACAGCAAGTGGAGCGGAAGCCGCTGCGGATTGTGCGGAGGCGACAGGCGCGGATTGCGCCGGTTCTTGGGTCATCAACATGATTTTTTCAGCATGCAACGGGGCTAGTTTTGATGCTGCCTCCCCGCCGTCCAGTACGCCGGATTTCATTACAGTAAACAAAATTACATTCGCAGCGATTAAAAACCAAAAAAATATTTTCATTCTGCATCCTGTGAAATTAGCCGTAACCCCGTCAATACCAGGTTATCCATCATTTGCACCGGCAGGCGCAAATGCGGCAATAGCAGGGAAGCGGCGCCGCCGCTGAGCAACACCGGCGCACCGGCTACTGCAAGCAGCTCATATTGCCGCTGTATCGCACCGCAACTGGCCTGAATTGCCCCGCTAAACAGGGCATCGCTGGTATTGCATGGGAAAGATGAATAATGACCGTCTGCCACTTGCAAACCCGCCGTACCACTGCGTAAACTGCTTTGCATTAAGGCAATTCCCGGCAGTATCAATCCGCCGGTAAATTCGCCCCGTACGGAAAGTGCATCTATGGTTGTCGCCGTGCCACTGCTCACGATCAGACAGGCACCGCCTACCCTATGCCAGGCAGCGAGCAGCATAGCCCAACGATCGCATCCCAACTGCCCGGGCTGCTGATAGCCATTACGCACCCCGCACTGCAGTGACTGCGAAATAATAAAATGCGGCGACCAATGATGCACTGCACAAGCGTCAGTGATCCGCGCGGCGACATCGCGACCTGCGACATTGCTGACATACACCTGCTGTACCGCGAAATTAGCGGCTAAAGCCAGATCAATCGGCTGACTGGTCGGAAAAATTGCCGTGGACAAGCAGCGATCGCCCGCTACGACAGCGAGTTTGATATTACTGTTGCCGGCATCAATCAGCAATTTGATCATGAGCGGGCACCCACTTCGCCGGAATTGAACTGCCTGACACCGTCCCGCGTTTCCAGCATGAGTTCTCCTCCATCGCTGACACCGCGCGCAATGCCGCTAATTAGTTTGCCATCCGGCATTTGCAATTCAATCTGTGCATTTTGCTGAGCATGATATTGCTCCCACTCAGCCCGCATGGTAGAAAAACCGTTGCGGGAAAACTCATCCAGCACATTTGCCAGTTCCTTTAGCACGGCGGCAAGTAACTGATTACGGCCAGGCGGCGAAGCACAGAACTGATTGATTGCCGCCGCCGACTGGGTAATGCGCTGCTCTATTGTTAGTGGCAGAGTGCAATTGATGCCGATGCCAATGACCACTGTGCTGGGACCATACATATCACCCTGCGCTTCGATCAGAACACCGCCCAGCTTGCCATAAGGAGTGAGAATATCATTCGGCCATTTCAAGCCTAGCCCTGTCACGTTGAATTTCTGCAGGGCGCGAATTATCCCCAGACCGACGGCCAGACTCAATCCCGACAAGCCGTTCAAACCGCAATCAAAGCGCCACAACAGTGAAAAAGTTAATGCATTACCCAGACCGGAATACCAGACACGACCAATACGACCGCGACCCGCCGTCTGCAACTCGACCGCCAGCACACTGCCGCTTTGTGCCGACTGCGTGGCTCGCCGCAACAATTCAGTATTGCTGGAGGTCGCCTGCTGCAGAATTTCAATGCTGAATAGTTTAGCGGCATCACCCAGCGCCTGAGTAATTTCAGGTGCATGCAGACATTCCCAGGCATCAGCTAGCCGGTAACCGCGTCCCCTTATCCGCTGCAGCACGATGCCATGACTAGCCACCTCTGCCAGCGCATTGAATACTGTTGCACGAGAAACGCCCAACTGTCTGCCCAGCGCATCGCCCGAATGAAAATCGCCATCGCTGAGCCGTCGCAACAATTGCCAGGTACGCGGAGTCATAGAGACAGGTTCAAGGTTCAAGGTTCAAGGTTCAAGTTAAAGTCAGCCTCAAGGTTCAAGCGACAAGGAAAAGCCACTGGTGTGCCTTGTAGCGTGCTCCTTGTACCTGCACTAGACATTAAACAGGAAATTCATTACGTCGCCGTCATGCACCACGTATTCCTTGCCTTCAACGCGCATCTTGCCCTTTTCCTTGGCACCCGCTTCTCCACCGCAAGCGATAAAATCGTCGAAGGAAATGGTCTGCGCGCGAATAAATCCGCGTTCAAAATCGGTGTGGATCACGCCTGCGGCTTGCGGCGCGGTATCACCCTTATGAATAGTCCAGGCGCGCACTTCTTTTACGCCGGCCGTAAAATAGGTTTGCAATCCGAGCAACTGATAACCGGTGCGGATCAGGCGATCGAGCCCGGGTTCATCCAAGCCTAAATCGGCCAGAAACTCCTTCTTGTCTGCATCATCCAGATCAGCCAGTTCGGCTTCAATTTTAGCGCACAAAGCGACCACCGGCGCCCCCTCAAGAGCGGCATGTTCACGCAGACGGTCAAGGTGCGGGTTATTCTCAAAGCCATCTTCCATCACGTTACCGACATACATGGCAGGCTTGATGGTCAACAGGCACAACGGTTTTAGAATTTCCTTATCCTCATCGCTCAAGGAAAATGTACGCGCGGGCAAGCCCTGATTCAGGTGGGGCAATAGTTTTTCCAGCACGGCGACTAGTTTTTGTGCGTCCTTGTCGCCGGACTTGGCTTTTTTGCCATCGCGATGCAAGGTACGCTCGACAACAGACATATCGGCCAGCGCAAGTTCAGTGATAATGACTTCGATGTCGGAAAGCGGATCAATACGTCCTGATACATGGATCACATTTTCATCATCGAAACAGCGCACCACGTTAACAATCGCATCGGTCTCGCGGATATTGGCCAGAAACTGGTTACCCAGGCCTTCGCCCTTGGACGCACCGGCCACCAGTCCTGCGATATCGACGAATTCAACGATGGCGGGTTGCATACGTTGCGGCTTGACGATTTTAGCCAGCTCAGCCATGCGCGGATCAGGCACTTCGACGATGCCGACATTAGGTTCAATAGTACAGAAGGGATAATTCTCCGCCGCAATTCCCGCCTTGGTCAAGGCATTAAACAGGGTGGATTTACCGACATTAGGCAGACCTACGATACCGCATTTCAAACTCATATTATTTCCTTAAAAATCAAAGCACCAACGAACCTGACATCGGCATCGTCGAGGTGCCTGACACGCGCTTAGGCGTTTAACGATAATTGGTAGTGGTTAAAGCAATACAGCAAAACCGGAGCATTTTTCAACGATTTTGTATTGGTTTTGTATTGGAATTGGCGTGATTATAACCCTCTCTGAAGCCCTGCTCCAAAGGCTTTCTGCAACCGACAGCCGTATCCTGCGCGACAGGATTTTGTCTCAAGGAGAATTAAGGTAATAACGCGCCATTTTTTATGGGAGCCGGAAGTAGCGCAGCTTGCAATGGATAAATTTGGTGATTAATTATCCACACAGCTATCATCAAATATGAATTGTACATCCACCATACAAAATCAATATTGCAGACTTACCGGTAGCCGATGTAATCGGACCTTTCAGACCATCAGTTTGGCATGAACAGATTCATCAAGACAGTGAATCTGCTCTTGTGTATCGCTTCACGTAAGTGCCCCACTGGTAGGAAGTTTATTCTGCCGGTATTTCAAGGCAACTTCTTTGTTTTCCGCGAATGACACGAGATAGCCATCACCGAAATAAAGATAATCGAGACCTGATTCGAAAAATCCCTGAAGCGCATCTTGCGGCGAACAAACAATAGGTTCCTCGTGAATATTAAATGAAGTATTCACCAGCGCAAGTGTGCCGGTAAGCAGCTTGTAATGTGACAGCACTGAATGCACGAATGGATTGTTTTGTTCTCCAATCAACTGCGGACGTGCAGTCCCGTCAATATGGACAACTGCCGGGCAAGCCGCTTTCATACGGCCAGTACAGTTAACCGTTACCGTCATGAATTCAGCAGCATGGCTGACACTGGCGATATCCAGATAATATTCCTCAGCATCCTCGATGCGAGATATAGGAGCAAAGGGCATGAATTCAGTTCTATTGAGACGGGAATTCAAGCTACAGTTGATACTTATATCTGTTGCCTGCGCCAGTATTGAGCGATTGCCCAGAGCGCGAGGGCCGAATTCCATTGCACCTTGAAATACTGCAACAACAGCCCCGGCGGCCAATAGTTCGGCCACTTTCCGCGCAGGTAGCGTGTGCATGGAAAACCTGACTAACTCAGTCTCCAGCAACTGTTGAACTGTTTCCCTGGCATAAGCCGGACCGAGGTACATTGAGTGTAAGGGCTGAGGTAAAAATCCCGACTGCCTTGAAAGCACATGCCAGGCAGCACCCAGTGCGCTACCATCATCAGTCATTGGCGGTGCGACGAACAGGAGCTTGAAACCCGCGTCAACAACACGCTGATTAATTTTCACATTGGCAAACAGACTGCCTGCCAAACAGATGTTGTCGCTCATCCAACCCAGCGATTGTGCTTTACTCAACAATTCCAACACATGCTGTTCAGCAAACTCTTGAACGGTGGCCGCCAATTCCTGCTTACTGAAAACGTTGACAGCATCACGGAATGGTTTAATTTTCGCTTTCTGAGTTAACGGTAATTGAATTGTTTCATGGACGAACGCCCGTTCCATGAGCGATTCAATTGCCTGAAAATCTTCTTCAAACCACTTTCTGAGTAAACTTCGCGAAGTTTCCGTTGGCTGTCCATAAGCAGCAAGCCCACATATCTTGCCCTCATGTTTATTGGGAGTGAAGCCAATAAGTGCGGTGACAAAGGCGTAAAGTGAAGTTACCTTGGCATAGTGCAAGGCGCTAAACTGATCGAGAGGGTGGATACCATTAGTGCGATCTGCTGTGTAAAGCCCTCCGAACCAGGGACTATTACACATCCCACTATCGTAGGTCAGGCACAATGCCTGATCAAACCCGCTACCCCAAAAGGCCGATGCCGCATGAGCGAACTGATGGCAAACGAATTCTTTTTCACAAGGCAACTGGTCGAGAAAATCATAAAAAGTCTTACCGTGCCTTAAACCGTCAGCACGCACTTGCTGTAGTCGGGTTGGCAACAATTTGCTTTCGCTGAATTCAGGCCTCACGAAGTTTTTTTCTGTTGAAATAGCGACCTTGGAAATTTTATTCCATGGTAATTGCTCCATCAAAACAAAAGGGGGGCGACCATCCTGCTTGACTCGTGTAAATCGCTCCAAGGCAGCGGCAAATACAGGTGTACCATCAGGTGCCACGATAGCAATGGCACTTTCGTGCATGCCACTGTAATTCAGGCCGAGAATGCTACCTGAAGGAATATTCGGTAATATAAACATCAAGAACAAGTGCTATATAATTAAAATCAGAAAGATAGATACTTCAAAATGACTCATTTTTTTCTGCATTTCAAATCTGCCGCGATAGTAAAACAGAAAAGCAGGCGTATAGCAAAAAAGCCGGACTAATCCGGCTTTTTTGGTTGAATCAGTATTATTTAATACTTATTCGGCATCCACAATTTCAGCGTCAGCCGGGCGATCCATCAGCTCTACCAATGCCATAGGTGCATTGTCGCCTTGACGGAAACCAAACTTAAGCACACGCAGATAACCACCGTTGCGTGTTGCGTAGCGTGGACCCAGTTCATCAAACAACTTGGTTACCATTTCACGGTCACGCAGACGGGCAAATGCCAGACGACGATTAGCCAGTGTCGGTGTCTTGCCCAGCGTCAGGATAGGTTCTGCAACGCGACGCAGTTCCTTGGCCTTAGGCAGGGTAGTCTTAATGACTTCATGACGCAACAGGGAAACTGTCATGTTGCGGAACATTGCCAGACGGTGACTGCTGGTACGGTTGAGTTTTCTTAATCCTAAACGGTGACGCATAATTTGCCTCTCTTAAACTTCAGTTATTCTACTAACGGCTATCAGTCGCGCAGTATTAAGCAGCCGCGACAGGCCAGTTTTCCAGTTTCATACCCAGCGACAAATTGTGCTCAGCAAGAATCTGTTTTATTTCATTCAGAGACTTACGACCCAAATTCGGCGTACGCAACAAATCGTTTTCACTGTATTGAATCAGATCGCCAATGTAATGAATGCTTTGTGCCTTCAAACAATTGGAAGAACGCGGAGTCAATTCCAGATCATCAACCGGACGCAACAGAATAGGATCTACCTGAGGAACATGTTCCTTTTCAACAATAGGTTCAGTACCTTCAAGCGCAGCAAACACGGAGAACTGGTCAACAAGGATACGCGCAGCATTGCGAATAGCCTGTTCAGGATCAATTGCACCGTTAGTCTCAATGGTCATAATCAGTTTATCAAGATCAGTGCGTTGTTCTACACGCGCACTTTCAACTGCATAACTGACACGACTGACTGGACTAAATGAAGCATCCAGCGCGATATGTCCAACTGCACGCGTTTCATTTGGCAATTGACGGGAAATCGCTGAAACATAACCACGTCCTTGCTCAACTTTAATCTGCATATCCAACTTACCGCCTGCAGTTAAATGTGCAATCACATGATCAGGATTTAAGACTTCCACATCCGCATTTTCACTGATGTCAGCTGCTGTGACCACACCAAAACCATCCTTCTTTAATGTCAGGACAACTTCGTTCAAACCATGTAAACGCAACACAACACCCTTAAGATTCAACAGAATGTCTACAACGTCCTCTTGCACACCGTCAATCGTAGCATACTCATGCAAAACGCCCGCCATCCTGACTTCAGTCGGAGCAGCACCGGCCATGGATGACAGTAAAATACGACGTAGCGCATTGCCCAACGTATGGCCAAAACCACGTTCAAAAGGCTCCATGACCACTTTAGCCTGGGTCTCGGAAATCTTTTGAACTTCAATAATGCGAGGCTTCAAAAAATCATTGTTATACATTAGCTACTCCGCGTGGATTACTTGGAATACAACTCAACCACGAGATGCTCGTTGATGGTTGCAGGCAGTTCAGCACGTTGAGGGTTGGCTTTAAATGTACCCTTGAACGCCTTAGTGTCCATTTCAATCCATTCAGGGAAACCACGAGTTTCAGCCGCTGCAAGAGCCGCTTTAATACGCAATTGTGCCTTGGATTTATCAGCCACTTCGATCACGTCGCCTGGGCGAACAAGATAAGAAGGAATGTTTACACGCTTGCCGTTAACCAGCAATCCGTTGTGACGAACAATCTGACGTGATTCAGCACGAGATGCGCCAAAACCCATACGATAAGTCACATTATCCAAACGTGCTTCCAGCATTTGCAGCAGCGATTCACCGGTAATACCCTTTGCTGCGGCAGCACGCTTGTAAACCAGACGGAACTGACGCTCAAGAACGCCATAAATACGACGTACTTTTTGTTTTTCACGCAACTGACCACCATACTCGGATAAGCGGGTATTACGGCGCTGGCCATGCTGACCAGGCGGATAAGCGCGGCGCTCAAATGCACATTTATCAGTAAAGCATTTTTCGCCTTTCAGAAAGAGCTTTTCACCCTCACGACGGCACTTACGGCATTTTGCATCAAGATTTCTAGCCAAGATCAACTCCCAAATAAATTAGATACGACGCTTTTTAGGCGGACGGCAACCATTGTGTGGCACCGGCGTAATATCAGAAATGCTTGTGATCTTAAAACCAGCTGCATTCAATGCACGTACTGTAGATTCACGACCAGGACCCGGGCCCTTGATACGCACTTCAATATTCTTAACTCCACATTCAGCAGCAGACTTGCCGACAACTTCAGCAGCGACCTGTGCAGCAAATGGGGTACTCTTACGCGAACCCTTAAATCCATTCGCGCCACTCGTGGACCATGCCAGAGCATTGCCCTGTCGATCCGTGATAGTCACGATGGTATTGTTAAAGGAAGCGTGAACATGGGCAATTCCTTCGACCACATTCTTTTTTACTTTTTTACGCACTTTCGTGCTTGGCTTAGCCATTATTCTATCCTCTAATGCGTTTGAGCAAACTTACTTCTTGGAACCGGAGATAGCTTTGCGGGGACCTTTACGTGTACGCGCATTGGTGCGGGTACGCTGTCCGCGACAAGGAAGGCCACGACGATGACGAACACCACGATAGCAACCTAAATCCATAAGACGCTTGATATTCATCGTCGTTTCGCGACGAAGATCACCTTCTACCGTGAACTTGGCGACTTCTTCACGCAGCTTTTCAATTTCTGCGTCCGTCAAATCCTTCATCTTGACGCTCGGTGTTACCCCTGCGGCTGTACAAATGATCTGCGAGCGGACTCGTCCGATACCATAAATTGCCGTCAAAGCAATTACAGTGTGTTGATGATTTGGGATATTAACCCCTGCAATACGTGCCATGCAGCTGCCCTATCTAAAAAAAACGAAAATTATATCATCAAAAACCAGAGTAGGAAAATTAACCCTGGCGTTGCTTGTGACGTGGCTCAGTGCAAATTACACGCACAACACGTTTACGAATAACGATCTTGCAGTTACGGCAGATCTTTTTTACTGATGCTTGAACTCTCATTTACTTCTCCTGACTATTAACTATTTGGCACGGAATACGATACGAGCGCGGCTCAAATCATAAGGAGTCAACTCCACCGTTACCTTATCTCCAGGCAAAATACGAATATAGTGCATACGCATTTTGCCTGAAATATGACCTAAAACAACATGGCCATTTTCCAATTTGATACGGAATGTAGCATTTGGCAACGATTCTTCAATCTCACCTTGCATTTGAATTACATCTTCTTTTGCCATTAGCGTGACAACCCACCTTTAAAATTAGCCTTTTTCAGCAAACTGTCATACTGGTGTGTCATCAAATAGGACTGCACTTGTGCCATAAAATCCATTGTCACCACAACCAGAATCAACAATGAAGTACCACCGAAGTAAAATGGCACATTGAACTTTACGACAAGAAACTCTGGCAGCAAACAAACCAGCGTAATATAAACAGCACCTATCAATGTCAATCGCAACATGATCTTCTCAACATACTTGGCAGTTTGCTCACCTGGACGTATCCCAGGTAAAAAAGCACCACTCTTTTTCAGGTTATCCGCAGTTTCCTTGGGACTGAAAACTAAGGCCGTGTAGAAAAAACAGAAGAAGAATATTGCACCAGCATAAGCCAAAACATAAACAGGCTGACCCGGAGACAACATCTGACTTGCATCTTTAAGCCAACTCAAACCAGGCGTATTACCGAACCAACCTGCGATCGTTGCGGGAAATAAAATCATGCTTGAAGCAAAAATCGGAGGAATCACACCAGCCATGTTTAGTTTTAAAGGTAAATGGGAACTTTGTCCACCATAAACCTTGTTACCAACCTGACGCTTGGCATAGTTTACCAATATTTTACGTTGACCGCGCTCGACAAACACCACCAGAGCCGTCACAGCAATTGCACCCACAAACAGGAACAACACCAGAGGAATGGAAAAAGCGCCTGTTCTTGCAAGTTCAAGCGTACTTCCGATGGCATGCGGCAAACCGGCTGCAATACCTGCGAAAATAATCAGCGAGATACCATTTCCCAAACCACGTTCAGTAATCTGCTCCCCCAGCCACATAAGAAACATGGTGCCGGTAATCAGCGTGATCATGGTCGTCATCTGAAACATCGAACCGGGATGCAAGACTAAACCTGGCTGAGCCTGCAAAGCAACCGAAATACCAAATGATTGAAATACTGCCAAGCCAAGGGTACCGTAACGTGTGTACTGAGTAATCTTTCGACGACCGGACTCACCTTCCTTCTTCAATGCTTCAAGCGACGGAACGGCTATAGAAGCCAGTTGCATGATAATTGAAGCCGAAATATACGGCATGATACCAAGTGCAAACAGCGTAAAACGGGATAACGCGCCACCCGAGAACATGTTAAACATGCCAAGGATACCGTTTTTCTGTGTCTTGAACAAGTCAGCCAGCACAACCGGATCAATTCCTGGAACCGGGATATGTGCACCGATACGGTACACAACCAGTGCGCCTAACAAAAACCACAGACGAGAACTTAAATCACCGTATTTGGACTTTGGTGCTTCCTTAGCAGGCTTGCTCACGATTCAGCCTTAAGCTTCAACGCTGCCGCCAGCGGCTTCAATCGCTGCAAGAGCACCTTTGGTGATAAGCAAACCCTGTAATTTCACTGCGCGAGTGATTTCACCACAAAGGAACACTTTAGCTGCCAGAGCACCGGCACGAACGATACCTGCCTGCTTCAAGGCCAACAGATCAATTTGATCTACTGGTAAACTTTGCAAATCAGACAAGCGCACTTCAACCGTGTCGTTACGAGTCAGCGAGACAAAACCGCGTTTAGGCAAACGGCGTTGCAAAGGCATTTGACCGCCTTCAAAACCTACCTTGTGAAAGCCACCTGCACGAGACTTCTGACCCTTATGACCACGACCGCAGGTCTTGCCCAATCCGGAGCCGATACCACGACCCACACGACGCTTGGCGTGCTTTGCGCCTAATGCTGCTTGAATAGTATTAAGTTGCATTATTGAGCCTCGTATTTAACCAGGTAAAAAACTTTGTTAATCATACCGCGAACACAGGGTGTATCTTCGAGTTCGACGGTGTGATTGATACGACGCAGACCTAAGCCACGCAGAGTCGCGCGATGCGATTCCTTGGTGCCTATCATGCTTTTGATCTGTGTCACTTTAATTGTTTTAGCAACTGTCATTTCTTACCCCTGAATTTCGTCGATAGTCTTGCCGCGTTTGGCCGCAATTTCTGACGGCGCATTCAAAGCACGAAGACCATTTAATGTTGCACGAACGACGTTGTATGGATTACTTGAACCCAGACTCTTCGCAGATACATCACGAACGCCAACAGCTTCAAATACCGCACGCATTGCGCCACCGGCAATAATGCCCGTACCTTCAACTGCAGGGCGCATCAAAACGCGAGCCGCACCGTGAGTACCAATAACAGCATGATGCAAAGTGCCGTTTTTAAGATTCACTTTGAAAAGATTGCGACGGCATTCTTCCATCGCTTTTTGCACAGCGACAGGCACTTCCTTGGACTTACCTTTGCCCATGGAAATACGACCATCACCATCACCGACTACAGCCAGTGCAGCAAAGCCCATGATCCGACCACCCTTAACAACCTTGGTTACACGATTTACGGCGATCATTTTTTCGATCATGCCATCATCGCGTTCCTCTTTTTGCATTTTTCCTTGCGGCTTAGCCATTGCTCAACTCCAATTAGAACTGCAGACCATGTTCACGCGCAGCTTCTGCCAACGCCTTAACACGACCATGATAACGATTACCGGAACGATCAAAGGCAACTTGAGTGATACCTGCACTCTTCGCCTTTTCAGCGATACGTTGGCCTACGAGAGCCGCAGCTGCAATGTTTCCACCACTTGCCAGATCCTTAGACACCTCAGCCTCAAGACTGGATGCACTTGCAAGAATTTTACCACCACAGGCAGAAATGATCTGCGCGTAGATATGCAAGTTTGTACGGTTGATTGCAAGACGTACTGTTCTTTGTTCAGCAATGCGGGCACGGGTTTTGCGTGCTCTGCGCTGACGAGATGCTTTTTTATTCAACATATCCGCCTCAATTATTTCTTCTTGGTTTCTTTCATGATTACCACTTCGTCACTATAACGAACACCCTTGCCCTTATATGGCTCAGGTGAACGGTAAGCACGAATTTCTGCGGCAACCTGACCTACGCGCTGTTTGTCAGCACCTTTCAAAACCACTTCAGTTTGTGTCGGAGTTGTCACAACAACACCTTCCGGCATAACATAAGAGACCGGATGAGAAAATCCCAAGGTCAAATTAAGTGTTTCGCCAACAGCTTGCGCACGGTAACCCACACCAACGAGCAGCAATTTACGTTCAAAGCCTTTGCTTACGCCTTGAACCATGTTAGCCAGCAATGCACGTATCGTACCGGACATTGCATTAGACTGCTTGCTGCTACTGGTTGCAGAACACTTCAAGCTATCGCCTTCGTGAACCACTTTTACATCAGCTGTCAGGATACGTTTGAGTTCTCCCAACGGGCCTTTAATCGATATTTCATTCGCAACCATAGCAACGATTACGTCACTAGGCACTACGACAGGATTCTTGGCTACTCTAGACATATTTACCTCACTACGCGACGACGCACAACACTTCGCCACCAATACCATTGGCGCGTGCTTTACGGTCAGTCATCAAACCCTTCGAAGTAGAAACAATCGCGATACCCAGGCCATTCATAACCTTAGGAATATCGGTGTTACCCTTGTAAATACGCAATCCGGGACGACTGATGCGCTGAATTTTTTCAATAACTGGGCGTCCGCTATAGTACTTCAGACCGATTTCAAGTGTCGCCTTACCAGGCTCACCTTGTTCGATTTTAAAGCCATCAACATAGCCTTCTTCTTTAAGAACTTCAGCAATTGCAACCTTCATTTTTGAAGATGGCATAGATACGCTGGCTTTTTCAGCCATCTGCGCATTACGAATGCGCGTCAACATATCGGAAATCGGATCATTCATGCTCATATTTATTACTCCTACCAGCTAGCCTTAGTGATCCCTGGAATCTCACCACGCATCGCAAATTCACGTACCTTGATGCGACCCAAACCAAATTTCCTGAATGTTCCGCGAGGGCGTCCTGTCAAAGCGCAGCGATTGCGCAAACGTACCGGACTGGAATCCCTGGGCAGAGCTTGCAATTTTAAACGAGCAGCAGCACGATCTTCATCGGACAAGCTCAGGTTAGTAATTGCAGCTTTCAATTCAGCACGTTTTACTGCGAATTTCTCAACAATTTGACGGCGCTTAAGATCGCGGTTAATCAATGACATCTTAGCCATTAGTAATCCCTCATTTCTTTAATGGGAGTTTGAAAGCCAACAACAAAGCGCGTGCTTCATCATCAGTCTTCGCGGAAGTCGTAATCGTGATATTCATACCACGCAAGGCATCAACTTTTTCATATTCAATTTCAGGGAATATGATCTGTTCCTTGATACCCATGTTGTAGTTACCACGACCATCAAACGACTTGCCTGAAATTCCACGGAAATCGCGAATACGCGGAATCGCGATTGAAATCAGACGGTCAAGAAAGTCATACATGCGATCTTTACGCAACGTGACCTTACAACCAACCGGATAACCTTCACGAATCTTGAAACCAGCGATAGACTTTTTGGACATCGTCACAATTGGCTTTTGACCTGCAATTTTCTGCATATCACCAACAGCAAAATCCATAACCTTCTTATCAGCAACCGCTTCACCAACACCCATGTTCAGGGTGATTTTTTCAATACGCGGTACTTCCATCACAGACTTATAACCAAATTGCGCTATAAGATCTGCAGTGATTTTATCTTTGTAAATCTCATACAAACGAGCCATGCCTTATACCCCTTAAGCGTCAACAACTTCGCCGTTGGACTTGAACACACGTACTTTGCGTCCATCTTCCAGCGTTTTAATACCGACTCGATCACCCTTTTCTGCAGCAGCATTGTAAACAGCCACGTTAGAAATATGAATTTTCGATTCTTTTTCGATAATACCGCCAGACTCACCCTTTACAGGATTAGGCTTTTGATGTTTTTTGATTTTATTGATACCACCAACCAAAAGATAATCGCCCATAACGCTTAACACGTTTCCACGATTTCCCTTATCTTTGCCGGCGATCACAATAACGTCATCGTTCTTTTTAATCTTACGCATGTTTTTCCTCGAATCTACCTGTTAACGCTAAAGCACTTCAGGCGCAAGCGAAACGATCTTCATAAACTTTTCAGTACGCAATTCACGCGTTACCGGCCCGAAGATACGTGTTCCGATAGGCTCAAGCTTGGCATTCAACAAAACTGCTGCATTACCATCGAACTTAACCAGAGAACCATCTGAACGACGAACGCCATAAGCTGTACGAACAACGACAGCATTATAGACTTCACCTTTCTTTACACGACCGCGCGGAGCTGCATCACGAATACTTACCTTGATAACATCACCAACGGAAGCATAACGACGCTTTGAACCACCCAACACCTTGATGCACATAACTTTACGTGCACCGGTATTGTCAGCCACATCTAAAACAGACTGCATTTGTATCATTATTTAATCTCCAACTTTTTCCGCTTGCAGCGGCCAGTTTTGGAACCCGTTCGGGTTAAGGACGCCGCAAGCGGCGATGTAACGAAGCCGCGTATTATATGCAAATTAAAATAATTTGCAAGCTGAATTTTCGATTTAAATGCAAAAACCTAAGCTGCCTTGGCAACACGCCACGCTTTGGTTTTTGAAAGAGGACGACACTCTTCAATCGTTACAACATCGCCGGTATTGCACTCATTATTTTCATCGTGAGCATGATACTTTTTGGAAACGCGAATAATCTTACCCAGCAACGGGTGTTTAACTTTGCGTTCGACCAAAACGGTTACCGTTTTGTCCATTTTGTCACTTGTTACAGTACCTGTCAGGGTACGCTTAACGGTAGTCTCGCTCATGATTGCACATCCTTCTGCGTCATAACGGTTTTGATACGCGCAATGTCACGACGAATATTGCGAACTTCACTGGTCTTCGTCATTTGTTGCGTGGCGACTTGCATACGCAAGCCGAATTGAGCACGAGTCAAAGAGAGCAGATCCTGTTGCAATTCTGACTTCGCCTTGAGTTTAAGTTCACTTGCTTTCATGATTATTCACCTACTTGTCTTACGACAAACATCGTCGCAAGGGGCAGCTTTGCAGATGCCAGTTTAAATGCTTCGCGGGCCAATGTTTCATCAACCCCATCCATTTCGTACAACATTTTGCCTGGTTGAATCTCGGCGACGTAGTACTCAGGATTCCCCTTACCATTACCCATACGAACTTCAGCAGGTTTTTTGGAAATTGGCTTATCCGGGAATACACGAATCCAGATACGCCCACCACGCTTGATGTGACGCGTCATCGCGCGACGTGCAGCTTCAATCTGACGCGCAGTCAAACGACCACGTGCAACTGACTTTAGTCCGAACTCACCGAAACTAACCTTATTGCCACGTGTAGCAATTCCGGTATTACGGCCCTTTTGTTCTTTACGGTATTTTCTTCTAGCTGGCTGTAACATGCTTAGCTCCTGGCTTTTTTGCTCGTTTTTCAGGTTCTGCAGCAGGAACTACAACTTCCTGACCGATATCACCCTTGTAAACCCAAACCTTGACACCAATGATGCCGTAAGTCGTTTTGGCTTCTGAGGTACCATAGTCGATATCTGCACGCAGTGTATGCAATGGCACACGGCCTTCGCGATACCACTCGGTACGGGCGATTTCAATACCATTCAACCGACCGCCGCTCATGATCTTGATACCCAGGGCACCCAGACGCATTGCGTTTTGCATTGAACGTTTCATCGCACGACGGAACATGATCCGCTTTTCGAGCTGTGCCGTGATATTGTCTGCAATCAATTGCGCATCAATTTCAGGCTTGCGGACTTCTTCAATCGCCAAATCTACTGATTGCAACCCCATACGACGGCGAAGCTCAGCACGCAAGATTTCAATATCCTCGCCTTTTTTCCCGATAACCATACCCGGGCGTGCTGTGTAAATGGTCACTTTTGCACTTTTAGCAGGACGCTCAATAACGATTTTAGAAACCATCGCTGAGGCCAATTTCTTTTTCAGGTAAGCACGCACTTCAATGTCTTTAAGCAACATATCAGCAAAGTTTGCACTATTTGCATACCATTTAGAATCCCAGTTCTTGCGAACACTTAACCGGAAACCGGTTGGGTGAATTTTCTGTCCCATAATTTATCCTCAGCTTCCGACGCTAACAGTGATATGACAAGTCTGTTTTTCGATCTTATTGCCGCGACCCTTCGCACGAGCCATGAAGCGCTTGAGCGAAGAAGCTTTATCAATAAAGATTACCTTGACTTTAAGTTCGTCAATATCAGCACCGTCATTGTGCTCGGCGTTAGCGATTGCAGAATCAAGTGCTTTCTTGATAATTCCAGCACCTTTTTTTGGGCTGAAATTCAAAATATTGAGTGCTTGAGCAACTGGCAAACCGCGAATCTGATCCGCAACCAAGCGACCCTTTTGTGCGGAGAGGTGGATATTTTTTGCAACTGCAGTAGTTAAAGTCATCATACCCCCCTTATCTCTTGACTGCTTTTTTATCAGCAGCATGGCCCTTGAAAGTACGAGTCAGAGAAAATTCACCTAACTTGTGACCAACCATATTTTCAGATACAAAAACGGGAATATGTTGCTTACCGTTATGCACTGCAATCGTCAAACCGACGAACTCAGGCAACACCGTAGAACGGCGAGACCAGGTTTTTACCGGGCGCTTATCATTTGTTGCGCGTACTGTCTCAATTTTTTTGAGCAGATGTGCATCAACGAATGGACCTTTTTTAATGGAACGTGCCATGTTTAATTACCCCTTAAGCCTTAAAACGACGACGCACGATCATACCGTTTGTGCGCTTGTTTCGACGAGTGCGGAAGCCCTTAGCCGGAACACCCCATGGGCTAACCGGATGACGACCTGCTGCAGTCTTACCTTCACCACCACCGTGCGGGTGATCTACCGGGTTCATGACCACACCGCGAACGGTAGGACGAACACCACGCCAGCGCATCGCACCCGCTTTACCGATAGAGCGCAGGCTATGCTCGGAGTTACCCACTTCGCCCAAGGTCGCTTTACAGTCGATATGCACTTTGCGGATTTCGCCTGAGCGCAAACGCAATTGAGCATAACTACCGTCACGCGCCAGCAACTGCACGGAAGTACCTGCAGAACGCGCCAATTGCGCACCCTTGCCTGGCAACATTTCGATGCAATGTATAGTTGAACCGACAGGAATATTACGCAATGGCATTGCATTACCAACACGAATTGGCGCTTCAGATCCGCTGACTAAAGCCGCACCTGCTGAAATACCTTTAGGAGCAATAATATAGCGACGTTCACCATCGACATATAACAGCAGTGCAATATTAGCACTACGATTAGGATCGTACTCAAGACGCTCAACTACACAAGGAATTCCGTCCTTACTGCGCTTGAAATCAATCAGACGGTAATGCTGCTTATGACCACCGCCCATATGACGGGTAGTGATATGACCGTTATTATTACGGCCGGCAGTCTTTGTTTGCTTTTCCAGCAAAGCTGCAACAGGCTTACCCTTATGCAGTTCTTTGTTTACTACGCGCAAAACTGCGCGCTGGCCCGGTGTAGTAGGTTTTAGTTTAATCAATGCCATGATAATTATCCTTGCTCGCTTACAGCGAAGTTAATTTCTTGACCGGAAGCAAGACAAACGTAAGCTTTCTTCCAGTTATTGCGACGCCCGACAAAACGACCTGAGCGTTTAACTTTGCCCTTGACGTTTGCAATCTGAACACTCTCAACAATAACATTAAACATGAGCTCAACTGCAGCCTTAATTTCCGGCTTTGTTGCATCCGTAGTAACCTTAAAAGCGACCTGTTCAAACTTGTCAGCGACATAAGTTGCTTTTTCAGAGATCAGCGGCGCGACCAAAACCTTCATCAAACGCTCTTGACTAAATGGTTGTGCACTCATGCGAACATCTCCTCAAATTTAGCTACCGCTGCACGCGTCACTACGATATTTGGAAAACGAACCAGACTGACAGGATCAGCTTGATGAGCTTCCAGAACCAGCACGTTAGGCAGATTACGTGATGACAAGTACAGATTTTCATCCATAGTGTCGGTGATAACCAGAATACGACCGGCAATTCCAAAACCCTTAACTTTATCAGCTAACAGTTTGGTTTTAGGTGCATCAACGGTAATATCTTCGATAACTGTCAGACGATTCTCAGCCACCAGCTTAGACAGAATCGCTGCAAAACCTGCGCGATACATCTTGCGGTTAACTTTTTGACTGTAGTTTTCTTCGCCGGTGTTCGGGAAAATCTTACCACCACCACGCCACAACGGACTGGAAGCCATACCTGCACGAGCACGACCAGTCCCTTTTTGCGCAAATGGCTTACGAGTACTTTTAGCAATTTCGCAACGGCTTTTCTGCTTGCTGTTTCCGGAACGTGCATTGGCCTGATAAGCTGTTACCAGTTGATGTACCAGATCTTCGTTATAACCACGGCCAAACACTTCATTAGAAGCATTCAGATTTGCGGATGAAGCACCTTGATCATTAATGACTTTAAGTTCCATTAGGCACCTGCCTTGACTGCCGGACGCACGATAATTTTGCTGTTTGTGCAACCGGGAACGGCGCCTTTAACCAGCAACAATTGACGAGCCACGTCGACACGAACGATTTGTAAATTTTGTACTGTGCGCTGTTCATCACCCAGATGCCCCGTCATGCGCTTACCTGGAAATACACGACCAGGATCTTGCGCCATACCGATAGAACCCGGTACGTTATGTGACTTTGAGTTACCGTGAGATGCTCGGCCTGATTTAAAGTGGTGACGCTTGATGGTACCGGCATAGCCTTTACCCTTAGTCGTACCAGTTACATCAACGAGTTGACCGACCTGAAAAATTTCGACACTGACTACAGCACCGGCTTCAAGACCATGATCAGGTGATACGATAAATTCCTTCAGTGCACTTCCGGCTTCCACACCCGCTTTAGCGTAGTGTCCTGCGGCAGCTTTGCTGACGCGGGTTGCGCGACGAACACCATGTGCCAATTGCACAGCGGTATAACCATCGATAGCAACGGATTTAACCTGAGTAACACGATTATTAGACACTTCCAGCACAGTTACCGGCAACGATGATCCGTCTTCAGTAAATACGCGGGTCATGCCAATCTTGCGACCGACAAGTCCTAAGCTCATTTTTATTTCCTCTTGTTAAGGGGCCAACTACAATTGGTCGGCCGATTATGCGTACGGGCGCAATAAATTACGCCCCTACAACTCTTTTTTACTGCAACTTGATTTCCACATCTACGCCAGCTGGCAAATCCAGCTTCATCAATGCATCAACTGTCTTATCAGTTGGATCAACGATATCCATTAAACGTAAATGAGTACGGATTTCGAATTGATCACGCGAAGTCTTATTTACGTGAGGTGAACGCAAAACGTCGAAACGCTCAATTTTAGTTGGCAAGGGCACAGGACCATTAACCACCGCGCCAGTGCGCTTGGCTGTTTCAACAATACGTGCAGCTGATTGATCGATTAAACGATAATCGAATGCTTTCAGGCGAATGCGAATTTTTTGACTTTGCATAATTTTCTCTGACTTGCTGCGGCAATGCCGCTAATTAAAGAACAAACTCACTTGAAATCACTCAAGTGAGGGGGCGCATTATATTCGCACTGAATACTATATGCAAGCAATAATACGAGAAGAGAGAAGAGAAAAGGGAGAAGGGTTAAACCCTTTCCTCTCCTCCCTTGACCCTTCGCATACTATTTACTCGATGACTTTTGCAACTACACCCGCGCCGACAGTACGACCACCTTCGCGAATCGCAAAGCGCAGACC
>CAIWRI010000032.1 GCA_903915035.1 uncultured Nitrosomonadales bacterium | reverse complement strand
TAAGTAACTGATGTTACGCAGAGATTGGTAGGACTTTCGTAAAGTGGTTATAAGACCGGATTTTTTCTGCGCAAGGCGTATCCGTCTCACCCCCTGAGCGCCGCCGAAGATAGGCAGCAAACAGCGGAGTTGTTGGATGAAAATGCGTTGCCTTGCAATATCAGGCAACAGCTTTGGCTAAACAAAAACGCGTAAGTTGGCTGAGCCAACAGTGTATTGAGTGGCCGTGCTGCTGATCGTGCGAGTTCCGCAGCTTCGCCTGCTTGCCTGTATCGAGGGCACTCCGCCTGCAGCAATAGAGACTTCTATATCGGCAGGCACGGGCGGGCGGTTGCCTTTGCTATTTTCTTTGTTGGCTGCAAACGAAGTTTATGCGCATCAAAAAATGTTACCTGGACGCAGCAAAAGGAACCTGCTACCGGGCAGCCCCGGCGAAGTTGTTCCTTTGGTGATTGCATAAAATTTATGTGTGATCAATTTAAGCAGAACTGTTGTTACGGCGTAACACCGGTAAGCAAATTTCCGGTTCGGCATAACTTGGCAGCACCAAAAAAGTACTTAGATAACCATAGGGATTTCCCGATAGCAGCAAAGGGATTGCCGGTGCATAATCAAACAGACAGCTTTACAGATCACATCCACCGAATTCTGCCAACCGGCATAGATGACACGTTCGTGACTCGCTGCCTTTGTCGTCCTCCACCAAGCAGAACATACCGGCGTATGAGACACTCAGGCCCGGCAAGGCAGGCGTCCCGTGACTGCTGCGGGTTAATGCTGTTGCAGTCAGACTAAGGATAGGCAGATATATGAGTAATGATGGTTTTTTTCAAATCAAGGCGGATCAGGCTCAGCTTCTTTTACACCTCTACCGCTTGTTGCCGGTATTTTTCTTATGCCTGATCTCTGCCGCATGGGGTCAGGAAAATACCCACGTACTGCTGCTTAACTCTTACCATAACGGTCTGGACTGGACCGACAATGAAAATGCGGACATGCGTGATGTACTAAGCAAAAATGCTCATCCCATCGAGTTGCATGTTGAATACATGGATACCAAGCGGCTCGCAGATGCTGCACACTTGGTCAATTTTCGTGAATGGCTGGAAACCAAATACAGCAAAACACACTTTGACGCCATTCTTATCACCGATAACGATGCATTTGATTTTATAAGAACATATCGCAACGATGCGCTGTTTGCCGGTGTTCCTGTGGTATTTGCCGGTGTCAACTTTTATCAAAATAAAATGCTGGCAGGATTGAGCGGCTTTACCGGTGTCGCAGAGACTTTTGAGGCGGGTCAGACGATTGCACTTATGCGGCGGTTACATCCCGGCATGAAACATGTTGTCGTGATTATCGACGGCACAACGACCGGACAGGCTATTCGCAAAGACCTGGAACCTATGCTCGTACCTTTTGCCGGGAAGATACAATTCGAGTTCTGGGATAAATACACCCTGGCTGAGATGCGCATACGCCTGGCCAGCCTGCACAATGACACGCAAGTTTTGCTGATGCCGTTTGCTCGTGATAGTGCCGGTGCTTTTATTTCCTACTCAAATTTGGCGTCTATGGTTTCGACTAATTCGTCAGTGCCCGTCTATGGCACCTACGACTTTTATATGGGCTATGGCATTGTCGGCGGAAGACTGACCAGCGGTGTTGCACAGGGACAGGCCGCAGCAAAAATCCTGTTGCGCATTTTTGCCGGCGAGCATCCTGACAACATTCCTGTCATCACGGTGGCGCCAAGCGAATTTCAGTTTGACGCACGCAAGTTACATCACTTTAACATTGCAGTGTCTGAACTGCCGGCCGGCAGTCAGGTTTTGTTTCAAACCTGGTATGAGCATTATCGTTTCCGGGTATGGTCGAGCGGTTTACTGGTCACAATCACATTGCTCATGGCGTTGGGGTGGATTCGTTCACGCATGCAGAAACATCAAAGTGATGTGGCGCTGAAGCTGGCCGAACAGACGGAAAAGAAGCTCAGCCGGGCATTCAGGCTGTTAAGTCAATCCGGCCCGGTATTGATTCATGCGAAAAATGAATTGCAACTGCTGACAGATATTTGCCAGCTGACGGTGGATACAGGTGGTTATCTGATGGCCTGGGTTGGCTTTACTGATGATAAAGTATCAAAAACAGTGCATCCTGTTGCCTTCTTTGGTCATGATCAAGACTATCTGAAAGAGACGATAATTAGCTGGGAGAATACGGCTTCCGGGCAAAGTCCCGCCGGAACTGCGATCAGAACGAAAATCGCGTTTGCTATTCAGGATATTCATGCAAGCCCTCAAATGCCTCTGTGGCGTGATCAGGCAATCGAACGAGGTTACCAGTCGTGCCTTTCGCTGCCACTGATCGTACATGATCAGGCAATCGGTGCAATGAGCATTTATTCTGCCGAAACCTTTGCCTTTGCCAATGAGGAAATGGAACTCCTGAAAGTGCTTGCAACCGACTTTGCTTATGGCATTGAGGCGCTTAGAACCAAAGTTGAGCATAATCAGGCTCTCATTGCGCTTAAAGTGGAAAGCGAAAAAAATCTGGCGCTGTTGCATAACGCCAGTGACGGCATTCACATTCTCAACTCGGATGGAAATATTATTGAAACCAGCAATTCATTCTGCGCCATGCTGGGATACCGCCGCGAAGAAATTATCGGCATGAATATTAGCGAATGGGATGCTAATTTCGCCGAAGATAAAATTCCTGACCGGATAAGAGCGCAATTCGAACAAAAAAGCAGGGGTCAGTTCGAAACGTTACATAAACGTAAAGACGGCACAATTTTTCAAACGGAGGTGAGTACGCTTCCGCATGAACTTGAAGGTCAAACCGTTTTGTTCTGTTCATCGCGGGATATTTCGGAACGCAAGCGCCAGGATCATCTTATTCATGAAAATGAGTTGCAATTGCTCAGTATTTTGAACAGCAGTCCTATTGCGGTACGAATTGCTACGCAACATGCGCGCCACATCGAGTTTTATAACAATGCCTATATGGAATTGATCAATAACACCCATGCCAACGTAGCTGACCCGAAAACATATTATGTGCGCCCCGCTGAATTCGAGAATGTGCTGTCTGAGTTGGCGCTCGGGAAATCCGTTGTTAACCGGGCAATCGAATTTCTTATCCCTGGTCGAGGTAAGGTTTGGGCGCTGGCCTCTTATATGCCCATACGTTATCGCGACGAGGATGCTGTTCTCGGCTGGTTCTTCGATATTACCGAACGCAAACGGACAGAAGAAGCGCTTCTCATCACGGCAAGTGTCTTCGAGAATACCCAGGAAGCCATTATCATCACCGATGCAAATTACACCATAACCGAAGTCAATGCGGCCTTTACACAGATAACGGGTTACAGCCGGGAGGAAGCACTGGGGAATAATCCGCATATGCTGAGCTCAGATCTCCAGGGAAAAAGTTTTTTTGATGAGATGTGGCAAGCGTTACGCGACAATAAGCTCTGGCGCGGTGAAATATGGAACCGTCGCAAATCGGGTGAAATCTATGCTGAACTTCTTTCAATCACGGCGGTATGCGATGACAAAGGTGACGTTCTGCGATATGTTGGCGGGTTTTCAGATATCAGTCATATCAAAGCACATGAGGCTGAACTTTCCCGTATTGCCCATTACGATGCCTTAACCGGAATTCCTAACCGGATTCTATTGGCTGATCGCATGAAGCAGGCCATTGCACAGACGGCAAGAGAACGGCAAATGCTGGCAGTCTGTTATCTTGATCTGGACGGATTCAAGCAGATTAACGACACACTGGGGCATGACGCGGGCGATCATGTTCTGATTGAAGTGGCTCGTCGCATTGGAAATACCATACGCGGCGGGGATACCGTTGCCCGTCTGGGCGGAGACGAGTTTGTTGTACTGTTACAGGGCCTGGAGCAAGGTAAAGAATACGTGGCCACGCTGGAACGCATGCTTATCTCAATTGCACTGCCTATTTCCATAAAGGGAAAAAGTATTTCGTTGAGCGCAAGTGTCGGAGTCAGTTTATACCCGCTGGATAATCAGGATCCGGATATGCTATTGCGTCATGCCGATCATGCCATGTATGTGGCTAAACAATCGGGCAAAAACCGTTTTCATATTTATGATCCGGAAATGGATCGTCGCGCCCGCGATCAACATGATTTTCTGAAAAGTATTCGCCACGGCCTGGAGAATAAGCAGTTTGAGTTGCATTACCAACCCAAGGTCAACTTGCGTACAAAGGAGTTGGTCGGCGCGGAAGCCCTGATCCGTTGGCGGCATCCGGAACGAGGTTTACTGGCGCCGGCAGAATTCCTGCGCACGATTGAAAACACGGAACTCGATATTGAACTGGGCGAATGGGTGATCATGACGGCATTAGCTCAAATTGACCATTGGCGACGCGGAGGCCTGGATATTGAAGTGAGTATCAATATCTCCGGTTATCATCTTGAGTCTGCACGATTTACAGCGTTGCTGAAAGTTCAACTCGCGCGGTATTCACAGATGCCTGAGGGCCGGCTTCAAATTGAAGTGCTGGAAACGGTAGCACTGAATGATATTGCCACGGTAAAAGAGATTATTGAGTCATGTCGTGAGCTGGGTGTTGGCTTTGCGCTGGATGATTTCGGTACGGGTTATTCCTCCTTATCCTATTTAACCGGGTTGCCGGTTGATACGCTTAAGATTGACCAGTCTTTCGTGCGGGATATGCTGACAGACAAGGGCGACATGGCGATTGTTCAGGGAATAATTTTATTGGCTCAGGCATTCGGCCTCCACATAGTAGCGGAAGGGATTGAGACTGAGGCGCAGTATCAGGCCTTACTTAATATGGGTTGCGAATCCGGTCAAGGATATGAAATTGCCAGACCCATGCCTGCCGGAAAATTACCTTCCTGGTATGCCGCTTTCCGGATACTTCCGCATCAATCAAAGGCATCCTGAGCGGCTTAGCACGTAGCAACAGAAAACTCGTGCTGCCAGAGTATTTACGAGCATTAGTTGGCAGCCGATACGGGAAAAATTACTTCTTGAGAATTGCGAAGAAAACGACAGGGATAGCGTCTATCAACAAAACACCATTGAGTGCGTTCCCCCTCGTGCTGCCGTCGATAAATATGCAATCTGAGTTTGTAAAACAAGTTGCGCATATTGAGTCTATCCTATCCCAGCAAGCCGCAGCCACCCTAAAGGCAAAAGCCACCTTCGACGCGCTACTTGCGCTTTTTTTGACCAGGTGGCCTCAAATTAGACCCTGTCAGTGCGACCAACAGGCATGGAAAAGTCACCGCTATGAAATGCTTTTCACACATTAATTTCCCATGTCCCATTTACTGACTACTCTCTGGCCGTTATTCGCAATGATACTTGGCGGTTATGCGTTTCGCCGGACTGACTTTCCAAACAAGGCATTCTGGCCGGGCGCGGAAAGGCTCAACTACTTCATTCTGTTTCCCGCCTTGTTATTCAAAAATCTGGCAGCAGCGCCGCTGAACAACCCGGCCTTGCCACGCGTAGCATTATGCACCGTGCTTATTCTCGGCACTGCATGGCTGGCGCTTCAAGTGTTGCAGCGCATCTTTCATTGGCCGCCTGCGCGCTTCGGCGTGTTTGTCCAGGGCACATTGCGCTTTAATACCTATATCGGCCTGGCAACCATAGGCAGCGTTTTTGGCGGCAACAGCCTGACCTTATTGGCGCTGATACTTGCCATCGCCGTGCCTGTCGTGAATATATTATCTGTCTATGCCTTTACCGCCGAACGGCGACCCGGTGCTTTGGTTTTGCTGATCCTGAGAAACCCGCTGATCTTAGCCTGCCTGGCAGGGGCTGCCTTTAATTTATCTGGAATTCATCTATCTGCCGGCTCAGACAACTTGCTTTCGCTACTGTCGGCCACCAGCCTGCCGCTCGGCCTGCTTTGCGTGGGCGCCGCACTCCAGCCGCAAGAGTTGCGCGGCCAAACAGCCGCCATGCTTTCAAACAGCCTTGCCCGCTTATTGATCGTTCCCGCCCTTGCCTGGATTTTTGTCAACATGCTGGGACTGCCAAAAATGGAAAGCAGCATTCTGGTCTTGTTTTTCTCGTTGCCTTCAGCGCCCACCGCCTATATCCTGGCACGTCAACTTGATGGCGACGCACATCTGATGGCAGGCATCATTACCTTGCAGACGATTTTATCGGCGGTCACGCTGCCATTCATACTGCAAGCCGTGCTCTGAAGCCATTACCCGTGCAGTTAATTCCCTGATGCATGTCATAGTCACTAGTCTTATAATACAGTCATTGTAAATCTCACTGATTCCTATGCTTTGGCTCAAGGCTTTTCATATCATCATGGTCGTCTCCTGGTTTGCCGGCCTGTTTTATCTGCCGCGACTGTTCGTCAATCATGCAATGGCCCGTGAGCCTGCCGAAATCGCACGCTTAAAACTGATGGAAGGCAAGCTGTACCGCTTCGTCACGCCGATTGCCTGGCTGGCGATTGCCTCCGGCACCGGCTTATGGTTAAGCTATGGCTTTGAAGGCCTGTGGCTATATAGCAAAATTGCGCTGGTTGCAGGTCTGTATGCCTATCATTACTACTGTGGCATACTGGTCAAACGCTTTGCTGACGATAAGAATGTCCGCAATCACGTGTTTTACCGATTTTTCAATGAAATCCCCGTACTCATCCTGACCGCTGTGGTCATACTCGTTACCGTAAAGCCTTTCTAAATTCCATGACTGATTTTTTTGCTCCCTGTCCGCGCGGCCTTGAAACCGTATTATTTAATGACCTTGTAGAAATGGGCGCGCAAAATGTACGCGCGACCGAAGGCGGTGTCCATTTTTCCGGCGACTGGCCGCTGTGTTATCGCGTCAATCTGGAAAACCGGGTCGCCAGCCGCGTCTTGTGGCGCGTCAAGGAAGGCTACTACCGCACTGAACAGGATATTTACAAGGCGGTGTTCGATCTGCAATGGCAGAACTGGTTTAACGTCACCCACACCATCAGAGTAAACACCACCGCAATTCGCTGTGCGCTAAAAAGCCTGGAGTTCATCACTTTACTGGTCAAAGACGCAGTATGCGACCGTTTCCGCGCCCATTGCGATGAACGTCCAAGCGTCGACACCCTGACGCCTGATGTGCGCATCCATGTGTTCATCGAAGACGAAAAGCTGATGCTCTATCTTGATACTTCCGGCGATCCGCTGTTCAAGCGTGGCGTGCGTCAGCAAACCAATATCGCACCGATCAGGGAAAATCTGGCCGCCGGCATTCTGCGACTGTCCGGCTGGACGCCCGGTACACCGCTGCTTGATCCGATGTGCGGCAGCGGTACGTTTCTGATTGAGGCGGTGCAGATGTCGTTGAACATTCAGCCCGGCATTGCACGCAGTTTTGCCTTTGAGAAGCTGCTCAATTTTGATAAAGCGGTGTGGCAGGCGATGAAGCAGGCGGCGAGCGCTGCGCAATTGCCGCCTCGCCCGCTGGAAATCTACGGCAGCGATCTGTATGGCGATGCAATGAAAACCGCCTGGCGCAATTTGCATGATGCCGGTTTGTCAGAATGCGTGGAACTCAATCAGGCGAATATACTGGAAATATCAGCCCCGGCGGAGCACGGCATCATGGTAGCCAACCTGCCTTACGGCGAGCGCATGGGTGAACTGGATGAACTGGCGGAACTGTATCCTAAGCTGGGCGATGCCTTGAAACGCAAATTCGGCGGCTGGACGGCCTATCTGTTTACTGCCGACAAAGCGATTCTGAAACTGATGCGCTTATCGCCTTCAAAGCGCACGCCACTGTTCAACGGTGCGATCGAATGCCGTTTGCTGGAATACAAGATTGTCTCCGGCAGTAACAGACCTAATAAATAGTCTTCAGGCGCAGTCCTTACAAAAATCAAGCCTGTTGAAATCAATATGCCAGAGCGGATGCTCAGGCTAGTTTCAACAGCGCCTCAAATTGTTCAACAGGTACTGGCTTGCTAAACAAGTAGCCTTGCAGATAATCGCAGTTATGCACCCTGCTAAGTATGTAGTTTTGCGTCTCGTTCTCTATCCCTTCAGCAACTACTTTCATTTTTAAACTATGCGCCATGCTAATGATAGCGGAACAAATTACGAGCGAGTCATCTTCAGCTCCAAGATTCATGACGAAGGAGCGATCAATTTTCAGATACTCCAGAGGCAGTCGGCTAAGGTACGAGAGTGAGGAATAACCTGTACCAAAGTCGTCCAGAGAAAAACTTATCCCCGCCGCTCTTAAGGTTGTCATGATCGCTATTGTGGCTTCAATATTCTCCAGCAGCATGCCTTCAGTGAGTTCCAGTTTAAGCAGTTTCGGATTGATATCGAAGAATTGAATAGTAGTTATGACTTGATTGATAAAATCAGCCTGATGGAATTGTTTTGCACTGACATTGACCGACAAGATGAGATTACAAAATTGCGGTTCGTTCTGCCATAATTTTATTTGAGCACAAGCTGTTTTGAGAACCCATAAGCCGATACTGTTTATCAAACCAATATCCTCCGCTACCGGTATAAAATCTGCAGGAGATATCAAACCCCGCTCCGGATGTATCCACCGAATCAATGCCTCTGCACCGAATGGACGATGATGAGAACTATCTACCTGAATTTGATAATAAAGTTGAAATTCATGATTCTCGATTGCCGTGCGTAAATCTTTTTCCAAAGCGGTACGCGTATTAATTGCATCCTGCATTTGTGGATCGAAAAAACTCAGTCTGTTTTTACCCGCTTTCTTGGATTGATACATGGCAATATCCGCTTGCTTCATCAGCGTATCTATTGATTGCAAAGTATCATTAAATAGTGCAGCTCCGATACTTGGCGAGTTTCTATGTTCAAAGGTAGCAAGCAGATAAGGCTGATTTAAAATTGAAAGAATCTTGTCGCAAGCAATCTCAGTAAATGCAGCAGCTTCAAGGGGCTGTGCACTCAGATTTTCCAGAACAACGACAAATTCATCACCCCCTAAACGGGCAATAGTATCGCCTTCCCGGATACAAGATGCCAAACGATTTGCCACTTGCTGCAGGAGAATATCGCCAATGTCGTGACCCAGGGTATCGTTAAGGTTCTTGAAATTATCCAGATCAATTATCAACAATGCACCATACAGGCCGCTACGTGAACTGGCAGAAAATGCGTGTTTGATGCGCTCGTGAAGAAGTCGACGGTTAGGCAGTCCGGTAAGAAAATCGTAAAATGCAAGGTTTTCAATTTCTTTCTCAGCTTGCTTTTTAAAGGTAATGTCGCTCATACCCGCAACATAATTTGTTATAATTTTCTGTGAATTCCTCACGGCAGTGATGGTTAGCTGCTCCGGATAAACTTCACCATTTTTACGCTGGTTCAGGACCTCACCCGTCCAGGAACCTGTTTCATCAATTTTCTTCCACATGTTTAAATAAAAATTAGCATCGTGGCGATCGGAGTCCAGTATTCGTGGTGTTTGTCCGATGACATCTTCTGAATCGAAGCCCGTTATCTCTGTAAAGGCACTATTCACTCTAAGAATGACTTTATTGGCATCCGTAATCATCAATCCTTCCTGAGCTTCAAAAGCAGTTGCCGCAATTCTCATCTCAGCTTCTGATATCTTGCGCTCAGTAATATTAGTATGGATTCCGATCATCTGGACGGCTTTCTGCTCAACATCCCAGTGCACAATTTTGCCGACGGATTGAATCCACAACCAGCCTCCCGATTTCGTCTGACGACGGTATTCCATTAGGACGGGCCCTCCATTTGTGATACATTCCTGAAAAGCGCAAGTGAATGCATCAAGATCATCCGGATGAATACTATTTATCCAGTTAGCTAAGTCGGTAATAAATTCAGCGGGATCAAAACCGATCATTCTAATATAATCCGCGCTGACATCAGCCTTTCCGGACAGCAGATTGATATCAAACCATCCTTGACCGGCCGCATTCATCGCCAGCTGGAGCCGTCCTTCACTCGAATGAATCTTATCTAATAGATTATTAAAGCAGCCTATCAAAATACCGATTTCGTCCTGACGGGTGACGGGTAATGATCTCGGATAAGAATTGGCCTCCGAGCTGGTAAGCAATGTTTTAACCGAATCAATTGGATTGATAATTCGTCGAAAAAGAATTATGCCTGCGACAGCCAATACGATAATTGTAATTAGCCATCCGACTGATAAAAAAATTGTTGTTTTAGATAAATTCTGCTTCAGTTCAGAAATATTATCGTCTTTAGCTCGTTTTTTTTCAATCCGCAATGTTTCAACAATCTGCTGCAGTTCGCGCTGAAAAACGATGATATTGGCATAATAATTTGCTTCAGCAAGCGCTAAGTTTCCAGAATTTTTATTCCGGACTGTTTCATCTATGGCACGAAAATAATCGGCAAGACTATCCTTCGCTTGTTGCACAAGCCCTTGTTGAACTTGATTGGCAGCATGTTGAAACTGGAAATCAATACCTTGCTGGAGCTTTATCTTACTGGCAATTAATTTTTCATTTGTTTGAAAAACCAGATTAGCATCCGGAGCAGTAACCAGAGCGATGGTAATTAATTGAACTTCTTTAACATGAGATATCAAGTCGGCAGTTGCAAGTTCACTTGGAAAAACACTATCGGTGACATTTTTTACTTCAAATGTATTGATTCTTGATTGATATATTGCGTAGCCTATGATGGATATCGTCGCAAATAACGACAAGGCAATTAGAAGAATAATCTGACGCCTGATAGACATAGGGTATTACTCTTTTGAGTTATATAAAGGGAGCTCGATCGGGACTCATTCTTTCACGAGATGGAATTCCCAAGTGTAAAACACGTCAATGTAGTCAAAATTCATTACTTTAATTTCTTCATATGATTCAAAGGACTATTTGTGCCCGTTAGTTTTTAAAACGATTAAAGCCGCTTTCAATAGGAGCGTTATCCCGGACGCGTCCTTTGCCGCTCATTGATCAGGCTCATCTTTTTGCAAGTTACTCGGGGGAAGGTTTAACGGACAATACTGAACTCGTGCAGCTCATTATCTATTGAAAATGATTTTAGTGCCATAAGTAAATTCTTAATTTTTTCTAAGGAACTGATGTTACACAATCACCATAAAACCGCATGACGCTTTTTACTACACTGCATCTTGTATAACACCCCTTTGCGCCATCGAAAATCGTCGGCCTGCCCTTACGTCATCTGCAAATGCTCTGTGCCGCTCATCACATCGCGGTCAATGGTATGACGGCTTTCCAGCTTGATTTTGAGACGCAGATCATTCACCGAATCTGCATTTTTCAACGCTTCTTCATAACTGATGGCATCCGTCTCATACAAATCGAATAAGGCCTGATCAAAAGTCTGCATGCCGAGTTCACGGGATTTTGCCATCACGCTCTTGATTGCCTGCACCTCACCCTTGAAGATCAAATCAGAGATCAGCGGTGAATTGAGCAGGATTTCTATCGCAGCGGATCGCCCTGTGCCGTCTTTTTTAGGTATCAGACGTTGAGAAATAAGCGACTTGATGTTCAGCGACAGATCCATCAACAATTGCTCGCGCCGCTCTTCCGGGAAAAAATTGATAATACGATCCAGAGCCTGATTGGCGCTGTTCGCATGCAAGGTAGCCATGCATAAGTGACCCGTTTCGGCAAAGGCGACCGCATATTCCATCGTTTCGCGATCGCGTATCTCACCGATCAGGATCACATCCGGCGCCTGACGCAAGGTGTTTTTCAGCGCAGCTCCCCAGCACTCGGTATCCACGCCGACTTCACGATGCGTAACGATACAGTTGCCGTGTTCATGCACATATTCCACAGGATCTTCAATGGTGATAATGTGGCCGTAGCTGTTCTGATTCCGGTGCCCTAACATCGCGGCCAGCGTGGTGGATTTTCCGGAACCTGTCGCGCCCACCAGAATCACCAGACCGCGCTTGGTCATGACAATATCTTTCAGGATGGCGGGCATACCCATTTCATCCAGATCGGGAATTTTGGTCGTGATAGTGCGCATGACCATGCCAACATGCTGTTGTTGCATAAACACATTGACGCGAAACCGTCCGATACCGGACGGACTGATCGCAAAATTACATTCGTGTGATGCTTCAAATTCGGCGGTTTGCCTGTCATTCATAATGCTGCGCGCCAGCTCCCGAGTATGCTGGTGTGTCAGCGGCTGGCTTGAAACCGGCGTCATCTTGCCCGAGATCTTGAAGGCGGGCGGAAAGCCTGCCGTGATGAATAAATCTGATGCCTTTTTGCTGGCCATGCCGCGCAACAAACTATGTATCAGCTCGGTGGCCTGATCTCTTTCCATGCTGATACTCCAAATAATTAATTGCCAGCCGACTACATTCCTTGATCCTGAACTATTTTATCCCAGAAACATGTCTTTATTCATCGCGGCTGTGCGCGCGACTGCCGGGGTAATCATATTACCCTTCACCATTGTGCTCAGACACTGGTCCAGCGTCTGCATTCCCATACCCTGACCGGTCTGAATGGCAGAATACATTTGCGGCACTTTGGCTTCGCGGATCAGATTGCGAATGGCGGGGGTACACATCATGATTTCGTGCGCTGCAATACGGCCTGTTTCATCTTTCTTTTTCAGCAGAGCCTGCGAGATCACCGCACGCAACGATTCTGACAGCATCGCGCGGACCATTTCTTTTTCATCGGCGGGAAACACGTCGATAATACGATCTATGGTCTTGGCGGCCGAACTGGTATGTAGCGTACCGAACACCAGGTGGCCGGTTTCTGCGGCCGTCATCGCCAGACGGATGGTTTCCAGATCGCGCATTTCACCAATCAGAATCACATCAGGATCTTCACGCAAAGCAGAACGCAGCGCAGCATTGAACGACAGGGTATCCCGGCCAACTTCGCGCTGATTGACCAGACATTTTTTTGATTCATGCACAAATTCGATCGGGTCTTCCACCGTCAAAATATGCCCTTGTTCCTTTTCATTGACGTAATTAATCATTGCTGCCAACGTAGTAGATTTACCTGAACCCGTAGGTCCGGTCACCAACACCAGGCCGCGTGGAAAACTGGAAATATCGGTAAATATTTTCGGACAATTCAAATCTTCAAGCGTAAACACCTTGGCAGGAATCGTACGCAACACGGCTGCCGCGCCGCGCTGTTGTATAAAGGCGTTAACACGAAAGCGCGCCAGATTCGGAATCTCAAAGGAAAAATCAACCTCCTTATTTTCTTCATAAAACTTACGCTGCCCGTCATTCATGATGTCATAAATCATGGCATGCACTTCCTTGTGCTCCATCGCTGGCAGATTAATGCGGCGCATATCGCCGTGAACACGAATCATAGGTGGAAGCCCTGCGGAGAGATGCAAATCAGAGGCTTTGCTCTTGACGCCAAAGGCAAGCAATTCTGTAATATCCATTATAATGTTTCCGTTGAGGCGGCAATCAGATACAAGGCCAGGTGAAGTTTCCAGTGAGGGATTATGACAACAATAGCGGATAATTTGCAAGCAGTACGCGCAGCGATTAATGCCGCGACAGCTTCGGCAGGTCGGACGGCGGGTGACGTGAGTCTGTTAGCTGTCAGCAAGACGTTTCCGGACAGCGCTGTTCGTTGTGCCTGTCAGGCGGGTCAGCAACGTTTTGCGGAGAATTATCTACAGGAAGCGTTGCAAAAAATAGCCGCTTTGCAGGATTTGCCGATTGAATGGCATTTCATCGGGCCGATACAAAGCAATAAAACGCGCGACATCGCGGCAAACTTTAGCTGGGTACATAGTGTGGACCGGTTAAAAATCGCCGAACGACTCGCAGCCCAGCGTCCCGTCCATCTGCCTTTGTTGCAAGTGTGCTTGCAAGTGAATATCAGTCGTGAGGATAGCAAAAGTGGCGTCTTGCCTGAACAGGTGCGTGAACTGGCAAAGGCTATCCTGCTTCTGCCTAATTTGCAATTGCGCGGCCTGATGGCGGTTCCCGCCCCCGCTAATGATGTCAGTGTTCAACGTGCCGCGTTTGCTCAGTTGCGGGCACTTTATGAACAATTAAAAACAGAAGGCATGCCATTGGATACGCTCTCAATGGGCATGTCTCATGATTTTATCTCTGCAATACAGGAAGGCGCGACCATCGTGCGCATTGGTTCGGCCATTTTCGGCGAACGAAGTTATCCCTAACCTCAGTCCGCCTTACTTGCTTTAACTGCGGCCTTGGGCTTGGCCGCAGCCTTCGGTTTGGCTTCCGCTTTCGGCTTGGTTTCAGCCTTCGCCGCGGCCTTGGGTTTGGCTTCCGCTTTCGGTTTGGCTTCAGCTTTGGGTTTAGCCGCGGCCTTGGGCTTGGCTTCCGCTTTCGGCTTGGCCGCTGCCTTCCTTACCGGCTTCTTACCCGTATCGCCCTTCGCGATCTTGGCGGCGATCAGTTCCAGAGCCTGTTCCAACGTGACTTCTTCCAGCGACATATCCTTGGGCAGAGTCGCATTGATCTTGCCGTGGCGCACATAAGGGCCGTAACGGCCATTGCATATCTCAATCGTGGTTTTATCAACAGGATGATCGCCCAGCGTGCGCAATACGGTATTGCCGTCCTTGGTCTGCGCCAGCAACTCGACGGCACGCGTCAGCGTAACATCAAAAATACTATCCGTGCGCGGAATTGACTTGAACTTGGCGTCATGACCAATATAAGGGCCGAACCTGCCAATATTGACGATCACCTTCTTGCCGGTTTCAGGATGCAAACCAAGATCCTTCGGCAGAGACAGCAATTTCAGTGCGCTGGCCAGATCGGCCCCCTCTACAGACATCTCCTTGGGCCAGGAAACACGTTTGGGTTTTGCCTTTTCACCCTCGATGACTTCACCCAATTGCACATAATGACCGTAGGGGCCGCGCAGCAACAATACAGCCTGCTGAGTCTCCGGATAAACACCCAATTCGACGCGCACTTCTTCCTGCGTCTCACCGCCGACGCTGCGCTTGTATTTGCATTCAGGGTAATTGGTGCAACTGATGAAACTGCCGTAACGGCTCAATTTTTTGGCCAGCGGTTTGCCGCACTCAGGACAAGCTTCATCGAGCAATTCCTGTGGACGCTCAATATCTTTCTTCTCCTTGATCAGCCCGGAAAAGCCCTTCCAGAATTCATCCAGCACGCCTATCCAGTCACGCTTGCCATCCGAGACTTCATCCAACTCGTCTTCAAGCGAAGCGGTAAAGTTGTAATCGACATAACGCGTAAAATGATCAGTGAGAAAGCGCGTAACCACGCGCCCCACATCGGTAGGCATAAAACGCTTCTTATCCAGAATCGCATATTCACGGGTTTGCAGCGTGGAAATGATGGTGGCATAGGTTGAAGGACGGCCAATGCCATATTCTTCCAGCGACTTGACCAGACTCGCTTCAGTGAATCGCGGTGGCGGTTGGGTAAAATGCTGCTCGCCAAACAATTTGTCTACCGGCAATATATCGCCTTCCACCAGCGGTGGCAAACGACTGCCCTGCTCTTCTTCGGCGTCATCCACATCTTCCATGTAAACGCTGATAAATCCGGGAAATACCAGTACCTGACCATTCGCGCGAAACAGTGTATCGTCGCCGCCTAAGCGGATATCGGCACTGACTGTGTCATAACGTGCCGGCGTCATCTGACAGGCGAGTGTGCGCTTCCAAATCATTTCATACAGACGGGCCTGATCGACGGTTAAGCGATCGCGCAAGCTGTCAGGGGTACGTGCGATTGAAGTCGGCCTGATTGCTTCGTGCGACTCCTGCGCATTCTTGGTTTTACTCTTATAGGCAGGCGGCGCGCCCGGTAAATAATCGGCTGAAAAATGATCACTGATGTAATCACGGATTTCCTGTACCGCTTCTTTCGCGAGCGTCACCGAATCGGTACGCATATAGGAAATCAGTCCGATGGTCTGACCGCCAACATCCACCCCTTCATACAACGATTGCGCGGTGCGCATGGTGCGTTCGGCGGACATCCCCAGTTTACGTACGGCTTCCTGTTGCAAGGTCGACGTGGTGAACGGTGCTGCGGCATAACGCTGTTTGGCCTTCTTTTCGACACGCACTACCTTGGGTAGTAATTTTGCGTGACTTAACTTGTCAAAAATCGCCTCATATTCGGCTTGATTGGCGATGGAGAGCTGTTCGAGCTTTTTGCCCTGATACTGAATCAGGCGTGCTGAGAACGGCTGGTGATCCTTGTGACTGTCCAGATGCACCGTCCAGTATTCCTGACTATTGAAGGCCTCGATTTGTAATTCTCGTTCGACGATCAGCCGCAAAGCCGGGCTCTGCACACGACCTGCCGACAAACCGGGACGTATCTTGCGCCACAGCAACGGTGACAAATTGAAACCCACCAGATAATCCAGCGCGCGGCGTGCCTGTTGTGCATTGACCAGCGGCATGGCAATTTCGCGCGGGTTGGCAACCGCTTCTCTGACCGCTGACTGCGTGATTTCATAGAAAACCACGCGCTTCATGTTTTTGCCCTTAAAACCTCTCTTGGCTTTTAGCAGTTCGGCGATATGCCAGGCAATCGCTTCTCCTTCGCGGTCGGGATCGGGTGCGAGCAGGATATTTTCTGCGGATGCCGCCGCCTTGGCAATCGCATCCATGTGTTTGCTGTTGCGCGCGATGAGCTCATAGTTCATCGCGAAACCGTTTTCGGTATCTACCGCACCTGTTTTCGGCACGAGATCGCGCACATGCCCGTAAGAGGCAAGTACTTCATAATCATTGCCCAGATATTTTTTGAGCGTTTTGGCCTTGGCCGGGGATTCGACGATAAGAAGATTGATTGCCATGCGTTTAATGTAATTGTGTAGAAGTAATCGGAACCAGTAACTCTTCGATCAACAACGGACTAAGATCCTGATGTCGATCCCACAGCACGATCAACATGATGAGTTTGAGTTTGTTCAGTTCCAGGTCTTTTTGTTGCAGTGCCAGCGCCCTGTCGATAATGATTTCGCGTTCGATGGCGGAAATCATCTTTTGTTCTTCAGCGAACAAAATGAATTGACGCGCCTCGGCACAGATAAATTCGAATTCCCGCTCGGCAAAAAAACGCATCCCGCCGTGCGCCAGAATAGCAGGATAACTATCCGGCAAGTGTAAAGCCGACAACCAGGTTAAGGCTTCGTCGATGTCTTCGCCTTCAAAACCGGCAGCAGAAAGTTTACGCGACAGCTTATCCGGTGCGGGATAACTGCCTGCATCAATATAACTTTCAAATAAATACATGAGAATTTCAAACATAATTTTAAAGCCTTTAGTGTATGCGTTGAAACAAACCGCCGGGAAGTGCCGCAATGCGACCTTCCAGCTCAAGCGTTAATAGCATGGCGGATAGCTGGCTAACCGTCAAGCCGCTGCGCAAACAAAGACTATCCATGCTCACTGGATCAAAGCCAATTTGTTCCAGCAAACCCCCGTCTGAAGCGGTGGATTCAGGTAAAATTTTTGTGCCGACGAATAGACCCGACAGTTCTTCAAGTATATCCTGCGCCGTCTCAACCAATTTGGCACCTTGCTTAATCAGTTTGTGACAACCCCGGCTTAACGGCGAATGAATAGAACCCGGGATAGCGAAAACATCGCGTCCTTGTTCCATAGCCTGACGGGCGGTGATCAGCGATCCGCTTTGCAATGAGGCTTCCACTACCAGACAACCGATGCTCATGCCGCTGATCAGGCGATTGCGGCGCGGAAAGTTACTGGCAACAGGCGGTGTTCCCAGCGGAAACTCCGAAATCATGGCACCTTGTTTGGCAAGCGCATGCGCTAAATCGCGATTTGCGGACGGGTAAACCTTGTCCAGTCCCGTTCCGACTAGGGCAATACTGCTGCCCTGCCCGGCCAGTGCGCCGCGATGCGCAGCCGCATCAATGCCGTGTGCCATTCCACTGATGATACAAAGACCGCTCTCGCTCAAGGTTCTGGAAAACTCCTCCGCGTTAGCGATACCTTGCGGCGTGGCATGACGGCTGCCGACAATGGCGATTGCATTCACATTCAGTAAATCACGCCGCCCTTTGACATAAAGCAACAACGGCGGATCTGAAATGTTAAGCAGGGATTGCGGGTAATCGCTGTCTCCCAGGGTAACGAGGTGATTTTGGTCTTCAGCCAGCCATGCCAGCGTAGCAGCTAATTCCTCTTCCGCGATACCTTTGCCGATTGCGCTGGCAACTTCCGGTTTGACGAAAGATTTGAGCAGGCTCGCGGGGGCCGCCAAAACGGCTTCAGGCGAACCAAATTCACGCAATAAATGACGTGCCCCTTCTCCACCCAGGCCGCGTATCAGACTCAGTGTCAACCAGGCCTTGATGGATGGATCAACGGACATAATTTATCCCGGGAAAAAACGGTTAGCCATAAAGATCACAGAGAAAAGGTCCTATGTGGTTCTTAATGGGTAATTAAACTTCCAATTTTCACCAAAAATAGTCAGGAAATTTCCATAATATACTTTCGTGTGTTTCGTGGCAATATATTTAAAATCTTTTAAAAAACAACATATTATATCCAAAACTATGATTAAAAAGTTTAAACTTATTTACATGAATAATGCAAATAGCTACTTGTCCACGAACGCCACGAAAACACAGGAACAAATAACTTTTTTGAAAAAAAGGTTAATTCAGATGCTTAAATTAGCACCTTATCCGCACTAAAATTAGATAAAACAAGTTAGAAAACTGTGCACAAGTGCTTTTAACAGGGCTGCAACGGAATGTCTATTAACCTTTTGGCTGCGCCCGTGAATTGAATTCAGCAGGAATGATATTCAGTGAACATCAACTTGCAAAAATGGATGAACGCCAGAATGGGCTGTGCTCTCTAAGAATTCTGTGGCTTGCATTTTGGTTATTATGGTTTTTTTGCCTCATCCAGCACCTGTACAAACTGGCTGCTTTGCATCACCAGGGCATAGGAAACTTTATCAAACGCGCGGAATATAAACACCAGGCCGTAGCGCTCATCCGGCAAAAGCAATTCCTTTCCCTCAAATGTAACCACACGACCTTTGCTGCTCAAGGCCAGCACATGACCGATCTGTAAACCGTCCCGTTCACCTTTGTTGAGCGTGATGACGGAACCCATTCCCGCCTGAGTCCCATCACCATAAATTGAGATCACCCGGGCACTGATTTGGTTATCCGGCGCACGCGGCAGATAACTAGGTGCCGTCGCCTCAGCAGGCTTGACCAGCCGATCGCCAAGATTAATTTCCTGCCTGGCATTCGTCACAACCGCCGTGCTGATATCACCTCGCTGCCTGATCACCAGATCACCCAGATAAATTGCTTCGTGGCCGAGAATTTCATGCGTGTCAGGATCGACAAAAATTTTACCGGAGCGATATATCTGCCAGTTCTCCCCTTCGCTGCCATTTAATCCCTGCGCATAAACGACATCACCGGCGCTGGCAAAAATATGCCCTTCGGGTAGCCCTATCAGCGTTGGCGCACCCGCCAGCAAATGATCTGCCACCACCAAAGGCTGACTCAAAAAAGGCTCAATATCCTTGTAGGGAATACTGGGAATCGCATTTTTCGTGTTATCTTCAGACTGAATCTGAGGTATCAGCCTGATGGTATCATCACTTGTCGCAGTTTGATCACTTGTCGCCGGTTGTTCGCCCAGGCTCAAAGTGCCGTTGGCACGGTTCAGTACAACGCGATCCCCCGGATAAATCCAGTGTGGATTTTTGATTGAATCTTTATTCATACCCCATATAGATGGCCATTTCCAGGGATCCTTGAAAAACCGGCTGGAGATACCCCATAAGGTATCGCCTTTGACCACGATGTACTGTTCCGGTGCATCACTGAGCAGCTGCGGCTCAGTTTGAGTTTGCGCGGCGTATGCCAAAACAGGCAACAAAAAGCAAATCAGCGATATAATCTTGCGCATGGGTAATCCCGAAAGAATCAGTAACAAAGGCGCACAGCGTATTGTGACGCATTAAATTTTGCATCCAGTCAATTAAATAAGCAAGCATTATGGCAATTCTACAAATTTTACAATACCCCGACCCTCGTCTGCACACCATCGCCAAAAAGGTCCTGCAGGTCAATGATATAACCCGAAAATTGATCAAAAACATGGCGCAAACCATGTATGCGGCGCCGGGCGTGGGGCTTGCGGCAACACAGGTGGATGTGCATGAGCAGATCATTGTGATGGATGTATCAGAGCTGCACAATGAGCTGCGGGTGTTTATCAATCCTGAAATATTGCATTCAAGCGGCGAACAGGAGGGCGAAGAGGGCTGTTTATCGGTGCCGGGTATTTATGAGAACGTACGCCGGGCTGATAAGGTGACGGTGCAGGCACTCAATCAGACGGGAGAGTCTTTTACGCTGGAAGCGGAAGGTTTTCTGGCCGTTTGCATTCAGCACGAGATGGATCATTTAAAGGGAAAGGTGTTTGTCGAATACCTATCACAACTTAAACAAACACGACTGCGCGCCAAGCTGAAAAAACGCCAGCGCGAGGCCATGTAGGCTTGGTAGCTTCAGATAAGCCTCTTTAACGCGCAGACGCGTGAATTTTTTGTTCCGGCTCGTCCGGCTTAGGATAACTTAGTGAAAATAATTTTTGCCGGCACACCGCACTTTGCAGCCAGCGCGCTGGAGGCTTTGCTCAAAGAGCATCAAGTCGCAGCAGTACTCACGCAGCCGGATCGCCCGTCGGGACGCGGCATGCAGTTGACAGCCAGCCCGGTAAAACAACTGGCCTTGCAACAAGGACTAACCGTTTTACAGCCGGTTTCCCTTAAGTCAGAACAGGCGCAGCAGGAAATTGCAGCACTGGCGGCGGACGTGATGGTGGTCGCGGCCTATGGATTAATTCTGCCGAAAGCGGTTTTGCAACTGCCCCGTTACGGCTGCCTGAATATCCATGCATCGCTTTTACCGCGCTGGCGCGGTGCTGCGCCCATACAACGTGCCATTCTGGCGGGAGACAAGGAGACGGGCATCACCATCATGCAAATGGATGAGGGTCTCGATACAGGCGGGATGTTGCTGACCTGCCGCTGCCCGATTGAGCCTTGCGATAACGCTCAGACGCTGCATGACAAACTGGCGGCATTGGGTGCAACCGGCATACTCGACGCATTGCAACAGTTGACAGCAGGCAGACTCACGCAAGAGGCGCAGGATAACAACGCCGCGTGTTACGCCGCCAAACTGCTCAAAAACGAAGCTCAGATTGACTGGCATCAGGATGCTCAGCAAATCGAACGGGCAGTACGCGCCTATAATCCCTTCCCGGTAAGTCAGGCCAAATTCAATGACTGCGTGTTAAAAATATGGCAGGCGGAATACTGTCCTGACTTGCAGGGGCTACCCGGCGAGGTACTGGCGGCAGACAAATCGGGGATTACCGTTGCCTGCGGCAAGGATGCGCTGCGACTGCAAGTGCTGCAACGTCCCGGCGGCAAGGCACAACCCGCCGCGCAATTTTTGCAGGCAATGCCGGTTCATCCCGGCGACAATTTCCAGGTTAACTAAATGCATAATATTCAACTCGCAGCAACTCAGATCGTCCAGCAAGTGCTGGTGGACGGCCGCAATCTCAATCAAGTGCTGGACGAGTCCCTGCGCAGAAAATCTGTCTGGACGCCCGCTCAGCGCGCCGCCCTGCAAGATTTGAGCTATGGCACCTTGCGTTTTTACGGTCAGCTAAATGCAATACTTGAATTGCTGCTGCATAAGCACATGACAGATCAGCGCATCACCTACTTATTGCTGGTCGCACTTTATCAACTGGAATACAGCAAAGCAGCGCAGCATGCGGTGGTGGATCATGCGGTGCGCTCGGCTGACATACTAAATCCTAAAATCAGAGGATTAGTGAATGCCATATTACGTAACTTTTTGCGCAATGAGGCGGAGTTGCTGGCACAAGCCGCGCTAAAAGATGAAGGCCGCTACAGTCATCCCCAATGGTGGATAGATGAGCTGCGAGCTCAGCATGGCGAACAGGCTGCCGCAATACTAGCCACGGGTAACGGACATCCGCCGATGACCTTGCGCGTCAATCACAGGCTGAGCAGCACGAACGACTACCTGACCCAATTGCAAGAAGAAGGCATCCCTGCCAGGGTGATCGCACCGGATGCATTGCAACTTGAGAAACCTGTCCCTGTGGATCGCCTGCCCGGATTTTTTGACGGACTGGTATCAGTACAGGATGCCGGTGCACAGTATGCCGCACGCCTGCTGAACGCAAAAACTGGCATGCGCGTTCTGGATGCTTGCGCGGCTCCCGGCGGCAAAACTGCCCACATTTTGGAAATAGCCGATGTGGAAATGCTGGCGCTGGATAAGGACGAAAAACGCCTGCAGCGCGTGAACGAAAATTTGCAACGCCTGACATTAAATGCAACACTGTTGACAGGCGATGCCGCCACACCGTTGGCATGGTGGGACGGCAGGGTATTTGAACGGATACTGGCTGATGTACCCTGCTCTGCTACCGGTGTGGTGCGACGTCATCCTGACATCAAATGGTTGCGCAGAAAAAAAGATATTGCCCCGTTCGCGGCACAACAATTGGATATTCTGACTGCTTTATGGCCACTGCTGGCGCAAGAAGGTCTTTTACTCTACGCCACCTGTTCCGTATTCAAACAAGAGAATCAGGGTGTAATCGACAAATTCCTGGCACAAAATCCGTCGGCCAAACAACAGACCATCGATTTGCCCGGCGGTGCTTTGTTACCGAACGATGAACATGATGGGTTTTACTATGCTTTACTGCAAAAAACTGCTTAAAGTTTTTTTGCTGGTGTGGTTGTGTACCACAGCAGCGTATGCCGAAGGTATTATCGTCAATAAGGCCGAAGCTCGCCTGTCAGAAGACGGCTATCAGCTCTCGGCAGATTTTGATGTCCACTTAAACGCGGTGGTGCAGCAGGCATTATCACTGGGTGTGCCGCTCTACTTTGTCGGTGAGTTTTCATTGACGCGGTCACGCTGGTACTGGCTGGATGAAGAAATATTTCAAAGCGAACATTCCGTTAAATTATCTTTCAATGTACTTACACGTCAGTACCGGATTTCACGCGGATCGCTGTTCCAGAACTTTTCCAGCATGGAAGAAATGATACGAATTCTCGCACGGCAAAATTCAGACGCGATTCCCGCTGAACTGTTGCAAAAAGATGGCATTTATACAGCCAGCGTTCGACTGCGGCTGGATACCAAACAATTGCCTAAGTTGATGCAGGTGAATGTACTGACCAGCAAAGACTGGGATTTTGATTCCGGTTGGTATCGCTGGGTACTGCGTCCCGCACAAATACGCGGAAAAACAGAATAATCGTGAAATATCTGATCATCTTGAGCGTAATTTCGGGCGCCGCATTGCTGTATCTGCTGTCAAGCAGCAGTGTCGATACAGATGTATTTTCCATTAATCATTACGGCTTACTCGGATTGATGGGATTGTTGTCCACAGGCTTGCTCGGTCTGGCGTCTTATCAGATATGGCGCTTGCGCACAAAATTGAAAAACAATGTTTTTGGTGCCAAGCTAACCTTGCGCCTGGTGCTGTTTTTTACCTTGATTGGTGTCGTACCGGGTATTCTAATCTATGCAGTATCGGTCAATTTTTTGTCCAAGAGCATTGAATCCTGGTTCGACGTACGCGTGGAAAAAGCACTGGAAGGCGGACTGAATCTGGGCAGAAGCGGGCTGGACAACAGCTTGAAAGAGTTATCGAAAAAAACCCGGTTTACCGCCCTTCTGCTGTCAAAAAAACATCCGGCCCAGTTTCAAAATACACTGGCTCAGTTGATCGATGAAGGCGTGACGCAAGAAGCGGCGGTGTTTGACGCCAACAGCAAAGTACTGGCTTTTACAGCCAGTAACACAGCCCAACTACCTGACCTGCCTAACGAAAAGTTACTACAACAGCTACAAGACACAGGCTCATATTCGGCCATTGAATCTACCCCGAATAAGGCGATGAGTTTACGCGTGCTCGCGAGGGTAAACAGCAACCTCTATTCAAAGACCGGCTATATTTTACAATTTACTCAGGCTGTGCCGAAACAAATGGAGGCCGACGCTGAAACGGTGCAAGCTGTTTATCGTGACTATCATGAACTGACGCTGTCCAGATTAGGCTTGAAACGCTTATACGGCATTACGTTAACAATGTCGTTGCTGGTCGTGTTGCTCACTGCGATATCGGCAGCTTTTTTTATCAGCGAGCGCATAGGCTCATCACTGGAAGCACTTGCTGAAGGAACCCGCGCAGTGGCACAAGGTGATTTTTCCGGCCAGCACACTATCCGCAGCAGCGATGAACTTGGTGCCCTGACCGGTTTATTTAATCAAATGACCCGTCATTTAGCCGACGCCAGACGAGCCAGCGAGCAACAGCAGCGTGAGGTTGAAAGCGCCAAGGGTTATCTGGAAAGTGTACTCACCCACCTGTCCTCAGGCGTCATTGCGCTGGATGATGAGTTTTGCCTGCGTTCGGTGAATACCAGCGCAGCGCAAATCCTCGCGGTTCCTTTACAGGAACTGCAGCGCATGCCCTTGCAGCAGATTGGAGAAAAATACAGCCTGTTAAACTCTTTTTGTCTGGCCATCAGGGATGGTTTTGCCCAAACTGCGAACGGTGAATGGCAACGCCAGATTGAACGACTGAGCAAAAATGGTACGCAAATTTTGCTGATGCGGGGTACCAGTTTGCCAGCCGGGTCAGACGCCGGCTATATCGTGGTTTTTGATGATATCAGCCATTTACTTCAAGCGGAACGTCAGGCGGCCTGGGGAGAAGTGGCACGCCGACTGGCGCATGAAATTAAAAACCCGCTCACGCCCATTCAGTTGTCCGCCGAGCGCCTGCAATACAAGCTTAGTGCTAAACTGGACGAAACTGATGCGAAGTTGTTACAGCGCGCCACGCAAACCATCGTCAGTCAGGTCGGGGCAATGAAAAACATGGTAAGCGATTTCGCCGATTATGCACGTGGTCCGGTATTAAAATTGACCAGACTGGATTTGCACCGCCTGATTAAGGAAGTGCTGGGTTTATACGAAGCAAATTCAGTACCTATACAATTGAACTTACACGCTCCGCGTGCTGAAATCAGCGGTGATGCAACGCGTCTGAGGCAGGTACTACACAACTTGTTGCAAAATGCGCAAGATGCCTTGCATGATGTAGCAGATCCTCAGATCACGCTGAGCAGCGAGGTGACGCAGGGTAAAATAAGTTTGTATGTGCGCGATAATGGCCCCGGCTTCTCTGAAAATGCGTTATCGCGACTTTTCGAACCGTATATGACGACTAAAACCAAAGGCACCGGCCTGGGTCTGGCAATTGTTAAAAAGATTATCGAGGAACATGGCGGTCATCTCAAGGTGAACAATCATGCAGAGGGTGGTGCATGTGTCAATATCAGCCTGCCTTTGTGCGAATTAGTTGAGGAATCTAGATGAGTAAACAAATTTTGATCGTTGATGATGAAGTCGGCATACGCGAATTGCTGGCGGAGATTCTATTTGACGAGGGCTACCAGGTTCAACTTGCCGAAAATGCCGAGCAGGCGCGCCTGTTTCGACACGAGCATGAACCTGACCTGGTGTTGCTGGATATCTGGATGCCCGATACCGATGGTGTGACGCTGTTAAAAGAATGGGTCGAGCAGGATTTATTGACCATGCCTGTGGTCATGATGTCAGGACACGGTACGATCGAGACTGCCGTCGAGGCAACCCGTATCGGTGCTGTCGACTTTCTGGAAAAGCCGATTTCCATGCAAAAGTTGCTGGCGACCGTGGCTCTTGCGCTCAAGGAAGGTACTCCCAGAGCGCCTCAGCACGCGAACGGTACCGATTCTGTGCAGCATCTGATGATTGAAATTGACGGGACGACTAAAAAGTTCCCGCTTCATTTGGATTTACCGCTGCGCGAAGCACGCGAGCATTTTGATGCCATTTATTTTGACTATCATTTACAAAGGGAAGCGGGGAATGTGTCGCGTGTGGCCGAAAAAATCGGACTGGAACGTACTCATCTATATCGTAAGTTAAAGCAGTTAGGTATCAAATTTAACAAAAAAAACACTGACAATTGAAACTTTAAGTCTTGAAAAAGTCGAACTGTTCAAATTGCAAGCAGGTTGATGTATTACAGGTGGTGCGGCATAATCCCACTTAATTGACAGCATTAGGCATTAGGCATTAGGCATTAGGCATTAATCATAAACCCATCCCGCTGGGATGCTTCGGAGGAGTTAGTACATGACAGCAGTTCGCAGCATTACCCAACCAAAATATAATGACATCACTGGCGCGATCCGCATGCTGGCGGTGGATGCTGTGCAAAAAGCCAATTCCGGCCATCCGGGTGCTCCGATGGGCATGGCTGAAATCGCAGAGGTATTATGGAATCGTCATCTGCGCCACAATCCGGCCAATCCGAAGTGGCCAGGCCGTGACCGTTTTATGATGTCAAACGGACATGGCTCCATGCTGATCTATGCATTACTGCATCTGTCCGGTTATGATTTGCCTATGGACGAAATTAAACGCTTTCGCCAGATGAATTCCAAGACGCCCGGTCATCCCGAATACGGCTACACCCCCGGCGTGGAAACCACCGGCGGCCCGTTAGGTCAGGGCATCACCAATGCCGTTGGTATGGCAATGGCTGAAAAATTACTGGCCGCAGAGTTCAATAAACCCGGCCATGAAATCGTCTCACATAACACCTACGTGTTCATGGGCGATGGCTGCATGATGGAAGGGATTTCCCACGAAGCCTGTGCGCTGGCCGGGACCTGGGGTCTGGGCAAGCTGACCGCATTCTGGGATGACAATGAAATCTCCATTGACGGTCACACCAATGGCTGGTTCACCGATGACACCACAAAACGCTTTGAAGCGTACGGCTGGCATGTAGTGGCCAATGTGCAGGGACATGATCCTGAAGCTATCGACGACGCCATTCGTGCAGGCCACTTGGTTACCGACAAGCCGACGTTGATTTGCTGCAAAACCATCATCGGAGCAGGCTCTCCCAACAAGGAAGGCACGCACGATGTGCATGGCGCGGCGCTGGGCGATGCTGAAGTTGCAGCAACACGTGCGCATATCGGCTGGAACTATCCTCCATTTGAAATCCCCCCGCATGTTTATGACGCCTGGGATGCCCGCATTAAAGGTGCAGGGCTGGAAAAACTGTGGGACAACAACTTTGCTGAATATAGCGCAGCCTACCCTGCCGAAGCCGCAGAATTCACGCGCCGTACCAGAAACGAGTTGCCTGCAGGCTGGGCGGAACATGCCGCAAAAGCCATTGCGCAGATCAATGAAAAAGCCGAAACCATTGCTACCCGCAAGGCTTCTCAAAATGCCATTAACGCCTTAGCTCCGGCACTGCCTGAATTCCTGGGTGGCTCTGCCGATCTGACGGGTTCAAATCTGACCAACTGGACAGGCTGCAAACATGTGCACGGCAAGAAAACCGGCAATTACATCAGCTACGGCGTGCGTGAATTCGGCATGTCGCATATCATGAACGGCATGGCTCTGCATGGCGGTTTACTTCCTTTCGGCGGCACCTTCCTGATGTTCTCTGAATATGCCCGCAATGCCCTGCGCATGGCCGCATTGATGAAACAACGCGTGATTTTTGTTTACACTCATGACTCAATCGGCCTGGGCGAAGATGGTCCGACTCACCAACCAGTTGAACAAACGGCAACCTTGCGCCATATTCCGAACATGGAAACATGGCGTCCCTGTGACACCGTGGAATCCATTGTGTGCTGGGTTGCCGCAGTTGAGCGCAACGACGGCCCGTCAAGTTTGATCTTCAGTCGACAGAACCTGCAGTTCCAGAAGCGCGATGCGGAACAAATCGCCAACATCCGCAAGGGGGCTTATATCCTGTCTGAAGCAGCAGGGGGCACACCGCATGCCGTGATTATCGCAACAGGTTCTGAAGTTGATCTAGCGCTTAAGACTCAAGCCGCATTGGCACAGGAAGGCATCAACGTGCGCGTAGTTTCCATGCCTTCGACCAATGTGTTTGACAAGCAGGATCAGGCGTATAAGGACAGCGTATTGCCGCGCGGTATCAATCGCGTCGCGGTAGAAGCCGGCGTAACCGGAGGCTGGTATAAATATGTAGGACTGGAAGGTGCCGTGGTAGGTATGGACAGCTTTGGTGAATCTGCACCTGCACCGGAATTGTTCAAGCACTTTGGCTTTACCGTCGCAAACGTCATCAAGGCAGTTGAGAGCGTTCTATAACGTTTAGTGAAGGTGGACGCCGGCAGCAAGCTGTTGCTCACCTGCACAAAACAGCTATCAGGCAGTAAACAATTTTCAATAACGATAAAGGGGAATAAACATGGCAATTAAAGTTGGTATTAATGGTTTTGGCCGCATTGGTCGTATGGTTTTCCGTGCAGCAACCAAGGACTTTCCTGAAATTGAAATTGTCGCAATCAATGATCTGCTGGAGCCTGACTATCTGGCTTACATGCTGAAATATGACTCTGTACATGGCCGTTTTAATGGCGAAGTTGGCGTCAAGGGCAGCAACCTGCTGGTTAATGGCAAAGAGATTCGCCTGACTGCCGAACGTGACCCTGCAAACCTGAAGTGGAATGAAGCGGGCGTGGATATAGTCATCGAATGTACCGGTTTTTTCCTAACTAAGGAAACCTGTCAGGCACATATCAATGCAGGCGCAAAGAAAGTGGTCATGTCAGCACCTTGCAAAGACACGACACCGATGTTCGTTTATGGCGTGAACCATGACAAGTACAACGGCGAAGCGATTTTATCCGCAGCTTCCTGCACTACCAACGCACTGGCTCCGGTCGCCAAAGTTCTGAATGATCACTGGGGCATCAAGCGCGGTTTGATGACTACTGTGCATGCCGCTACAGCGACACAAAAAACGGTAGATGGCCCGTCCAACAAGGATTGGCGCGGCGGGCGCGGCATTCTGGAAAACATCATTCCTTCTTCAACCGGGGCTGCCAAAGCCGTGGGTGTGGTATTGCCTGAACTGAAAGGCAAGCTGACGGGGATGTCTTTCCGCGTGCCTACTTCTGACGTTTCAGTCGTTGATCTGACGGTCGAACTGATCAAGCCGGCAGCTTACGAAGAAATCGTAGCTGCAATGAAAGCGGCTTCCGAGAGCGGCCCACTGAAGGGCGTGCTGGGCTTCACCACAGAAAAAGTGGTTTCCACTGATTTTCGCGGTTACAGTTGCCCCTCCGTGTTCGACGCAGAAGCCGGTATCTCACTGGATCCTACCTTTGTCAAAGTTGTTGCCTGGTATGATAACGAATACGGTTATACCTGTAACCTGATGCGCCTGGTCAGTCACGTCGCTTAATAGTTAGTGGAAAGTAGTGAGTCGCGAGTGGGTTTAGCGGGGTTTCCGCTAGCCACTCTCCACTTACTACTCGCCACTTACCACTTACCACTTGCCACTTGCCACTTGCCATTTTTGGAGTAGAAAATGTCCGTAATTAAAATGACCGATCTGGATCTCAAGGGCAAACGCGTCCTGATCCGCTCAGATTTAAATGTTCCCGTCAAAGACGGCAAAGTCACCTCCGATGCCCGCATCACCGCCTCCATGTCAACCATCAATGCCGCGATCAAGGCGGGTGCGCGCGTGATGGTTACGTCTCATTTGGGTCGTCCCGTTGAAGGCGAATATTCCGAAGAAAATTCGCTGAAACCTGTTGCCGATGTCATCGCCAACAAACTGGGCAAACCGGTGCGTTTAATTCGCGACTGGATCAATGGCGGGTTTGACGTTCAAGAGGGCGAACTGGTCTTGCTGGAAAACTGCCGCTTCAACAAGGGCGAGAAAAAAAGTACCGATGACCTGGCCAAGAAATATGCCGCTTTATGCGATATCTTCGTCATGGATGCATTTGGTACGGCTCACCGCGCTGAAGCCTCAACTCATGGCGTGGCAAAGTTTGCCTCTGTTGCCGCTGCCGGTATTTTGCTAACGAATGAACTGGAAGCCTTAAGCAAAGCCCTGCTTAATCCGGCACGCCCTATGGTCGCCATTGTCGGCGGCTCAAAAGTATCGACTAAACTGACGGTACTGGAATCCTTGTCAGAAAAATGCGAGCAACTGGTGGTCGGCGGCGGCATTGCCAATACTTTTTTGAAAGCCACCGGACATCCGGTCGGTAAATCGCTGTGTGAAAATGATCTGTTGGCAACCGCACAAGCCTTGATCGAAAAAATGAAACAAAGGGGTGCTAGTATTCCCATTGCCTCTGATGTCGTGGTGGGTACCGCAGCACCTTTCCTGCCTGGCAATGAAAATATCCCTGCCATTCTGAAAGATGCCAGCGACGTTACTGATGACGAAATGATTTTCGATATTGGCCCCAAGTCCGCTCAGAAAATCGTCGACATCATCATGAATGCGGGCACTGTAGTCTGGAACGGACCTGTAGGTGTATTTGAATACGATCAGTTCGGTGAAGGAACCCGTGCGATTGCCAATGCGATTGCACAAACAAAAGCCTTCACACTGGCAGGCGGTGGTGACACGATTGCCGCGATTCAGAAGTATGGAATTTTTGACAAGGTGTCCTATATTTCAACAGCTGGCGGTGCATTCCTTGAATTCCTCGAAGGCAAAACATTGCCGGCTGTTGCGATTCTGGAAGAACGTGCCAAGCAATAATTAACCGGGAGTCACATGCTGCGTAGAACCAAAATAGTTGCAACGCTGGGTCCGGCCTCCGGCAGTCAAAAAGTCCTGGAGGACATGATTCGTGCCGGAGTTGATCTGGTGCGGATGAATTTCTCGCATGGTTCTGCGGCCGATCATGTCAAGCGTGCGGAAGTCGTGCGTGCAGCGGCAACGGCCGTGGGTCGTACCGTGGGGATACTGGCCGACTTGCAAGGACCTAAGATTCGCGTTGGCAAATTCGAGAACGGCAAGATTGAACTTGGCAAAGGGGATATTTTTATACTCGATGCTGAACTCGAAGGCCCGGGCAATCAGCAGTGCGTCGGGCTGGACTACAAGGAGCTGCCGGACGATGTCAGCACAGGTTCGGTTTTATTGCTTAATGACGGTATGCTGGAATTTGATGTTGTCGACGTTCAGGGCTCCCGGATAACGTGCAAGGTGGTGCGCGGCGGTGTGTTATCCAATAACAAGGGTATCAACCGCAAGGGAGGCGGTCTGACAGCACCGGCGCTAACCGAGAAGGACATGGAGGATATCAAGACAGCCGCACTAATCAAAGCAGACTATCTGGCGATCTCTTTTCCTCGCAGCGGGGAAGATATGCGACTGGCACGCAGGTTGATGCATGAAGCCGGAGGGCAAAGCCTGCTGATGGCAAAAATTGAGCGTGCGGAAGCGATTCCGGCACTCGCTGACATCATCGAAGCGTCAGATGCCATTATGGTGGCGCGCGGCGATCTGAGCGTGGAAGTTGGTGATGCCGCAGTCCCCGGGTTGCAAAAACGCATGATTAAAATGGCCAGAGCTAAAAATCGTCTGGTAATCACCGCGACGCAGATGATGGAATCCATGATTAGCAGTCCGATTCCGACTCGCGCGGAAGTCTCTGATGTGGCCAATGCCGTACTGGATGGCACTGACGCCGTGATGCTCTCGGCAGAAACGGCCGTGGGTGATTATCCGGTCGAAACGATAGAAGCAATGGCCAGAATCTGCCTCAATGCTGAAGCACAGTTTGATTATTATGCACTCGATCAGCATGCTGTATCGCATAAATTCACCCGCATCGACCAGTCGATTGCGATGTCGGCACTGTATGCCGCATCGCACTTCAAGGTAGCGGCGATTGTCGCATTAACCCAATCAGGCTCGACCGCTTTATGGATGTCACGGGTTAATGCCGGCGTACCTATCTTCGCGTTGACACCGGTTCAGGCAACCTTAACCAAAGTCACGCTGTTCAGCGGTGTGCATCCGGTTTACTTTCCCTCCCGTGAAATAAAAAACACTGCACAGGAACTGATTGATGCAGAGAAAAAACTGCTAGAAATGGGCTGCGTTCGGGATGGTGATCTGATTGTAGTGACCGTAGGCGAAGCGGTGGGGCAATCCGGTCATACGAATACCCTGAAGATCGTGCGCATAGGTGAGCATCACAGGAATAGTTTGTAAGTAACGAATAATAATTTAAACTAACCAGTCAGGAGAGCAACATGGCATTAGTATCATTGCGTCAACTTCTCGATCACGCAGCAGATAACGGCTACGGTTTGCCGGCATTCAACGTCAATAACCTGGAACAGGTCAAGGCGATCATGGAAGCGGCTGACGAGACCAATAGCCCCGTCATCATGCAAGGTTCCGCCGGCGCGCGCAAATATGCAGGTGAACCCTTTTTGCGTCACCTGATTGAAGCTGCGGTTGAAATGTACCCGCATCTTCCTGTCGTCATGCATCAGGATCACGGTGCATCTGAAGCGGTTTGTATCAACGCGATTCGTTCAGGGTTCTCCAGTGTGATGATGGACGGTTCGTTAATGACTGACGGCAAAACGCCTTCGTCATTTGAATACAACGTCAATGTCTCGCGTCGCGTAGTAGAAATGTCTCACGCCGTGGGTGTATCCGTTGAAGGTGAATTAGGGTGTCTGGGTTCGCTGGAATCAGGCTCTGGTGAAAAGGAAGACGGTCACGGCGCTGAAGGCGTACTGAGCCACGACCAGTTGCTGACTGACCCTGAAGAAGCAGCTGAATTCGTTCGCCTGACAGGCGTTGATGCCCTGGCGATTGCTATCGGCACTTCACATGGCGCGTATAAATTTACCCGCCCGCCCACCGGCGCAGTCCTGCGCATCGACCGCGTCCGTGAAATCCATGCACGCCTGCCTAACACGCATCTGGTGATGCACGGATCCTCTTCCGTGCCACAAGAATGGCTGAAGATCATCAACGAATTCGGCGGCACGATGGGAGAAACCTATGGCGTGCCAGTCGAAGAAATCGTTGAAGGCATCAAGAACGGCGTACGCAAGATAAACATCGACACTGACTTGCGGATGGCATCCACCGGAGCGACACGGCGTTACATGGCACAAAACACCAAGGAGTTCGATCCCCGCAAATTCCTGGGTGAAACCACCAAGGCCATGAAGGCAATTTGCAAGGCCCGTTACGAAGCCTTCGGCTGCGCAGGACAGGCTGGCAAGATCAAGCCTATTTCGTTAGAAGCCATGGCAAGCCGTTATGCAAAAGGCGAACTGAACGCAATCATCAAATAAATTGTTTTAAGTGGAACGCAAATGCGGCCTTCGGGCCGCTTTTGCGTTAGACGTTAAAAACGTCAAACGTAGATTCTCTGAATATTGTGATTAGCACAAAATACAAACAAAACCGCTATATCGTAATTTTTATATTCATATCGATCACAGGTATTTATCTGCACGGAGCCGTGACTCTACGATCCGTTGCTGTTTTCTTTCACCGAAAATACCGCATCAGGGCAACTAGCATGCAATTTACCGGATTGCCTGGGTTAAAATGAGAGCTGTATTTAACCTGAAAGCCATCTATGTCACGCTTCATCAAAACACTTCGAGCCGTATTCGCAACCGCAGGCCTGCTTGCAGCACTGATGCCCACTTTATCTGCGGCCGAACTTCGCGTATCAGCCATTCCCGACGAGTCGCCGACCGAATTACAGCGCAAGTTCAAACCGCTGGGTGATTATCTGGAAAAGAAGCTCGGCATGAAGGTTGAATTTACCCCCGTGACCGATTATGCCGCCTCGGTGGAAGGCCTGGCTAATAACAAGCTGGATCTGGTCTGGTTTGGCGGCTTCACCTTTGTTCAGGCCAAAATTCGTAGTCATAATCAGGTCGTACCACTGGTTCAGCGCGAAGAGGACGCAAGTTTTAAATCGGTGTTTATCACTACCCGTGCCGACATCAATAAGCTCGAAGACCTGAAAGGACACACCTTCAGTTTCGGCTCGGAGTCCTCTACCTCGGGACACTTAATGCCGCGATACTATCTGCTGGCCGGCAAAATAAACCCCGACAGCGACCTGAAGCGCGTAGCTTTTTCCGGCGCACATGATGCGACAGTGGCGGCCGTCATGGGCGGCAAGGTGGATGCCGGTGTAGTCAATATTTCCGTCTGGGAAAAACTATTGGCACAAGGCAAGGTCGATCCTAAACTGGTTCGGGTGTTCTACACCACGCCTGGATTTTATGATTACAACTGGACAGTGCGTTCGGATATGAATCCGGAATTGCGCAAAAAGCTAACCGAGGCGTTTCTGGCTTTGGACAAGCGCAACCCGCAGGATAAGGAAATTCTCGACCTGCAACGTGCGACGCGCTTTATTCCAACCAAAGCAGAAAATTACAATCAAATCGAGAGCGCGGCGCGCAATGCCGGAATGTTGAAATAAACATGCCGTTGTTATTGCAAGGTGTTTCAGTGCAACACGGACAGGCGTTCGCCTTGTCCGATGTGAGCTTGACGATAGAACAGGGGCAGCAAATCGCTCTGATCGGGCCCTCCGGCGCGGGAAAAACCACCTTGTTGCATACTATGGCCTGCGCGCTCAGGCCTGGCTTAGGCGAATTGACCGCGTTCGGTCTCTTGCCCTGGTCGTTGTCACATGCACAGCGGCATAAGCTGCGTGCGCGTTTTTTTCTGGCACCGCAAACACCGCCTCTACCGCCAAGACAACGGGTGGTGACAGCGGTGTTAGCCGGTTGTTTGCCACAGTGGAGTCTGACACGCGCCCTGCTCTCCTTGTTTCGTCCGGTAGAGCCCGATCTGGCTTGGGAGGCGCTGTCGCGGTTCAATTTGCAGGATAAACTCTATGCGCGGGTCGACCGCTTATCCGGCGGTGAGCGGCAACGCTGCGGGCTGGCACGCCTGCTGATGTCGAAGGCATTGGTTTTTCTGGTCGACGAACCCTTGTCAGCACTGGATCCTGTGCTGTCTTTACAAACTTTGTCGGTGTTACAACAGGAAGCTCACGAACGGGGCGCTACACTGATATGCAGCCTGCATCAGGTGGAATTGGCGCGCTGCCATTTTCCGCGCCTGATCGGGTTGCGATGCGGTCAACTTGTGTTTGATGCAAGAAGTAGCGAGGTCACCGATCAGATGATTGCGGATCTTTACCGCCATGAACCGGCTCCCGCTGCCAGCCTTGAAGTATTGCGGTAGTGGGATGCTAGTCCGTATCCAACATCCTGATCCTGCCTGGTATCCTCGCTTGTTCGGGATATTGACATTGTTGATCGTGCTCTGGCCGATGCTGGTTTACAGTGAGTTTAAGCCGTGGATATTATTCGAGGCGCAAAGCCTGGCGGCGAGCTGGCATTTTTTGGCAAGCTTCGCGCCACCCGCGCATAGTGGTGAATTTTTACACCTGTTGCTGGTGGCTACCTGGCAGACCGTTGCTGTCGCCACGGCGGGTTTGACGCTGGCGTTGCTGGGTGCAATTCCACTCACGCTGCTGGCTGCCGAATCGCTGTCGGTATCGCAAATCGAGACCGGGCGCATGAGACTGGCGGGCAGACTAGTGCGCCAGGCCGCACGCTGGCTACTGATCTTGCTGCGCAGTGTACCGGAACTGGTGTGGGCGCTGCTGTTCGTGCGCATCGTCGGCTTAGGGCCGACCGCCGGCGTATTAGCGATTGCACTCACCTACAGCGGCATGTTAGGCAAAGTCTACGCGGAAATTCTCGACTCCTCGGAAAGTCAATCCACGCAGGTTTTGCTAAAAAACGGTGCCAGTCGCTTGGCGGCCTTATTTTACGGTTCATTGCCGGAAGCCGCTCCTGAACTGATCTCCTATACCACCTATCGCTGGGAATGCGCGATTCGCGGCTCGGTAGTGATGGGCTTTGTCGGTGCCGGCGGCTTGGGGCAAAGGATGGACGAATCATTAAAAATGTTAGCCGGCAGCGAAGTAGCCAGCATGTTGATTATCTTCGTGTTGCTGGTCGGTGCGGCCGACCGGGTAAGCACGTTGTTACGCAGCAGGCTGGATTAATGATGCGTACTGCTATTTCCCGCCAGACTGCACTGTTGCTGCTGGGCTTGCTACTGTTGATCGCGGCCAGTTTTTATTCGTTAGTACTGAAATGGGGTGAGCTGTTCAGCGCGGACGCGCTGCGCTCCGGACTCGAATTCGTGCGGGGTTTTTCGCCGCCCGAGCTGGCATGGTCGTTCTTGTCAAGAATCCTGGATGCCACGCTGGAGACGTTTTCCATGTCGGCACTAAGCACGCTGATCGCGGTGGTGTTCGGTGTCGTTTTGGCTCTGCCTGCCAGCAGACGGTTGGGCGCGGTGCCTTATGCCGTCATTCGTTTTTTGCTCAACGTGTTGCGTTCGATACCGGAACTGGTCTGGGCATCCATTTTACTGATCGCCGCAGGGCTAGGACCTTTTGCCGGGACGCTGGCACTGGCAGCACATACCACGGGTGTGCTGGGGCGCTTGTTCGCCGATGCACTTGAGAATCTGCCGCCCGCACCCGAGGCCAGTTTGCGCATCAACGGGGCAAGTCCGCTGGCGGCCTTCTTTTATGCCGCCTTGCCGCAAGCCATGCCGCAACTGCTGTCCTATACCCTGTATCGCTGGGAAAATAACATCCGTGCCGCTGCTGTGCTGGGCGTGGTGGGTGCAGGAGGTTTGGGACAGATGCTTAAATATCATCTGTCATTATTCCAGATGCCGCAAGCCGCCACGGTCATCATCGCGATGCTGGCGATGGTGGCCCTGGTGGATGCCATCAGCTTCTGGCTGCGCCGTTCTCTCACGCGATGAGCTGGGACTGCGAAGTTTTCAATTCCAAAGAAGGTACTTATCACTCCATCGCGAATTCCCGCCGTCTATACACACGCAGGCACCAGTAAGGGGATATTTTTGTGCGGATGTGATGCTACAGTATCCCGTGCTGCGTGATAAAATTTTGTTGCGGGTCATCGACAGTACGGATGCTCACGACCAGCCGCCAGGTTTGCTGTCGGTGGAACTGAGGTGCTGCGACTGTTTATCCGATGCAATTCAAATGAGGGCAACACCTCATAGTCTGAATCCTCAGATAAACATCACGACAGCCACCGACGAGAGTACCTCAAGTGAGGCACGCCCGAGTCAGTGTAAAATCTGACTGACATGCGCCAAGTCGGACGTCAAATCAAACGTTGTTTTTCTGCTTACGCCGACGGCTAATACAGGCCAGCAAGACAACACCCGCCAGCAACATGGCATAAGAGTCTGGCTCTGGTACCGGGGAGATCGAAGCAGGGGCGGCAACTGCCACGCCATTGACGATAGCCAGGCCAGCAGCCAAGCTGCTTACTGAGCCTGCACAATTGCTACCACTAGTTGCACCGGCACCCATACTGACGTAGCCCAAAGAAAAGGCACCACCACACGAAGTAGTGCCGGCGCCTTGGCTGATGTACGTCGTAGAGAAGTCGTCACCGATGAAGCTCGTGCTGGCTCCAAGCGCCGTGTAGCCTCCGGCATTCCAGAGCACACTGGCGTTTGTAGTACCTGGTGCAAATTGAAACACCGTGTTTGCACCAGTGACCAGATTGTCGGTAATATTGAAAACCCAAGTCGGGTTTGCAGCACCATTACCATCAAGCGTGATTACCGTGTTGGCAGCCGTTGTCAGCGCACTCGCACTATAGACGCCAGCGGAGAGCGACACATTACCGCCCAACGTTGTAGCAAGAGCCGTTCCCGTACCCATGGCGGTCAACGCAGATGTTGCCGCGGCATATTGTGTAAGCGCAGTTGTCACACTGGATAGATTGCTTCCAACGGTGCCGGCATTGGCTCCGGCACCCACGGTTACAGCGCCGAGCGTATTCGTGCTCAGGCTTGACGCTCCTGCACCATAGGAAATATAAGGACCAGCACCATAATTATTAAGGCTCGTGGCTCCGGCTCCGGCTGATATATAACCGACAGCTCCCACGTTACCATTAATTGTAGCGTCAGCCCCGTAAGATGCATAACTTCCTGCCAATACCGAGAAACTTGCTAAATCGGCACCCAGCAGGGGGGTTGCTAAAACATGCGTCGGAGAGCAACAAAACGCAGCTAATAGGGGCAATGACAATTTTAAAGTTTTTATAAGAATATCCTTTCGAATTAGAGATAGAAACAGGTTCAGAGAACAGCATAAACGCCGCCTAAACCCATAAAAGGAATTTTGAATGTGTAGATTGTGGTCTATTTATGAATTTAAAGCAAGAAAATCCCTACTATATCAACACTATTCCCTTACTATTATCCGACTTTTCCCTACTAAAATTCTGCAAATGTCAGCTCGACCTGTTGCTTGTTTTCACTGCGCTCAAGCAGAGTCGTAAGCGTCCGACCGCCCCATATTGATTCTGTTAGCGAAAGCTAAGAGCATAGCGTCCACTTAACTTTGGTGGACACTATCATGAGCACATCACTTTCAATTCGCCGTCGGCGGCATACACTTGAATTCAAACAAGGGCTAGTGGCACTTTGCCAGCCGGGAACATCCGTTTCGGCGGTTGCCCTGGCGCACAGT
>CAIWRI010000031.1 GCA_903915035.1 uncultured Nitrosomonadales bacterium | reverse complement strand
TGGATGATTTGATCTGTTGGCATATATGTGGTGTGCGACTACCAGGTCACCGGCAGTCGCTTTTTCAGTTGTAATTCCTATTTTGAACCGTTGACGGCAGCCTTCAGCGTTGCACCAGCCTTGAATGCGGCCTGCTTGGATGCTGCAATCTTCAGTTCAGCACCTGTGGCTGGATTGCGGCCGGTACGAGCAGCACGTTCGCGTACTTCAAATGTGCCAAAGCCAACCAAGGCAATGTCATCCCCAGCAGCCAAAGTTTCTGTCACTACTTCGATGAATGCTGCGATATTTCGTTCAGCTTCAGTCTTGGTGCTGCCGGTTTTTGCTGCCAGTGCGTCAATCAGTTCTTTGCGGTTCATTTGTTTATCCCTGTTGGTGTGGTTAAAAGCGATGTGGATTGTTGCGGATATTGGGCTGGGTGGCAAGTGTAAGCGGCTCAAAATGTCGCATGTATGTGAAAGAATGCCGGCTTCAATTTTTGATAGTGCTCAACTTTGAATGTTCGACCTGCAAGCAAACCCTGATTGCCATCACATATAAGGTAAAATCAGCCGCAATGTATTTTTTGGATAATCCAGCTGTTTAACCATGCCCCGCTATAACGCCGAAATATCTGCTGGATCGCTTATGCTTGCTGAAAGTAGGCGGATTGCCGCGTTGTTGCTCACTCAGCCATCTGATGCCGAATGGGATCACGCCTTAAAGATTGAAAATATCCTGCAAAAGAACACGCCGGCAACCGCATTCAGGCAGGCGAAGCTGATTCGGAACCGTTTGGTGACGTTAGACGAGGAAGGCTGGAAGCTGATTGCCGAAGGGGATATGGAAGTGTCGTCTCAGCTTCTATTGGCAGCTGCAATCAAGCACAGCTACTTGCTGGGGGATTTCTTGCGAGACGTGTACGCCAGGCAACTCAGTCGGATGGAGCTGGCTCTGAATAGTCACTTGTGGGATGCGTTTTGGGTGGAGTGCGTGCATCGTGATGGCGACATTGAGCAATGGTCTGCATCCACCAGGAAAAAACTTTTTGAGGTCATCGTTCGAATATTGGTAGAGGCCAAATATCTCGACTCAAGCAGAAAGAAGAATATGACGCCACCCAGTCTGCATCCAACGGTCATTTCTTTTCTAAAACGGCATGGTGAATTTGATGTTGTGGCTACAATGAAAGTATCCCGATGAGCGTATTTGAAGAGCGTCTTAACCAAATCCTGCCGCGTCTTACCTCGAAAGAGCTGCTGAATAACGAAGGTCTTAGTAATGAAATCGGCTTCTGGGTATTCGATTACCCTCCTGAGTTCGAGCTGGAAATGCGTTCATTTCTGGCTGACGTCATCGAACCAGCACTTGCCAAACATCATCCGCCGATACGCTTTGCCACGGTCAATGTTTTTGATCTGGCTATCGGCTTGCTGGAAGAGCGCAAGTTGCTCGATAAGGCATTCGATATGCAGCAGGCACAAGGTGATGACAAGGCACTTGAATCGTTGAGGCGCGTCCTGAAAGAGGACAAGTTGGCTGAACGCCTCGTGTCCCAGATAGATGTCGATAATCAAGACTTGGTTATTCTGACGGGTGTCGGATCTGCCTATCCTATATTGCGCACGCACACTTTGTTATCAGCTCTGCATCCGTTGATGAAAGACACGCCCTTGCTGATGCTGTATCCAGGTAAATATGACGGCTACTCCTTCCGGCTATTCAACAAACTTTCCGAAGATCACTACTACCGCGCATTCCGCTTGGTATCCTGACGCACATCGCAAATAGGCAAAACATATGAAAATCAGAGAGCTGTTTACCAAACCTATCGACCGACCAATCAACGGTGTGATCAAGGCTGATCAACGCGATGCCGAGAGCATTTGGCAAGAGCTGGATGAGTACGTCGTCACCAAGCAGCTGACCGAGTATTTTCGACGTTTTTTCGATGCGTTCCTAGCTGCTGCTGATAGTCCTAAAGATCCGGTCGTCACCTCGCGTATGGGGGTTTGGGTTTCTGGCTTCTTTGGATCGGGTAAATCTCACTTCATCAAAATCCTTTCCTATCTGCTGGAAAATATCGAGGCAATTGATCCTGCAACAGGCATCCCTAAACGCGCGGCTGCATTTTTTGATGAGCACAAAATCAAGGACGCACTCCTGCTGGCTGATATTCAGCGTGCGGTAAAGGGCAGTTCCGATGTCATCCTGTTTAATATTGATGCGAAGGCTGACAGTAAATCAGACCGTGATGTCATTTTGCAGGTATTCCTGCGAGTCTTTAATGAGAAGCTCGGCTACTCTGGCGATGCGCCACATATTGCCGACATGGAGCGCCATCTGGTTAGTAAGGGCGATTTTGAGGCCTTCAAGGTAGCTTTTCAGGAAAAGAATGGCTCGAACTGGGACAAAGAGCGGGATGCAGTGGATTTTCTGCGGGATGACGTGGTCTATGCCCTGGCAAAATCACTGAATATGACCGAAGAGTCTGCCGGGCTTTGGTTCGATAATTCACGCGACGATTACAAAATCAACATCGAAGGTCTGGCAAAAATCATTCGGGATTACTTAGCGACCAAGCCAGCCGGTCATCGCGTTATCTTCCTGGTGGATGAGGTGGGGCAGTTTATTGGCGACAACACACAGATGATGCTCACCCTGCAAACCATCATTGAGCAGCTCGGTGGCTTGTGTCAGGGCAGGGCGTGGGTGATTGTGACCAGTCAGGAAGATATTGATGCCGCTATCGGTGAAACCAATAAAGCCAAGTCGCAAGACTTTTCCAAGATTCAGGGGCGTTTTCACACACGGCTGTCACTGGCGAGTTCAAATACCGATGATGTGATCAGCGAACGTCTGCTGTCCAAGACTGAAGCGGCGCACGTTGAGTTACGGGATTGCTTCGCGCAGAAGGGCGACATCATCAACAACCAGCTCGCTTTTGTAGGTAACTCAGTCTCGATGCGCAGCTACAAGGATGCGGCTGAATTCGTCGCCTGTTATCCTTTCGCGCCCTACCAGTTTACCTTGCTGCAAAAGGTCTTTGAGTCCATCCGTAAGGTAGGGGCTACGGGTAAGCATCTATCCAAAGGCGAGCGCTCATTACTGGATGCGTTCCAGTCTGCTGCGGTGCGCAATGCGGATCGGAATATTGATGCCCTCGTGCCGATGTATGATTTTTATCCTTCCATCGAAAGCTTCATTGATACCAGCGCCAAGCGCTCGATTGATGAAGCGCCCTCTAATCCATCGCTGGAATCCTACGACGTACAACTGCTCAAGGCGTTATTCCTGATTCGTTACATACCGGATATCGTCAAACCCAATGTCGATAATCTCGCGACACTGTGCGTAGACCAGATTGATGCTGACAAGCTGGCGCTAAAACGTAAGATACAGGAAAGCCTGACTCGTCTGGAACAACAACGTCTGGTCAGTCGCAATGGCGACCTATGGTTTTTCCTGACCAACGAAGAGCGCGATGTCGCCCGCGAAATCGGTCATGTCGATGTGTCTTCTGTTGAAAAATCCCGTTTGCTGGGCGAGTTGGTTTTTGAGGAAATTCTCGGTGGCATGACCAAGATTCGCCATCGCGATACCAAGGGTGATTATGAAATAAACCGTCTGTTGGATGGCGCCCCTTGGAAAAATGCCAGCCATCAGCTCTCTTTTGAAATTGTCACGCCGTTGAGCGATGACTACGAGTCATTGAGTGATGCCAAGGCAATTTTGCGTAGCGCTGATCGTGCCCTGATCCGTATGGCAGAGAGTAACAGGCTCGATATTGAGCTGAACCTCTATCAGCAGATCGAAAAATATATCGACAGTCCTAAAGCCAGCTCAGCTGCTGCACCGCTCAAACGTATCCTCGCCGACCGTAAGGATGAAAACCGCGAGCGTAAAGCTCGGTTGATTGAGCAGCTCAGTACTGCTCTGGTCAATGGCGACTGTTATGCGTTGGGTCAAAAATTGCCGAGCAAGGGGGCTACGCCTTCGACGCAAATTGATGAACTGGTTAACTACCTCATCTCCAATACCTACACCAAACTGAAATATCTCAAGATACGCCAGCTTGATCCGATTGCCGAGATCAAGGCTGTCTTGATGGCTGACAGCATTGGTCAACATGCCTTGTCGTTAGGCGGGGAGGAGGGTAATCCGCTCGCGCTGAATGAAATGCGGGAATATCTACAGCTCAAAGCCTCTCAAAGTCGGGTGATGTTGTCGGATGTGGTTGATCGTTTTAGTGGCGCGCCGTGGGGATGGAAGCCGGAATGGGAAATCGTTCTGCTAATCGCTCGCCTGTTTATGGCGGGTGAAATCAAGCTTGTCTCCGATAACTCTGATCTCGAACCCGGTTCTGCGGTGGATGCGCTCACCAAGTCGGTGCGCTTCAAGCAAGTCTCCATTCTCAAACGCAAAACAGCCGATGCGGTTCAGCTCAAACGCGCGCGTGAGCTACATAAAGACCTGTTCGCCAAGTTGGGGCGTGATGACGAAGACGGACTGGTTGCCGATTTTCGCGAGAGTCTGACTCAATGGCAATCCAAACTGAAGGAATATTCTCACCTGTCCACAACCAAGCATCATCCTGGCAAGGCGGTTATTGAGCAAAACGTGTTGAGCATCTCCAAACAACTGGCGATCCGCGATTCATTTGAATTTGTTGAAGCGATTCTGACCAATAAAGATCAATGGCTGGATGCTGCCGAAGATATTCACGACCTGATCAGCTTCTATACGACGCAGATTGCAACCTGGCGCAGGATGCTTGACGCGTTGCAACGATTTGAACCCAATCGTCCTGCACTCCTTAAAGAGGTCGCGGCGGCGACTGCATTGCAACAATTGGAAGCGATACGCGACAACCCCATGCCTTACCAGCAAATCAACCAGATTGAGACCTTGATCCAATCGGTAGATGCGGTGAATGTCAAACTCGTAGATGCCAAGCGTGAACACGCCTTGCTCTTGCTGGAAAAGAAAATTGCTGAGGTTGGAGGCGCATTGGATCAGGCGCATGCACAGCCTGAATTGCGCAATCGTGCCTTGTCTTCGCTACAGAAAATAAAATTGGATATTGCGGCTCAATCCAGCATCCCTCAAATTCACTATTTGCAGGATCAGTCTGGCAGTGCGCTGGATGGCGCGATGGATATGATTACGGCGGCGATGAATGCGGCCGCCAAAGCGCAACCGCTTGCCGTCAAGTCGCCGGGTGATCATGCGACGGTTATCAATGTTGGCTCAGTCCCGATAATTCAGACCGTTACGCCGAAACCTGCCCGGGTCATTCGTGCAGCTGACTTCTCCAGCAAGTCTTATTTGGAAACGGAAGCTGAAGTGGATGACTACCTGAGCAAGCTCAAAGCCGAGCTGCTGGCGGCGATCAGGGCAGGGCAGCGGGCCCGGATTCAGTAAGCGATGGCGGTAAGCGCATTCTCAATACAACCTAATCCCAATTGGACGATGCTATTTTCCCAATTAGACAGAACCCGTTGCCGTGACTGAGTGAGGCTAATATCCAGCTAGCGCTGAATTGCGGATACTCTGCGACTATGTCTGCATGGATTAGTTGCATGGCTCAATAACACTATGAATAAATATCGTTAAGGAGTATTATTTCGTATGAAACGTTAATGAGAATACATCCATGAGAACGCAATTGTCTACGCAGAGTAAAGCGACGCCTCTTGTCAGGCACGTTCGCGCTGGCAAGGTATATCGCCGAGAAGACCTCGTGCCATATTCAACGAATGTGAATCGTGAGCTTCAGCAACTGGTTGCTCAGGGCCTGTTGCAGAAGCTGGCGCAAGGTATGTATTACAAGCCCAAGAAAAACGTGTTCGGTGAAGTACCTCCCACCGAGAGTGATTTGCTCGCGGTTTTTTTAAAAGATAAAAATTTCCTGAGTTTCAATCCCAGTGTCTATAACTCACTGCGCCTGGGGACAACCCAGCTTTACAATAAAAATATCGTTTATAACCATAAGCGGCACGGCATGTTCAAACTGGATCAGCGCGAATATGATTTCCGGCTAAAACATAATTTTCCGAAGCCAAGTCAGGTGACGAGCGAATACCTGCTGGTCGATATGTTGAATAATCTGGCTGATCTGGCAGAGGATGAGGAGCAAGTGCTTGAACGAGCGAAAAAGAAGCTCAATCAGTTTGATGCCAAGAAGTTGAATAAAGCTCTGGTTGATTTTGGATCAGTCGCGACCAAACGGTTGGTCAATGCATGGTTGTCGCAAGGCTTAAGCAAGCCGGGAGCCCTTTAAATGATCGGAACCAATATATTTTTACACCGCCACAAAGATTTCCCCACGCTTATTGCACAACTCGCACGATCACTGCAAATTTCTCCATATCTTATTGAAAAAGATTATTGGCTGATGCACAGCCTGTGGGCATTGCAGCAGCAGGGCTGGAAATTTGAACTTAAGGGTGGAACGTCGCTTTCCAAGGCTTACGGCATTATTGACCGTTTTTCTGAAGACATTGATATTCGCTTTGAGCCACCCGCCGAACTGGATCTTAAAACCGGAAAAAATCACGATAAACCGGCACACGTTGCTGCACGTAAAGACTTTTTTGATAGTCTGGCTAAACAGATTGCCATTCCTGACCTTATTGAGGTGAGGCGTGATTGCGACTATGACGATGATAAATTTCGTAATGGCGGCATCATTCTTGACTACCCATCGGTGATCGATCAGCTGTCTGGCGTGAAAGAAGGCGTCCTGCTGGAAGTGGGTTTTGATGTCACTGCGCCGAACGCACCACGCACCATTAGTTCATGGGCGTTGGATGCTGCCTTAAAGGCGAAAGTAAATGTGATCGACAATCGGGCAGTGGATGTTGCCTGCTACAGTCCCGCCTATAACTTTGTGGAAAAACTGCAAACCGTATCGACCAAGTTCCGTAAGCAACAGGAAGCATCAACCTTCCCCAAGAACTTCCTGCGGCATTATTACGACATCTACCGCTTACTGGGGAACGCGGAAGTGCTGGCTTTCATCGGAACGCCTGAATATATTGCACACAAGCAAGCTCGTTTCCCCAAAGCGGATAATCAGCATATTGCCAGTAACGAAGCCTTTCTGCTGTCCGATCTAAAAGTGCGCAGTCTGTACGAAACTAAATATCGCGAAACCGCTGCGCTGTATTACAAGGGACAAATCCCGTTTGGCGATATTCTCGCCCGCATTCATCAGCATATCGACCGGCTATAAATACAATGAACAAATCCAAACTCAAATCCTACGCTCCGCAAGCACGCCGTGATTTCATTGCAGCGGTAACAGCACGCGCCAACTTGCTTGGCTTGTCTGATTCTGGCGGCAATCTTGAGGTTGCGCACGGTGAGAGAAAAGGCGATATCGCCATCATCGCAGGTCAGGAATGGTCAGCCAAGGTCTATGAGCTGCGCGAACGGCTGGTTCAGCGTATGAAAATTGATGGCTTCAGTCATACGGTTGAAGCCGTCGCCTACACCTGGTTCAACCGGTTTGCTGCGCTGCGTTATATGGAAATCCACGATTATCTGGATCACGGCTACCGTGCGCTCTCCAACCGCGAAGGGGGTATGCCGGAAATCCTGAATCATGCGACTGAGCTGGATCTGCCTGGCTTGAATAAAGACAGGGCAGTTGAGCTTAAGCTCGCCGGTGACAAGGACGGTGAGCTATACAAGATGTTGCTGGTTGCTCAGTGCAATGCGCTTTCCCGCTCCATGCCTTTCCTGTTTGAGCATATCGACGACGAAACCGAACTGCTGCTGCCTGACAATCTGTTGCGCACCGATTCTGTGATTGCCAAGCTGGTCGCTAGCATCCCCGAAGAAGATTGGCAGGAAGTCGAGATCATCGGCTGGCTCTACCAGTTTTACATCAGCGAGAAGAAGGATGAGGTGATCGGCAAGGTGGTCAAGAGCGAGGACATTCCCGCCGCCACCCAGCTATTTACCCCGAACTGGATCGTTAAATATCTGGTGCAAAACAGTGTAGGTCGTCTGTGGCTGATGGCGAATCCGGCTTCAATGCTGAAAAGTGAATGGGCTTATTACATCGAGCCTGCCGAACAGACGCCTGAGGTTCAGGCGCAATTGGATGCGCTTATTCAGACCCGCATTCAACAAGACTCCCCTCTCACTCAGGGAGAGGGGCAAGGGGAGAGGGTGGGTGGGACGCTGAGTCCTGAAACCATCACCGTCCTTGATCCTGCCTGCGGCTCTGGTCATATTTTGGTTGAAGCCTATGAAGTGCTCAAAGGCATCTATCTGGAACGCGGTTATCGCTTACGCGACATTCCCCGTCTGATTCTGGAAAAGAACCTCTACGGTCTGGATATCGATGACCGTGCCGCGCAACTGGCTGGATTTGCTCTGTTAATGAAAGCCCGCGCCGATGATCGCCGTCTACTCGATAATCCACCAACTCTCAACGTGCTGGCATTGCAGGAGAGCAGTGGGCTGAATGCAGCGCAGCTTTCCGCTGCGTTAGTGGATAGTGGGCAGTGGACAGTGGACAGCAAGCAACAACTGATCACTGATATCTGTTCACTGATCACTGTTTTTGAACATGCCAAAACCTTTGGCTCACTGATCCAGATTCCGCAGGCGTTGAATGCCAAACTGGTGTCGATGGCGGAGAGTTTGCAGCGGGTTATCAGAAGCGGCGATCTTCTTTCTGAGTCTGCAGCGCAACAATTATTGCCGCTGGTGGTGCAGGCGAAAGTGCTGGGGATGCAGTTCGATGCGGTGGTTGCAAATCCGCCGTATATGGGCAGTAAGGGCATGAATCCGGTGTTGAAGGAATTCGCCATGTCTACGTTTCAGGATAGCAAATCCGATCTGTTTGCCATGTTTATGGAGCGTGGCTTTAGTTGGTGCAAGTCAACAGGTTTCAACAGTATGGTGACGATGCAGAGCTGGATGTTCTTGTCGTCGTATGAGGCCATGCGGGAAAAATTTCTGCGGGAGCACACACTTCATAGTATGGTTCATATGGGCAACGGAGTGATGGGCATTGCCTTTGGCACAGCAGCTACAGTGCTTTTGAGTAAGCATGTCGAGGGGTATGAAGGCAGCTTTTGCTACTGTGAAAATGGCGACGTAAACGAAGATGGGGTGCCGCAAGACTTTCCGGTGCAGAACGATCGCCTCAAAACGGCCAAGGCTGATGATTTTAAGAAAATACCGGGAAGCCCGGTGGCGTATTGGGCTTGTAAAATTGCAATTGATGCTTTTTCTTTGGCCAAGCCGCTAAAGGAGATCATCAACCCGAAACAGGGTTCTTCGACAGGGGATGATGAAAGCTACATTAGATTCTGGCATGAAATTCAAAACTCAAATATTGGCTTCGGAATAAGTTCATTGAGCGAAGCACTTCTGTCCGGAAAAAAATACTTTCCAATAGACAAGGGGGGCGAGTTTAGAAGATGGTTTGGTAATCATGAGAAGGTTATCAGAATGGGTGGTAGCGCTTATGAAGAGCTCCTATGCATGGGCAATCATCTGCCATCGAGAGATTTGTATTTTAAAGCAGGTTTAACTTGGTCAAAAATTACTTCGGGGGACTTTACTGTCAGATTCACTCCCACAGGTTCTGTCTTTAGCTCTGTTGGGTTAAAAGGTTTCCCGAATCAAGATGAGTCATTAGCTGCGCTCGCTTTCATGAATTCCTGCGTTATGCAGTATTTCGTCTCTCTTATTAGCCCAACGGTTAGTGTGATTAGTGGAGATATTGAAAAAATCCCTTTTTATATTCCAGTTGGTGCAAGCCTATTGGCAATTAATGACATCGCTGACAAGGCAACAAAAATATCAAGTTATGACTGGGACTTATCTGAGCGATCATGGGGGTTTAAATACGGTGCGCTCAAAAACCAAGTGCAACATTTTTAGAGGAGAATGTTGCATGGGAAAAATTTACAAGCAGTTGAGTATCGAAGAGAGAACAATGATTCAGACACAGCTATCAATGGGGTTCAAGCCAGGGCAAATTGCTCGTG
>CAIWRI010000030.1 GCA_903915035.1 uncultured Nitrosomonadales bacterium | reverse complement strand
CGAGCAATTTGCCCTGGCTTGAACCCCATTGATAGCTGTGTCTGAATCATTGTTCTCTCTTCGATACTCAACTGCTTGTAAATTTTTCCCATGCAACATTCTCCTCTAAAAATGTTGCACTTGGTTTTTGAGCGCACCCCCATATAACCGCCATGTCACGCGATAATCTCCTCAAAGGTCGTGTTTCTCTCGCTTATCATGCTTATCATGTCACGATCTGCACGCATAACCGCGCATTGCTATTTGCAGATTTCACCGATGGCAGGCTAGTCGTGGCGGAAATGCGTAAACTACATGAGGAGGGTATCGTGAACAGCCTGGCGTGGGTCATCATGCCGGATCATTTGCATTGGTTATTTCAACTCGGCGAAAAAATGACGCTCTCCGAAGCGATGAAACATTTCAAGGCTCGTTCAGCTCAAGCGCTCAACCGGCATCATGGGCAGCATGGTGTGATATGGCAAAAGGGTTATTATGACCACGCGCTGCGCTGCGAAGAGGATATTCAAGCTGTCGCCCGGTATATCGTAGCGAACCCGCTGCGTGCTGGTTTGGTTAAAAAAATGGGAGAATACCCGCTTTGGGATGCAATATGGATAAGGGGCGAATGGGCGAATGGGCGAATAAATTCGCCCCTACGTGATTACCTTCCCGTTCTCCGTCCGTTGGGGCATGTATTTTTCCTCGCAGCCCATATCATGATCCGCCGCTTTGTTGTCGCGGGGCATTGGGTTCTATCATTGAATTGTGGATGACGACCATCGGTTAAGAGCGTAATATTTCTATCCGATGGGGGTGTGGCTCGTGGGGTCGGGGCGTTGGGGTCAGTTTAATCGGGTATCTGATAATAGAAAGGCCATTGCTGTTACTTCACCATTTCCATCAAGGTCCCGAAGCTATCCACCACCTTGTACTTCACGTTTGCAGGCGCATATTTTCTGTTGAGCTCATCGAAAAACTTGCCCGCACATTTAATTTTGGTTTTCTCAATCTCATTGAGCACCATGGAGGACATGGAACCCTTCGTTTCCGCCACGAAGTAGACGTGTTTGACGAGTCCCTCCTTGAAGGAAATTGCCCAATCGGGGTTGTAGTCTCCAACGGGTGTCGGGATCAGGAAGCCGCGCGGCAGTTTTGCATACACAACCACATCACAGCAGGTATCGAGCGTCTCAACAAATTCCCGCTCGATGCCGGAATCAGTAACAACGTAGTCGTAGATGTGCCGTTTGAGCTTGTCACCTGCCTTGCTGAAATCTTGTTTGCTCTGGCCCGTAGTGAAAATATCCAAATCGAACTTATCTTCCACAGGATCATAGGCCAGGTGTTCAATGACCATTGTTGCCTTCTGCTCGTTGATTAGTCGCACAGCTTCGGAGATGAAGCTTTCCGGATTGGTCCTGAACTGTGAAAAAACAGCTGCGTTGATCCCTTTGAGAATATCCGCCGTCGCACGACGGGTCAGCTGTGTTCCTTCGCCAATTTTACCTATCAGGTCATATTTCACACCAGAGTGTATCGAGTTGGTATCAGTTTCGATATTAGTCGTCTTCAACACAAACGAATCACCATTTTTGACATCATCGTAAGTCGCTATATCGCCCTGCTCACCGGATTGAATGGTGTATTGCAAGGGAGTAACGCGCAGGTATTTATCCAGTTCATCGACTGATTTCTTAACCAGCTCAACCGAATCAAAGTCGACGCTATAGGCCGCCTTGCGGTTAATCCTGTTCCACAGCTCCTTGAACTCCTGTTTTTCAAAATTGCTGTTAAGCGGATTTTTCTTTGGACGCCGGTCGTCCCCGATGTCGAATAACTGGCTGTCGCTATAGACACTGTCGATCAACTGAAAGACCTGCTCATTGAGAGGTTGTAGTTCGTCCGGCAACGCCTCTAGCGTGCCATCTTTCTTAGCCTGGTGGTATTTCGCAGTAATGCTGCGCTTCTTATCGACGTAACCGTTCTGAATCAGATAGAACTCGATTTCTGTTGCCTGATCCTCCGATACGGTAACAGTACCATCCGGCGTCTTCAGCACCTTCCCTGTGAAGTAGGCTTTATCGGCCAGCTTGGGACGCGCCGACAACGACTCGCTGATGTCCTTCTGCAATGCTAAGACGAAGTTCTTGAAGCTTTCGCCTGCCACCACGGTCAACACATTGATGTCATGGACGATGGCTGGGTGATCTATCCGGTCGCCGGCCTGATTGACAGACAAACGCAGGCCACGACCGACTTCCTGTCGACGCGTCACTTCATTGTTGTAGTCGGGATGCTTCAAGAAGCAAATCACAAATACATTAGGATTGTCCCAACCTTCACGCAACGCCGAATGAGAGAAGATAAAGCGAACGTTTTTCTTGTTACGCGACAGCTCATCATCTGTCGACTTAGGCAATGAAAGAAGCGTTTCTTTATCCTTCAGAATAAGATCATAAGCATCCACATCGTCTGATAAACCTTTGTTCTCGCCAGTTTTCGCAATGCTTGGATCGACATCACGCTTGGTCTTTTTGTCGATAGAGAAGTAACCGCTGTGCGTTCTGGCAGCATCAATTCCCTTGAGATACTTGATGTATGGCGTTTCATCCAGATCCATTACCTCGTTGAGCTGCTGGTTGTATTCTTCCTCGAAAATACGCGCATAGTCGCCTTTATCATCGGCAGCTGAATAGTCACGATATTTGGCGACTTCATCGATAAAGAACAAAGACAACACCTTGATGCCCTGCTGGAACAGAACCTCCTCTTTGTCGAAATGCGCCTTGATGGTTTCGCGAATCTGGATGCGACGCAGCGCAGCCTCATTCACATCCCCATCCGCCTCGCCAACGAACAGTTCAACGCCGTTGGTAAAACTCAAGGTGTCGGTATTAGCGTTGATGTCCGATACCACATAACCATTACGGTACTGCTCCATACCGTCAGACAACACATACAGGTTGTCCCCTTTTGATAATTTGCGCATCATTCTTTTGGGCTCGCCGGCAGCCATCTTTTTCTCGAACTCGACGCGCGCTTCCGGCGATTTTGTGGTCGAAATCTCAATGGATTGCAAATACAGATAGGCATTGGTGCCCGCCAAGCCTTTGACCGAAATGCCGCGCACCGCAATCTTCTTCACCAGTTTCTGGTTGTAGGCATCCAGCGCATCTAAGCGATGAATCTTGTTATGGGTGGTTTTGTGGGTGGCCGAGTAGCGCAGCACCATCAGTGCCTTGAATTCTTCCAAGGACTTCAGGGTCGCCGCACCCTCCATCTTTTGCGGCTCATCTAAAATCAAAATGGGACGGTTTGCGCTGATGACATCAATCGGGCGGCGCGACTGAAAATCATCCAGTTCTTCGTAGATGCGCCGGTTATCCGCACCGCGAGCCGCAAATGCCTGTACGTTGATGACCATCACGTTAATCCCGGCATCCGATGCGAAACTTTCCAGGTGGTGCAGCTGCCTGGAGTTGTAGATGAAGAAACGCGCCTTCTTGCGATATGTCTCTAAAAAGTGTTCCGCCGTGATCTCCAGCGATTTTGCCACGCCCTCGCGGATGGCGATGCTGGGCACCACGATGATGAACTTGCTCCAGCCATACTGCCTGTTCAGCTCGAAAATGCTCTTGATGTAGCAATAGGTCTTGCCGGTACCGGTTTCCATCTCGATGTCGAGATTGATACGGCTGACCTTATTTTTGACCAGCGTCAACGACTGCGGCAGGTTCTGCTGATGCTGCACACCCGTGATATTTTCAAACAACGCGGCATCGGTCAGCTTTAGATCGGCGTTCTTGAACCCTGAACCGCTGTCTGCGGTACTTCCAATTATTTGCCCTTTTCTGGCTTTGCCCGGATCGATGCGGTAGCTGATGGCATCAGAAAAAGCCGGTGGTTGCCCCTTGAAGCAATCGACCACAGCCTGCACCGCTGCCGTCTGATAGGCTTGAGTCTTAAATTTCAGCTTCATTGTCCAGCCTCCCATGCGAGTTCTGCTTCCTTAATTTTTTGCCGCAATTCCTCTTTTGATGGAAGATAGAGTTGATACTGCGAGGCGTAAATATTGCTGCCTTCCGGCAAAGTCAGCTCAACCAACGCGTCATTCTTGTCGTAACACAGCAAAATACCAATAGTGGGCGATTCTTCGGCTAGTTTCACGTGGCGATTAAAATAATTGACATACATCTGCATCTGCCCCAAGTCTTGATGCGTCAGGCTGCCAATTTTCAAATCAATCACTACATAGCAACGCAGCAAGCGATTGTAAAAAACCAGGTCGACATAAAAATGATTGTCATCAAAGGTAAAACGTTTCTGGCGCGCCTCAAACAAAAAACCTTTCCCCAGCTCCAGCAAAAAGTGCTCAAGCTTGTCGATGATGGCGATTTCCAACTGGTGCTCTGAATACGCTGGGTGCTCCGGCAAATCCAGAAACTCAAGCACATAGGGGCTTTTGATGATGTCGGCAGGCTTTGCGATCAGTTGCCCAACTTGGGCTAAGGCTTTCACTTCATCCTTGTTACGGCTCAGAGACAAACGCTCAAACAGCGAGGTGGCGATCTGACGCTTCAGTTCACGAACACCCCAACTGTTTTCATGCGCCTCAATTTCATAAAACTGGCGTTCTTGTGCAGAAGGTGTCGTTAGCAACACGACATAATGCGACCATCCCAGTACAAAGCGCTCAGCCAATGCGGGTGCATTTGGCGTCAGGGAAGATACGTCAGACAGCGTCTGACCAATCTTTGGGTAGGCCAGATAAAACGCCCGGCACTGCTTCAGATTAGTTGCCGACACGCCGCGCAGTCCACGTTGCGTCAGACCTTCGGACAAGCGCGCAATGAGCTGCTTGCCGTACTGCACGGAGCGAGTCGCCGCCCCCTGCTCAAACTCGACAATATACCAGCCAAATAACCAGTTTCGTGTTACCAGCGCCGTATCTACCGAGCGTGCGGCTTGTTGTTGCAGTGTGCTGTGGGTAGCAACCAGCGTTCCCAGCAAGCGCAAAAAATCGCTATCTTGCTTTAAGGTGACACTCATGGCAGTCGCCTCGACAATTGTCCCACAGCCTGCGGGGCAAATTCAAACTGTGGGTTGGAAACACATAAAACCTGCCGGTAATCGCTATGATTTGTTATCTCGCTCATGGCCAATTCCTCAGATGCACTTGACTTCGGTGCCCGGCGACAACAGCTTGAAAATCTGCTCGATGTTGATCTTGACCGCGCTGTCCCTGAAACCGGCATCGCGGAACACTACGCGTAGCGGCTGTGTTTTTGCCAGCTCCTTCACGAAGGCCTCGTCGATGTTGCCCGTGTTATCAAAACAGGCCGCCAGCGCATTGCCATCCACAAAGAACACTTCAAACAATTGAGAATTGATAGTGGAGAATTGAGAATTATCAGCACTTAACCTTACCCATTGTCCATTGTCAATTTTCCATTTTTCGCGAATGATAGGAAGCGAAAGATCAACGCCCCAGTCCAGCATGACCTGAAACAACAGGTCTTCGGCGGTGCGGTCGGATTTGATGTTATCAACCTGATCAGACAGCAGGTCTTGCGACACCGCGTCGGGGGTGTAATACACTTCGGCCAGGTTGGATGTGTCAACTTTGAGGACACGGAAGCCAGTATCAAGTTTGTCGATGCCTTCCTTACCTGCGTTTTCCTGCTTGATTTTACTGCCGGCGCGACGGATGCGTTCCTTGCTTAGTTCCGCAATATTTGCCGCAACACCGAGTTGCTTGCAGAAAAGTGCTGCATTTTTTTGGGTATTGTTGTCTTCAGACAATGGCTCTGGAAGTTGAACGGCAATGAACCGGCGGGCACCCCCATCTTGGGCGTTTGCCTTCAATGTTGCGTGTGCAGTTGAGCCAGATCCTGCAAAAAAATCAAGGATGATTCCATCCTTTGCAGCCGCAATGGCAATCATTCTATCAATAAGACGTATAGGCTTTGGGGTCGAGAATACTTTTTGTCCAAGTAGTGCAGCTGTTTCTTTCTGTGCTTCGTCATTGTGTCCACACTCATCAAACGTCCACCAAGTAGGAGGGACAATTCCTTGTTGAACCTCCTTGAGGTATCGCTTTAGTCGTGGCTTCTTGTAGGACTGGTTAGGGCCCCAATAGAGCCTACCCTCCCTTTCAATTTCCGAATGTTTTTCCTTGGAGTAACGCCAGACGGCATGCTCTTCCGGCCACACATCTGCACCAGTTTTGGGATGCGTAATTGAGTACCAAAGCGTCGGGCGCTCATCTTTGGATTTGTTGCTAACGTAATTATCAGAAGCCCATTCACCCCTAGGATCATTGTCTTGATTGGTATAGCGTGCGTTTTGTTCAGCTTTACGTGGGAGCAAGCCTCTGACGAAGGCATCTGATTTTCGATATACCAGGACGTGGTCATGCATCACGCCAATTCCCGGATCATCATTCGCTACCGCATATTTTTTCTGCCATACAACGTTTGCAACGAAGTTGTTCTCCCCAAAGATTTCATCACCAATACGTCGCATATTGGCAACCTCAGTGTCATCTAGCGTCAAGAAAAGAACGCCATCCTCCGCAAGAAGATTTCTGGCAAGTTTCATTCTTGGATACATCATCGACAGCCAGTCAGAGTGAAAACGACCATTCGAATCTTTATTTGCAACTAGACGATTGCCCCTCTCATCTACTTGATTTGATTTGATCAAGAATGCTTCGCTATTCTCAGAAAAATCATCTTCATAAATAAAATCCTTACCCGTGTTGTATGGCGGGTCGATGTAAATCATCTTGACCTTGCCGAGATACGTCTCCTGCAATAATTTCAGCGCATCGAGGTTGTCGCCCTCGATGAACAGATTCTGCGTGGTATCGAAATCCACGCTTTCTTCCCGATAGGGTCGCAGGGTTTTAGCTATGGGCGCGTTCGCTGTTAAAAGCGCTTCGCGCTTTCCCGGCCAGTTGAGGTGATAGCGTTCCTGAGGGCCTTCGACGATGGAATCGGAAAGTTCCTGCCGGAGCTGATCAAAGTCCACAGCCAGCTTCACTGCGCCATCAGCATCCTTTGCTTCGGTGACGCAGTTCGGAAACAACTCGCGAATGCGGGCAACGTTGGCTTGCATGAGGTTGGGCGAGTGCATTTTCAGTTGATCCATGTTTATTTCCTTAGTCCGCCAGTGTTCAACGGCTCAATTGTTCAAGTTCGATTTTCAGTTGCCGCAGACTGGCGTTGATTTCCACTTTGCGGTTAAATTGTTTTTCTTTAGCGAGTTTGCTTACTGTTTTATCGACATCGCGCTGCTTTGAGCTGACCATCTCTGAGCGCGCAACCAAATCGGCAAGATTTTCCAGCGGACGGGCAGACAACGGAATCAGTCGTTTCAATACCTGTTCATACAGATTGCCCAGATCAAGCGCCAGCGGCATAGCAGTGCGCTGAATATCACCAGTCAGCCAACCAGTCGAAAAGTAATCACTGCATACCCAACGACTGGCATCAGCAACACTGCCCCGCTTACAGGCTGCGACTACTTTAATTTTTCCATCATATAAGAGCTCAAAAATGACCGGAAAATGCCATACTTCATCTATACAGCGCAATACGTCAAGATTAAGCTCTGGAGTTTTCAGTTCCAAACTAAACACATGAAATTCAGATACGCCATCTTTGGGCGGCAGATTGCTTGTTGCACTCGCCAGTACATACTTTAAGGTGATTTTTTCGACCTGGCTTACAAAATATTCGCGAACTTTGCTGCTAATACTTCCGTATTCATAGAACTTACCCTTAGGCAAAGTGCGGTTCATCTCAGCCCTGGCTGGATAAAGCAGATAAGCCGGGTGAAGGTTGATAATCAAATCACCTCCTGAATAACCAAAAAGGCAATCAGTTCGAAATCATCCAGCCCCTTGAAAGAACCTCCCAACGCAGTAGGACTCATTCCACGGAACAGACTATCCATATCCGTTTCTTCCTTCACTGCGATCATCGAGCGGATGGTCTTGCCCAGCAGGTTGGAATACACCTGCATCTTGCGGCCATCAGCAGTTTCCTTGTTGAACAGACTGCAGGCATCAGGAAGTGCCTGAGATTGCCCCTTGCAGCAGCTGCGCACCAGATCCAGCAGTCGCTTGACCTCGGTGTGGTCGTGGATCACCTCACCTTCGCGGTTGATGTAGACCAGATAGTAGGGATGCAGTCGGTTATGCTGGCTGACGTTCACGTTCGGATTGACATTGCGCAGCGTGAAGATCACGCCCGGGTACAGACCCGTTTCCGGGTTTGCAGGCACTACGGCATGCATCCCACTCGGCATGTTGTTCAACTCACCATTGGCTTTGACGTAGTTAAGCAAATCCATGCGAAAGTCATTGAGTCCCATGTCAGTAATCGACACACCAGTCTTCAAATCTTCCAGTTCAATCACTTCTTCTTGCAGGCGACGCAATTGCTCCTTGCGGTAGGACACGTCGTTGGCTTGAGCGCTAAGGACGTTGTCATCTCCGGTGGCCGTGACATCGGCGATCATCATCCTGCTCTCAACTCGCTCTTTGAGGTTGATGTACTCGTCGAGTGAAATATCCGGCCAGTAGTTGACCAGCTGGATGCTGGCATTCGTTGAGCCGATGCGGTCTATCCGGCCAAAACGCTGAATGATACGCACCGGATTCCAGTGAATATCGTAGTTGATGAGGTAGTCGCAGTCCTGCAGGTTCTGGCCTTCTGAAATGCAGTCGGTGCCGATCAGCAGGTCAATTTCAGCAGGTTCACCGGGAAGTACGATAGATTTTTCTTTTGAGCGCGGGGAAAACAGCGTGAGCAGCTCCTGAAAATCATAGTTCTTCGTCAAGTTCGATTTGGGCGGCGAACTACCAGTTACTTTAGCGCTATAGAGGTGCTGAATTTCCAACAACTCAGGTGCTAAGTTGGCGTAGAGATAATTGGCCGTATCTGCAAAAGCGGTAAAAAGCAGTATCTTTCTATTGCCCGGATTGATCGGGTTGGCGATTTTAGCCTGGATAAGCGCCCTGACATGCTGAAGTTTGGCATCATCGGCAGGTGTCACCCTGTTCATCGAGACCAGCAACGCATCGATGATTTCCATATCCGATTTTAGCTCGTGCTCCCAGGATGGCAGATCCATATCCGCCAGGCTGATTTTGACCTTGCCGCCGATCTCGTTTTCCACGGGTATCGGCAAGTCATCCTCATCGGCTTCCAAACTTTCCAACTGATCCGTCAAATCGTCGACGCTGGCAACACTGCCGCTCTGATTGAATGCGCTAATCTTGTCCAGCGTGCTGTTGTGCTTAGTGCGCAGTGACTGCAAGGTCAAGCGGAACGACTCAATCGAACTTTCCAGTCGCTTGAGCAGGTTGGTGGTCATTAGCGCCTGTAAACTCCTCTCGCGATCAACTTGCTTGAACTTGCTTTTGCCACCCGCCACTTGCGTGTCGTACATTTCTTCATACTTTTTTAGCCGGCTGGGTAGGATGTAACTGATCGGTGCATAGACAGCGAGTTTAAGCAACGAAAGTTGATCGAAAATCTCGTTGAAACTCATTACATCCGTGCGCTGAGTGAGCGGAGAATGAAATGACAAAGGTTTACGCCGCACGGGGAATGAGCCGATGTCCTTCGTATCGTAAAAAGTCTGAATATGCTTGCGCGAGCGTGCGATGGTAACGCTGTCGAGTAATTCAAAGAAATCGAAATCCAACGAATCGAGGATGGCACGAGCCGTGCGCGCTTCGACGGGCAACTTCGCCCATGCATTGAAGCTTGCCTGCGCGTTGCTAAAAATCTGCTCAATCGTTTTATCGGTACGCAGCTTTTTACTGAGGTTTTCTGAATCCCCCTCGTAGGCCAGTGCCAGCTGGTTGCGCAAGTCATTGAAGCGGTTGTTCACCGGAGTCGCTGAGAGCATCAGCACTTTGGTTTTGACGCCCTGCCGGATGACCTGATTCATCAACTTCTGGTAGCGTGTTTCCTTTTCTTTATAGGCATCGTTGTTGCGAAAATTGTGTGATTCGTCGATGACAACAAGATCGTAATTTCCCCAATTGATGCGGTTGAGCGGCGTGCCAAATGACTCGCCGCTGGTTCGCTGCAAATCGGTATGGCAAAGCACGTCATAGTTAAAGCGGTCGCGGGCAAAGATGTTGGTCTTGAGGTTGCGGTTGTAGTTCAGCCAGTTGTCTGCCAGTTTCTTGGGACAGAGCACTAACACGGAGCGGTTTCGCAACTCGTAGTACTTCACCACAGCCAAGGCCGTGAAGGTTTTACCCAAACCGACACTGTCGGCCAAGATACAGCCACTGTAAGTTTCGAGCTTATTGATGATGCCGGTAGCCGCATCCCTCTGAAAGTTGAAGAGTTTATTCCAGATCAGTGTGTCCTGATAGCCGGTGCGATCATTGGGCAAAACGTCTTCGTCGATGTCGTCCAGAAACTCATTAAAAATGTTGTATAGCATCAGAAAGTAGATGCTTTCTGGCGAGTTCTCCTGATACACCGATGCAATGTGTTCGCAAATCTGAGCTGTAACGTCCTCCAGCTTGGTAGGGTCGTTCCAGATTTGGTTGAACAGGCTGAGGTAGGTAGTCGCAAAGGCGGGTTCGTCCATCTTGTTGACCAGATTGGAGACGGCGTTACCTTGTTGATAACCAAGATCAACCGCTGTGAAGCCGTGTAATGGCATGTAGGCCATATCCGCGCCGCTGGCTTCTATGCAGGCAAACTGCTGCATCGGAGCCTTGCTGCGATTGGACTTGAAGGTAGCCTTGCGCCGCATCCAGTCAGCACATTCCTTTGCAATGGCACGCTGGGTGAGCTTATTGCGAAGCTGAATCTCAAATTCACTGCCATACAAGCTACGCTCACGATCCAATTTCGGAATGTGGAACTCTTTGCGCTCCCTGCGAATTTTGTCGGTGACTTCGTTAGCGACAAAAGTGGGCGAAGTGAAAATAAAATTCAGCTCATCTATTTTTTCCAGTTCGGCCTTGAGCGCCTCGAATGCGTACATCGAGAAACAGGAGGCGGCGATTTTCAGCCTGGCGCCAGGCTTAATCGTCTGCTTCAGGTCGTCGCCGAGCAGTCGGTTGATGTTGTCGATGAGTTCCATCGTTTAAACGGGGTAACCCACCCGAACACCAATAATTTCAAATTCCGCTATATTGAATGGCATTGCTCGTTAATGGTGTTGTAATCAATGAAGGATAGTATCCCGCGAGCATGATAAGGGCAAACGCTGATATTGTTAATCGGAATCGCTCACGTGATCTATATCACAGGCAATTATGCTTCGTGAACTCATAATTATCAGCATCTGCTTGTAAGACTCTCACCGAATAGGCGTAATTCACGGTGTCTTATTCCTTCTTTGCAGCGACCGGTAGACGGTGCGGCGGGAGATTTTCAGCTCAACGGCCAGTTGGCCGACGTTGTCGCCGGAAAAGCGCGACCGGACGATAGCGTGCAGGTTGTCGGTATGTTTGGCGATATACACCCGCTCGCCACGGTATTCCTCGCGCAACCGGCGCTCGATGCCCGCAGCCAGTTCTTCGCTGAAGGTGGGCTGCACGTCGTTCAGCAGCTTGATAAAACGGCTGATAATGTCGGCTTTCATCGTTGCCTCCCTTTTATCCTGTCCATCAATGCGGCATGACGCGAATTAACACCCTGCCCTGAAAACGTTTCGGGGGGCGTTGGGGTCAGGGGGGGCATTGGGGTCAGGTCTCCGGGGGGCATTGGGGTCAGGTCTCCCGTTTTGCGCAAAACGGGAGACCTGACCCCAGGGCGAATGGGCGAATAAATTCGCCCCTACGTGATTACCTTCCCGTTCTCCGTCCGTTGGGGCATGTATTTTTCCTCGCAGCCCATATCATGATCCGCCGCTTTGTTGTCGCGGGGCATTGGGTTCTACCATTGAATTGTGGATGACGACCATCGGTTAAGAGCGTAATATTTCTATCCGATGGGGTGTGGCTCGTGGGGTCGGGGCGTTGAGGTCAGTTTACATTCGCGTCGTGAAGGATAAGTTTCCCGACGGGATGCGCCTCCCGACGGGATGTGCCTCCAAACGTACAGGATACGCTTCACGTCTGGAAGGACACACTTCACTCAAAAAGCTGTAGGGTGGATAAGCGCAGCGCATCCACCCGACCAAACTGCAACACCAGTGCCTGGCGCACGCGGTAGGCGAACAGTCCCACGGTAGATAAGCTACTCACCGCCAGCATCAGCACGCGCTACTCCCTGCCCGCCAGTCGCGGCGCAAAAGATTAAAGGATAGACGCAGCAAATTCATGCTTGCATCACCGCAGTTCCGTCAGTCAGGCGCAATTGTTTGCCGCAGCGCGCGGCCAGTGCCTGATCGTGCGTGACCAGTATCAGTGTGGTGCCTAACTGTTGATTTAATTCAAACATCAGCTTGATGATCTGGGCCCCGGTTTGCGCATCCAGATTTCCGGTAGGCTCATCGGCAAAGAGTATTTTCGGGCGGGTAACGAATGCGCGTGCCAAGGCTACCCGTTGCTGCTCACCGCCGGACAAGTGTTTTGGCAGATGATGGGCACGGGCAGTAAGGCCTACCTGATGCAGCGATGCTTGAGCCCGGCTCCGTGCCTCCTTGACACCTTGCAGTTCCAGCGGCAGCATGACATTCTCCAGGGCAGTCAGAGAAGGCAGCAAATGAAACGACTGAAACACAAAACCTGCCAGCTCACCTCTGAGCCTGGCACGCCCGTCCTCATTGAGCGCAAACAGATCAATGCCGTTTAGCCGGACCCGCCCGCTGCCAGGCATATCCAGCCCTGCCAGCAAGCCTAGCAAGGTCGATTTACCTGAACCTGATGCGCCGGTAATGGCAAGACTCTCACCGGCTGCCAGCGTAAAATTCACCTCATGGAGTATCATCAGCGGCAGATCGCCACTTAACACTTGCTTACTAAGGCATTCCGCCTGCACAATTGCTGTCATGAAAACGCTATCCTTTTTAAAGCTGCTTAAAATTATCCTGCTGCTCAGTGTGCTATCCGGCACAGCATACGCCAGCATCCAATCAACCAACATCCTGATACTGGGAGACAGCCTGTCGGCAGGCTATGGCATTGAAGTTAAGGACAGCTGGCCTGTGCTGTTGCAACTTCAGTTGGATCGTGGCCATTTCCAAATTGTAAACGCCAGCATCAGCGGTGAAACCACACAGGGCGGCAGAGTACGCCTGGCCAAACTTCTCGCCGAATATAAACCGGCTATCGTAATCGTGGAACTCGGTGCCAATGACGGGCTGCGCGGCTACAACACCGCAGAAATGAAAAACAACCTGGACGACATTCTGCTGAAAAATAAGCGAGCTCACGCTAAAACACTGCTGATCGGCATGAAACTGCCACCCAATTACGGCGCGCCCTATATTGCGCAATTCCAAAATGTTTACACGGAACTCGCCTTAAAACACCATGTCAGCCTGCTGCCGTTTTTACTGGAAGGCGTCACGCAGTTTCAGGCTGACAACCTGCATCCTGCCGCCGCCGCCCAGCCACGCATCGTGAACAACGTGTTGCATGCCTTAAAACCACTACTGCGCTGATCAGGATTCGGGAAAGCGGCTTTTAGCGCAAACTTACCCCGCTTTGTGTTGACAGGCCCGCTGCGCTCATCACGCCCGCACCAAAGCGTTTCGCCAGCCGGTCGGCAATACCTTCCTTGACTGTGAAATCAACGACATTTTCTTCCTTGATCACATCGCGCGCCACGGATTCGACACTGCCATAGCCATCTGCCAGCCCCATAGCCACACCTGCCTGACCATTCCAGATCAGCCCGCTGAAGGTATCCGGCGTTTCTTTGAGACGCTTGCCGCGCCCCTGTTTCACCACGTCGATAAACTGCTGATGTATCTGGGCTAGCATCTGTTTGGCATAAGCTTGCTGATCGGGGCGCAGCGGCGAGTACGGGTCCATGAAACCCTTGTTGCTGCCTGCGGTAATCAGGCGTCGTTCCACGCCTAATTTTTCCATGGTGCCGGTAAACCCGAAACCATCCATCAACACGCCTATCGAACCGATTAATGTCGCCTTATCGACAAAGATTTTATCGGCGGCGGCGGCCACGTAATAGCCACCGGATGCGCAAATATCCCCTGCCACCACGTACAAGGGAATGGCCGGATATTTTACGCGCAAGCGGTGAATCTCATCGTTAATCTGCCCCGCTTGTACCGGACTGCCACCGGGACTATTGATACGCAGAATCACGCCTTTGGTATCTTTGTCCTTGAAAGCATCCTGCAAACTCGGAATGATATTGTCGGCACTGGCAGGCGTATCGGCCGCAATCACACCTTGCATATCAATCAGCGCAGTATGCTTGCCGGTACTCAGCGCCGCTTCGCTCTTGCCAAACCAGCCCATAAAAATGAACAGCACGATAAAGAAGTAACTGAAAGTCAGCACCTTGAAAAAGATGCCCCAGTGACGTGCGCGTCGCTGTTCCTGAACGGCGGACATCGCCAATTTCTCCAGTATGCCGCGTTCCCAATTTTGATCTGACATGTCATCCCTTAAAAATATTTTCGCAGCGCTAAGCGTTTGCCTTGAACCAGGCACGCAATCGGGTAAAATTTTCTATTAATGCCAGCGGTTGCAACGCCAGCAACTGTGCTGCCGGATGCGCACCAAACGCAACAGCCACCACATCCACACCGGCATTTTGCGCCAGCAACACGTCGTGCGTCGTATCACCTACCATCAGCGTACGCCCGGCATGGACAGCTAATTCCGCCATCAGTTCCAAAAGCATAGCGGGATGCGGCTTGGAGACGGTCTGTTCTGCGGTGCGTGTCGCGTGAAAATACCGTTTCATGCCGGAAGATTCCAGCACGCGATTCAAACCGGCGGTATTCTTGCCAGTGGCAACCCCCAGACTGTAACCTGACTCGAATAATTCAATAATCATTTCTCTTGCGCCGTCAAACAGCAGTATTTCCGCATCCTGCGCCAAAAAATGATGACGATAACGCGCAACTAACGGCGCATACATCGCTTCCGGCGCATCCGGCACGGCGTGGCGCAGCGCCTCAGTCAAGCCTAAACCGATCACATGGCGTGCCGCTGCGTCGTCAGGCACGGTCAGATTCAAATCACGACAAGCAGACTGAATTGAGCCTGCGATAATCGCTGTGGAATCCATCAACGTACCGTCCCAGTCGAACACAATTAAATCGTAGCGTTTACTCATTAAAAGTCAGTTTACAAAAGTTGCAGATATTAACATGCTTCGCGGCCAAAGCTGTGCCACAATACGCGCTATGCAAAAAACGAAAAAAACCCAAGCAAACAGCGCTTCAGTCACTGCGGATACGACAAAACCGCGTCGCGCCCGAACCACCTCCAAACCTATCAGTACTGACACGGCCAAGCCGCGCCCGACTGTGATGCGCCCTGCTGCCCCCAAACCCCGCAGCGTAAAAACGCCCGCCAAAGGTTTTTCTGCCAAGGACGAAGCAGCAAAACCACGCCGTATCGGCACAAAAATGTCACGCTTACTGGCAAGCAATGTTGCTCCGGTAAAACCTGCCATTAAGCCAGTCGCGCAGGCACCCCGCCATGAAGGCTCATCAGCAGCACTGACTCACTGGCTGCTATATTGCCGGCCCGGCTTTGAACAGGACTGCACTCAGGAAGCCGTGGGACAGGCAAGATCGCAACGTCCTGTGCTGGCTGAACAGCCCGGCATCATTCCGGATAGCGGCTATGCCATCGTGGCCATCAATGAACAAACCCTGTCTTACCGCGAGCTGATTTTTGCGCGCCAGTTGATACGCCTGCACCACATCATCGAAGAATTGCCGGAACGCGACCGCCTGACACCCGTGCTGGCAGCCATCAATGAACTTACCGGCACCTTTAGTGAGATTTGGCTGGAAGTGCCTGATACGAATGACGGCAAGACCTTATCGGCCTTTACCCGCCGTTTTGGCCCCTTGCTGGAAACCGCACTAAGGGCACAGGGGCGACTGCTTCCGGTCGAAGTCGAAGCGGGCCGCAGTGACGCTGCCGAAGCGAAAAAACTGCCGCGCCTGCATATTTTCTTCCCTGACAAATCCTCCGCACTGATAGGCACAAGCGATCCCTACAACAGCGCAAGTTCACTGATGGGTATCGTCAGGCAGTCGATGCCCGCTGAAGCACCCAGTCGCTCTACCCTGAAGCTGGCCGAAGCCATCGAGGTTTTTCTGGATAAGAGTGAACAAACCAGATTGCTGCGCAGCGGCATGACCGCGGTCGATCTGGGTGCTGCACCCGGCGGCTGGAGTTGGCAGATGGTCAGGCGCGGCATCCGCGTCACCGCCGTGGATAACGGCCCGATGAAAGGCGTGCTGGAAAAACATCCTCTGGTTGAACATCTAAAACAGGACGGCTTTAAGTTCCAGCCTAAAAAAGCGGTAGATTGGCTGCTCTGTGACATGGTGGATAAGCCCGCAAAGGTTGCCGAACTGATAGGCGACTGGTTCGTGAATGGCTGGTGTCGTCACTCCATCTTCAATCTGAAACTGCCGATGAAACAGCGCGTTACTGCACTTGATGCCGCACTGAATGGCATACGCTCACGTCTGGATATTGAAGGCATCAGCTATAAACTGATTGCTAAACAGCTCTACCATGACAGGGAAGAAATCACCGTGTTTTTGAGTAAAACGAAGAACAGATAAAGACAGGGGCAAGGCAGATACAAGGCTCAGGATACAAGGTACAAAATTAAAGGCAGACTCAGGATTCAAGGTTTTTTGCCCCTTGCCTCTTGAACCTGCCTTTAACCTTGCCCCTGCCTTTAACTTGTCTTTATTAAGGCGTGGTATATCCCAGATTGCCATCTAAAACAGTGCCGTTTGCGCCATTGCGGACCATGATGCCGGTATCGGAATTTGTAAAGGTATTATTCTGGAAGATCGTGCCCAACAGCCTGTTCTGTCCCAGTGATAATGCCTGAGTCGCACCTTCTGCATGCATCCAGTTACTGTATCCTTCCATAGGAAATTCAGCAGTTATCGACATATTCGGTTTATTTGCCTGAAGATTGTTATTTCTGATTTCAACACCGATTACACCTATTCCAAAATCAGTTATATCCGCACGATTGAAGATAACATTGATATACGATTGCCAATGTTGGGTCGTATTGATAATCGTATTATTTGCAATGCGAACACCATATATCGGATCAAATAATTTATTCGCGTAAATTTGAGCTGAGCGCAAAAAGATACCACCGCCCTCACTGATAGTATTGCTTACAATATCAACTTCCCGTACCGCTGTTTGATACAACCAGATACCTCTAGGATTCTGACTCAGCGTATTCCCCTTGATAAGCGACTTTTCCAGCCCCCACACAAAAGTGGCATAGTTACTGGTACTGTCAGGCATAGAATCCCAAGCCCTGTCCACCGTCAACGTTCCGTTTGAATAGCCTGTCACCTGTCTGGATTGTCCCGCGCCCGTGCCGCCCACAATAGCAACCCCGTAATCTTCAGGTATCACACTTCCACCAAAGGGCAACACGTTAATCGTATTGGTAGGATCAGTAATCGTTGTTGCCGTGGCGCTCGCCACCGTACCCAGATTTTCCGTGCGTTTTCCGCCCCCGCCTTCCGTCAACATGGTTTCTCCATCACCGCGAACATTGGTAATAGGTCCGCCGATCACATCAAAAACATTATTCACTATGGCGATACGGTAGGCAAAGTTCATAGTCAGACTATGAATGATACTTGGCGTGCTTTGGTTATTTGTCACGTCGCGGGAAAAGTGATTATTCACAATATAAGCATCATGAACATTATCAAATGAGGGTGCACCATCCGCAAAAATAAATGTATTACCGGCAAAATAAAGGCCGCTGGCACCCCCCACGGTTAAAGGTCCGTTCAAATTAGAGTTTATCGGTTGCAGGAAATCGCAACCTTCTACTGCATAATTTTGATTGCCTGACAAAAATGGTGATTGTCCGCCAGCCAGATTAAACTTTACATTCTGTATAAATACCCGCGTACTGCTGATCAGTTTGGGACTCTGTATACCGTTGGTAATATTGGTAACCGTCAGATTGCGCACCCCTGCCAGGTCAATCGCAGTGGCATAAAATGCGGCTCCCGATACAGAGTTGATTGTTGTGACATCTTTTCCTGCCCCCTGAAGCACCACACCGGATTGAAGCTGAACGCCGCCTGCAAAACGACAAGTGCCAACAGGCAACTGCACCACACCGCCACCCAAGGCACCAGCGAGCTGTATTGCAGCCTGTGTTGCGGCAGTATCATCAGTCACACCGTCACAGACGACTTTTCGACCTAACCTGGAATCGGTTTTAGCGTTAACGATAGTCGATGCATGAGCTGAAAAAGCGGCTGCCCACCCCACACCCAGGGCATAAGGATCACCCGTACTGCCGGCGATCACTGCAATTTTCCTGTCCAGAACGGACGGCCCGGTGCCATTACCATTATCAACCGTAATAACGGTATTGCTTGTGGTAGATAAACCCAAAGGCGCAGTGACCACCAGCATATTTTCATTACTGGCGGATAGATTGACAACAGCAGGTGAACCACCCACGGTCACAGCGGGTGTATAACCCGGCAAATCCAAATTACGGCCAAATATCCGGAATGCGCCATTCGGGATGATTTGCAACGCATCCAGATGATAGGCACGTGCCGCATTAAGTTTGATGGAAGTACTATTAGTTTGACCATTGTTAACGTGAACAATAAGCGAACCGGTAATATTTTGCGGAATTCTGAAGCTAAGCCAGCCGGTGCCAAACGTATTAACCAGCGGCAGGACGGAAGGAATACCGGCGTGCACTCCTTCGAGAATCACGGAAGGTGTTGCACCAAAATTCTCGCCTTGAAATCCCACAATATCACCAGGGCGTACACTCAGCGGGGCATTGAAAACAACCGGATTGATAGTATTAGCAAATGAGTTTACTGAAAACAGGAGCGCACCTGCACACAACAAACAAGAATACAATTTATTCATGATTAATTCTTTCATAAAAAAGCATTCGTTTAAAAATTAAAGAAAATAGGGGGCACTAATTTTATAAACTCACTGGAACGTAAATCAAAAAATTTCCTGGTTATCGTCAGAGTCCGGCATAGTTCATTACAGCAAGGCAATTCCTGACTGCGGCAGGCGACGACCAGAACCCCTTCTGGTCTGGCAATGACGTAAAATCGGTGTTGCTTCCGGTCTTATGTTCTCTTTTGGCTACAGCCTATCACAATAACAACACTCGTGCCTACTCTTAAAAATTAATCATGCACCGTTTTATCCGCTTCATCGTGATTTTGAATCAATTCATGTAATTTGTGACCAAAGCAACTCCAATTCAATTCATTACTGAACTTCGCTCTGGCAGCGATGGCCATATTCTGATAGGCAACCCGGTCTTTAATTAATTTAACGACTTCCTCAGCGATTAATTCCGCTGAAGCGGCATGGTCAAAAAGCAATCCCGTTTTTCCATTTTCAACAACGCCAGGGATTCCATGACTGTTCAGTGATATACAGGGTAATCCATAGGATTGCGCTTCTGCAAAAACAAGACCAAAACACTCTGCATAAGACGGGACAAGAAAAAAGTCCGCCTGAGAAAATGCATTTTCCATTGTGATACGATCATCCGGATTACCGGGCGAAAGATAGCCATACTCACAAACATATTGACGCATAGCTTCATCAATGCTCGGGTTACAACCTATAATATGCAAGCTGGCATTAAATCCACTATTATTTACCAGCTGAACAATATCCAGCGCCAATGGCCCCCCTTTTCGCTCCCAATCTTTACCAATATATAAAAATTTAAGCGTATCTAATTTTCTTTCACTGATACGACAAAATATTTTTTCATCAGAATCGGCGCACTAACTATTGGCGCCAAATGACAGCAACTTTATTTTATCTTTGGGTATGCCAAACCGTGATTCCGCTTCCTTGCATGCCCAGGGAGTAGGGTAAATGACAGCAGAAATTCGCCTGGCAACTTCCGCTTCCTGTTTTGCAAATTTATACGCAAGCAGCGGTAACGCTTCATAATTTTTGTAGGCTTCTTTGTAAGCAATCCAAGGTGCATCTGAAATCATGAAAACAGGAAGATTGAGCTCTTTTGCATAAATTAAATGCTGACTCGAAATACACAATACAGCATCAGGATGAGATTTTCTAACGGTCTCATCAAAATGCTTTGCATATGCTTTCAATGCGGTGTTAGTCATCCAGAGCGGATATTTTTTCCTGCCCAAAATTAAACGTAAGAAAGAGTCAAGATACCCTTTTTTTGGAATCGGGCTAGAGATAACAGTAATTTTATCAAACCGGTTCTCAAGCGACTTTAATATATTGTATGGTGTTCCGCTCCATGACTTAGGATCATAAGGGTTTTCGACAGTCACTAATAATAGATGCCGCATCTTAATTTAGCCTTTCAAGTGCAAAACAATGTATTGAAAATACGATCAATATTACCATATTGGTTTCTGTTTTAAAATATATCAAATATTTTTCACATGCGACTTAAATTCCAGCATTAGATTTTTTGGAAAATTTAGCCCTCAATTTTTTATCTACTATCGCTAATAACCAGGAAAAAATAATTGCGAGACAACTCATTACGAATACCCTCGCTGATGGAGTTAATCCTTTGAGATTTCCAAATAAATATAACAGCTGAAATATTGGCCAATGCACAATATAAAGCGGATAGGAAATATCTCCCAGCCATGTACATATTCGTTCAGCCAAACCATTCAATGTCACTTTGGCATTAGCCAGGACAACAAATGGAGAAAGGAAAAATAGGGTCAACATGCTAACTAAACTGGAGTCAAACGCAAAAGCAAGCATTAAAAGTAAAATAGAAATAAAAGCAACTAACTTTGAATTAAGACCATATTTTTGATACTTTGTATAAACTAATATACCAATAAAAAAATGATAAATGACGCGTGGAAAACCGATATGAAAATTATTTATTCCCCAACCGCCATTAACTGACCCGTGTAAAAAATAAGCTAGTAATAATCCAATAAAACCGATACCAACAATAAAAATTGAATCTAACTTTTGAAATTTAGCAAGCCAATAGAAGAATACAAGATTAACGAGTAACTCAAAAAAAAGTGACCAGGCCGGCGCATTGAGTGGAAAAATCATATTTTCAACACCAAAGCCAAAAGGCCACATTATATTCGTAAAATAGGGAAGCAAAAACAAACCATGACTTAAAGCAGGTATTACATTTTTTTCACAGGAACCCGCAGGCAACATGCATGAATACACCATCCCCAAATATCCAAGGAACAAACCGATGATATAGAGCGGCATCAACCTGATTAAGCGGATTTTAATAAAACCAAGTAAATTATATTTCCCTTGCTTAATTTTCTCCGAATAACTATGCATCAAGACAAAACCAGACAAAATAAAAAATAAATCTACCGCCATCCATGCTCGTGGCATCCACCCCAATCCATTATGACCTGCATAATGCAAAATCATAACTGCTATTGCAGCTAATCCGCGTATCGCATCCAAAGTACTAAAATGTATTTTCATGAATAATTCCTATTTATTACTGCATTAGTAACTGTCCTAGAACAGCATCCTGAGCCAGATTTTCTTCGGCATAGCGCCACCCGGTACTACTCTTATATCGTTACCATCGAATTTTGCATAAATATTGGGCGTGCATTCATCAAAGGACGGCTTATCCAAAGCGTAATAGCCAAAGAAGCCACATAAGTAAAAACGAGAATTCCCGCTACTTCTACAGCTCGCACAGCAAATGCTTGATTTGTAAGCCAAGGAAAATAATATGCAACAATAAGTATTGGAATCCAGTGAAACAGATACACGCTATAGGACAAATCGGAAAAAAGCTTATCCAATTTACTGCTCTTATGAACAACTGTGCTCATTGCAAATGGCATTGCAGCAAGCGCAATACTAACATTCAATAAGTCGTTGAATGCAAAAAGGTCATGGGGATGTGCTCCTCCAAAAAGAACTTTTCTTAAATCCGGAATAATCGTAAAAAACAGAAAAATTGTTATTACCAATACAACGGAGCCAATAATTTTTTTCCTGCTGGCGAGATATTCAGGATGCAAGGCCACCAGCATACCTATCAAAAACATAGGCAAATAGGTCGTTATCAACGCATTATTATAAATTACTGAAGAAGCGCAACCAAGTACAACAAGCAATGATGCCATAATCAATGGCCTTTTACGTAGCGCGACCAGAAGAACAGGGGCAAGTAAATAATACTGCATTTCCATGTCAAGAGACCACGCCGGCCCAAGAGGACCATGCGGATTGGCATGATAGCCCAATAAAATGAAACTGGAAACAAGAATTCTTGTAGTTAGTTTAGCCGGTGAATGAGCCGTTGGAAACAGGTGTGGCAACAGCCCCACAATTAGAAGTGCCAGCATGCTACAAAATAAAAAAACCGGTGCGAGCCGCCATACTCTGGATATAATAAATGTTGGGATGGGGTTTCGCATTTTGGAATATTTTACTTCCCACATTTTGGATATCCAGTATCCACTTAAAGCAAAAAACAAATACACAGCGGCTCCGCCAACATTCAAACTACTATAGTGAGTGATGACGACTAACGTTGATAGCAGTAAACGAAATATTCCCGGCTTCATATAGTCATTCCGTTTGCCGGATATTTAGTTCGACTCGATTGCATCTGATTTTTCATTCCTGATTGACTGCATTTTTTTCACCATCCGCCCCAAAACAGCATCCTGAGCCAGATTTTCTTCGGCGTAACGCCGTCCGTATTGACCCAGCACGGATCTTAACTCGCTGTCATCGACTAATCGCTCAATTGCTGCGGCAAGTGCTGCGGCATTTTCAGGCGGCACGACAAGGCCGCATTGCGAAACGATCATCGCAATCTCGGTGCCCATCTGACAAGTTGCAATGACAGGTTTGCCGCTGGCCAGCATGCCTGATAATTTGGATGGCAAGACCAGATCCGCCGCATCAGGACTTTGCGGCAGCAGGTGAATATCCGCCAAGCCCAGCAGTTGCCCCAGACGTTCAAAAGGTTGCAAGGGCAGAAATCGAATATTGGCGAGCCCGGCACTGGCAGCTTCCAGTTTCGGCCTCATGACACCATCACCGCAAATAATAAAAATGATATCGTCGCGGTGCGCCAGTCTTCGAGCCGTATCGGGAATAACCATCAATCCCTGTTTTTCTCCTTGTGTACCGGAAAAAAGCACAACTTTGGTTTCAAGGCTGATGTCCAGTTCTGCGCGATAAATACTGGGTTCACTCAGAGGATATATATGTGAAATATTGACCCAGTTAGGAAAAAAAACAATCCTGTCTTTCGGCACATTTTTCTGTCGCAACTTGTCCAGCATGGAAGCGGAAATTGAAGATGCCACATCAAAACGCCTGAGCATCCAACTCTCGCCACCCAGCACCAGTCGCTTTAAAAACGCACCTTTAAGCATGCCCATACGGAAGGCGACATCGACTTCAAAATCCTGAATATGCAGCCAGGCTTTGGCACCGCAAAGTCTGGCTGTCAGCCAACCGGTAGGTGCGCAAACAAAAGCCGGCGCAACTGTCAATACCACATCCGGTCGCCAAAACGCCTGCAGCAGCATCACAGGGAATGAAGATAGCGCGAACGTCAGCAGATGCACTACGCGCTTAAATCCGCCAGGCTGGTTCGGCACCCATAACGGCGCGCGCCATATTTGCACGCCATGCCATTGCTCGCGGCGATAGGGTGGCCAGTCATAACCTTTGCTCAATTTCCAGGCCGGATAATAAGGCGGCGCGACCACGACATGAACGATATGCCCCTGTGCTGCCAGCCATGAGGCCATCTCCCCCGAATATTTACCAATGCCGGTAGTTTCAGGTTCAAAGTTAGCACTGTAAATAAGAATCTTCATTAATGCTTCCCGGCACGTTCCAGCTCATCAACTTTGAGCACAATCATGTATTCATAAATTGATCTTAGGATAACAAAAGTCAAACCTGCAGCGCCATCCAGAAAGCCGCGTTTGATAAAGTACAGCAGCATGAACATCACCAGTGGGCGAGCAGGAAGTCGATAATATAGCTCTTTTTGATTAAACCGGCGCTCATTGGCATCTTTTGCAAACAGCACCGCTCCGATACTGAATGGCGCTCTTGATTGCCGGTTAGCAACGATTTGACTGGCTTCAGAAGTACTATATCGGTTATGTTTATCAAACCAATGCGTTATGCCTTTGCTAAAGGGGTAATGATCGAAATGCCGCTCTGTTTCCGCTATGGCACCCTCAATAATAGTCACCGGATTGGTTAATCGTTCATAGCGAATGTGCCCCAATTTGAACAACCGGATATTGAAAGGCGAAGGCGTAACATGCCTGAGCCATTTCCCCATCAGATAATCTCTCCGCTGAATTCTTAACGCCTTATAATTTCCGGGATTATCTACGAATTCTTGTAATGCCTGAACCAACTCAGGCGTGACACGTTCATCCGCATCAGAGTGATAAATCCATTCATGCTTGAATGGAATATTTTTCAGTCCCCAGTTTTTGTGAACGGACTCACTGTCGAATTCCCGCTGAGTCACTTTGGCACCAAATTTTTCAGCAATGCTAACGGTATCGTCCGTACTCATAGAGTCGAATACATGGATATCATCACTCCAGCTAAGAGATTCAAGACAACCGGGAAGATCCTGCTGCTCGTTTTTTGTCAGAATCAAGATGGAAATATTATTCATGAAATTGCATTCTGTTTTCGTGTTCTTTTCATTATTGCAGGATTGCCCGCCCATACAGACCAGGGTTCAGTGATACTTTTCACTGCAACTCCACGAGCGCCCAAAACACAGCCTTCCGCGATTGATACACCAGGACCAACAAAAGCATCAGCACATATCCATACATGCTTCTCAAGCCGGATCGGTCTGGCCACAAGCTGAAAATTCGCTGAGTCTATATCATGCGAACCGCAACAAAGATGAGCGCCTTGTGAAACAACGCAATTATCGCCGATATAGATGGGAGCCATGCTGTAAAGGGTCACGCCGTTGGCTATGCCTACGCGATTGCCTATCGTCAGCATCCAGGGAGCCCATACTTTGACATTGGCATGTACGTTGACGTGCTCGCCAAGTCGCGCACCGAATGCACGCAACAGCAGTCTGCGCCATGCATGAAAAGTTCGTGGACTGGGTCGAAAAAATAGCAACCACACCACACCCCACAATGCGCGGGCCACACGATTGCCCAGTGAAAAGCAAGGCTGTGTGTACGGATCGTTATTTTGAATAATCATGTGGAGTATCTCTCTATGGTTGCTATCAGACTGTTCGCCATGGCATCAACGGTATAGCGCTGCTCAAAAGTTATTCTGGCTTGATCTGCCATTTGCTGACGATTTCCGGCATCCATAGCCATCCAGGCTTCCAGTGTTTTGAGCGTACCGGCCAGTGTATCCGGATTGACGATACCTGCACCATCGGCTTCAATTTCACGCCAGATATTTACTTTATCGGAAATCAGGACTGGCAGACCGCAACCCAGCGCTTCGGCGACGGCGATACCAAAATTTTCCTGGTGTGAAGGCAGCACGAAAGCCTCACTCGAATAAAAAGCACCCCATTTCATCTCGCCTCGCAGCATGCCGGGCCAGGTAATCCGCCCGGCAATACCCAGATTCTGAGCCTGCTCTTTTAATTTGCCAACCCATCCAGACTGGTCCGGCCCCGCCATCAGCAAATGCAGGCTGTTATCCTGTTTTGCCACTTGAGCAAAAGCATCTATCAGCAGATCACAACCTTTCTTTTCCTGTATCCTGCTCAAAAACAACAACACGCGCTTACCAGCAAGTTCGGGATAAACGGCAAGGAAGTTTGTTCTTAACAGTTCTGCATTTTGCGGTGGCGCTTTGGTGCCATAGGATACAACCGCTTCCTTTGCCTTATAAAGCCAGAAGGACTGACGGGCCAGCAAACGTTCATCTTCGCTGGTAAACAGCACCGCCTCGGCATCACGCAAGACGCGATAATCCGCCCAGGGCCAGTAAAGCCATTTTTTCAGATGTTTGAGGAGATAGGTGCGTTTGAACCACGGATCCATCATGCCGTGGGTGAAGACGAAATACGGTACTTTCATGCCGGTCAAGGCGCGCCAAGCACCAAAACTGTGGTATTGCCACAAGCCATTGATGATAACCGCATCGTAAGCCCTGGCATGCTGATGTAACCAGGGAACCAGGCGAGAATTGTATTGATAACTGCCTTGGGTCGGCCCCAGTGCATGAACCGGCAAGCCATAATCAGTTATGAAGGAACTGGCCGGATCATCCAGCGACACGACTTCAACCTGATGACCCATTTCAATCAGACGCATCCCGCGCTGACGCACACCTTCCATCGGACCACCACCCTTGGGATTGACCGAGGGGAGAATATGCAGAATTTTCATAAAATCAGTTTAAGTTCAGGTTAAATACAGGTACAAGGTTAAAAACAGGTACAAGATACACAAAGCAGGTTCAAGGGGCAAGCCACTGACCACTGACTACTAACCACAAGGCTCAGAAGCAAGTTGAAGTGATAATAATTGATAAGAATTATGCCACAAGTTTGCAGGATTAGCCACATCGTTCACACTGGCAATGACAGCACAACTTTATAGCTCAATTTGCTGAATAATCAGGCAGGTATAGCCGACAAATGTAAAGCTCGCACGGCGATGATCATTACCGGGCAAGCAGGGTGGATTGACAGCGATGCCGGAGCTGATTTTTTAAAAAATACTCAAAAAGCTCCATTTTCGTCACCATTCATCAAGTCCGATAGTTTTAAATCCTGTTGGCATATAGACTCGCATCTTTTTTAGGTACGCACTCCGTCTGTCCGTAGCGCGCACCAATGAATTTTCCAGAAGCAGTACGTTTGCAACAAATTTCATGTCACGGGGGATTTCCGCAAGTCACGGGAAACTTTCGCAAGCAACATTAAATGCTTCTCAAGCGTCATGCACGACCAAGTAGAGCCACTCTAACCCGTTTTAAGCGGTCCGTGGCCGGAACGATAGCAACACTTCGGAAAATAAGTGTTAAACTAGGAGCGACTTGCGAATGCCAGCGTAAAAGTCACCTCCCCTCCCACCATCACAATACAATATTATGAAAAAACTTATTGTTACTGCAACATTATCTGCCTTGTTGTTATCCGTCGGTTCTGCACAAGCTCTGACAGAAACTCAAACCTTTACTCAATCTCTAACCCTAACCGACTGGAACAATAACTTTAGTGTCAATCAATTTAACAGTTCTTTGGGCACGCTCACTGGTGTTGATTTTTCTTTCTCCGGCGCCAGTAGTATCTCTGCTACTCTCACGAATACGGGATCAAGTACAGCAAAAAATGTTAAGTTTACCGGAATTTCACTTCTTGATGCGAATGTTGGTGCGTATTCCAGCGAAATTGATGCTTCGTTAAGTAAATACAGCATGAGCAATATTGCGGCTGGCAATACCGGAAATACCGGGACACAAACAACGACCGCGGCTACAGATAACCAAACTCAAACTAGCGGACTGAGTAGCTGGATCGGTACAGGTACTATTTCGGGTAATTGGTCCACCACTACCGGTTTTAGTCTTCTTGGTACAAACACATCGAATGTGATAGCCAATATTCACAATTACTCTGACGCGGTACTTAGCATTACGTATGAATACACTGCCGCACCTATCATAGACGCTGTTCCGGAAGCAGATAGTTACACGATGATGCTAAGTGGTCTGGCTTTGCTTGGATTCATGATTCGCCGCAAAAAATCGGCATAAGGGGTAAAGCAATATTGCAAGGGGACAATTTGCGAAAGCCTTAAAGAATTGCCTAACGAGCGTAAAATTCCGTTTCGTGTGTTGTCCCCATAATAGAAAATACCGACCTAACACTATGCCACCAAGCAGCGCAAGACCTCGACCGCCCGGAACAAGGTCCTGAAGCTCAGGCAATCTTGAACAGAAATGAAAACGACCGACTGAAAAATCATGCGGAGTTGTATTGGAGAGATGGGTCAAGGGTGTGCAGGGTTACCGTAAGCATTGCTACATAGAGGACTTATCTCTTACAGCTGCTTTTATGCACCCTGCCTTTGAACCTTGAACCTGTCTTTAATAGGCGCCTGTTTTGAACCTTGCAGACAGGCAGGTTTATCACTATTTCTGTTTGGATTGCAGATCAATCACCTGCTTGTAGACGCGCAAATAGCCTTCGATAGCAGCGTCAGCGGTAAAATTTGCAGCCCAGGCGATACCTTCAGAGACCAAAGCCTGTCGTTCTGCTTCACCCAGATTCAACAGATCGACAAGAACAGCGGCACCGTTCTTTGCCCAGACCTGCACATCGTCATCCATCTTGAGGCGCGGAATATATTTTGCAACCGTGCCGCCAACTTCATTCATCGGTCCTTCACCCGTGGTAATCACAGGACAACCGCATGCCATCGCCTCTATGATAGGCCAACCGAATCCTTCCGCCAGACTGGGAAATAGGAATGCACGGGAGAGTGAATAAATTGCCTGCAAGACACTGTTGTCCACACCATGCAGGAAATTGACCTTTCCATTAGCCGGCACTTCATCTAAAGCCAGTTGCAACCTGTCATCGACAACGGGACCCAGCAACCACAGTGGCAAAGGATTATCGCAATGACGCGCATAACAGGCATAAATACGCACAATGCCCGGCACATTTTTGTACCATTGATGACCGCTGACATGGAACAGCATTCCCTCAGGCGGCACGGACAAACCGGCCTGTTGCAATGCTTGCCTGGCCTCTTCAATCGGCACCGGCACATAAGGATAATTAAGGCCGTTATAAACCACCTCGGAAATTAACGGCACAACGCCGCCAAACGCTTTCAATTCATCTCGGGTTCTTTTTGAAACGGAAATAAAGTACTTAGCCTGTCTGAAGCCATGACGAATATAGTGCTGATAAATTCTTCCTGTCCACGAAGTCGGATTTTCCGGTATTAATCCCAGCGCAGAACGCAACGCCAGCAGATCGTGAGTATGAACCACATGCAAACGGTGTTTCACCAGATGAACCCAGGGACCCAGTGCCTGATCACAGAATACAAATAAAGTATCCTCAGTTTGCAGCTTTTCATGCTTCCTAACCCACTGCGGAAATAATATGTATTGATCGATATAACCCGCCCACTTCGACCAGCTTCCGCATTTAACCCAGTTATAAAACACGGGCTGCGGCGACCATATTTGCACCTGATGACCCCGCGCGCGATAGGCTGACTCCAGCATGCGGGCATAACGCGGCATGCTTTGAGATTGCATGAATGCAGGATGAGAAAACAGAACAATGTTCATTATAAAATACTCACCATATTAACTTTTTAGGCTCTTATTTTGCGATAATACAGGACTATTATCGGCCGGAGTTCCGGTAATCTTATTCGATATTGCTTTTGCCATAGAGAAGACTACCCCATATAAAATCACGGTTTGCGGTATGCCGCGCACCACGCCCATAAACATCGCGCTGAATGAGTCATTAGTAATACCGAAAAGGAAGTGTGGCCAGACATTCAACATGCCGATCACCGTCATCTCAAGCTGGCCATTGGCTCCCTGAAAAGCAAAAATATCGATCGAGGCAAACAAAATCAGACAAATAATAAAATAAATAAAAGGAAAGGCGACTCCGTAAAGCGCCCAACCTTGTCCGAACATCGAACCGGTCTTCTCCCCGCCTACAGGCAAACCAATCGCAAGATTAACCAGCACATCGCCCATGGAAGTACCCTGCATTCCGACTTTATCCACATCAACTTTGAAAAAATTTAGAATAGGGCCCGGCAATACCGTCCAATAAAAATCCCCTGTAATTTTATTTAGCTGATCTATCCCTTTGCCGGAAATCATGCCGGCATAATAAATGGCATTGTCGTGAAACTTGGTAATGACAAAGCGTTGCAGCATGGCATTGGCAATATAATTTTCATCATAGGCCGTATGCAAATCCGCTAACAAAGCATGTATGCGATATGCTTTTATTTTATCCGGATGCTGAAGGTTTTCCACCGACTTGCTTATCATTTCGGCTGCGGTGGATTTATTGCGATCCCCTCTGGCCATCACCATCGCGGTGACCAGATTGCCGAGTGGCATGGAAAAAGCCCCCCCGAGTACACCGAACAGACACAATTTGACAAGCATTTGCACATGAAACGGTTTTACACTGCGCATGCCTAAAAGAAGAAATACCAGTAAAACCGTTGCCACACCAGCCAACATCATGCCGCGCGCATTGAATGCCATTGCAATAATAACGATTACCGTAGCGTAGCAGGCCAACCCGATAGAATGCAACTTCATATTGCAATATTCAGGCTCCTGTGAAGCATAAATTGGAATCAGAAAAGGCGACCAGGCAAGAAAACTAAATCCGTTTGCGACTGGACTTGTTCTGCCAAGCAGCAGTGCCATCAAACCAAAACCACCAATAATCCAAAGATTGATCGCCGAGGGCTTCGAATAAACCCCCAGTTTCTGCATTGCATGCCGCAACATTCCCGGCGAAGAGGATTTGGTCATGATGCGGTACAGCATATGTGCCAGCAACGAGACCAACTGGTACAGGCACAGCACGGAAAAAGTGATCAGCGGCTGATGCAAACTGGCGACTATCGGTGTCGAGGCTGTAGACTGTATCAGCAACGCGCCAAATAAGGAGGTCACGCAAAGCCCGACAATAGCAAAGCTGGACAAAGGATGCGTCTCCATTGCCTTACTCCATCGAAAATACAGAAAGGTAATCATGACGGTAGTCATAACCATACAGTCGGCAAACAAATTATCGATGGAAAATTGAATAAGAGCTTGAGCAAAAAAACACAATATTGTTATCAAGAGAAGCCCATTATTGATGGCAATCTTTACCGTCATTTCTGTAAAACTTCGCGATAAATCGTCATCGCCTTTTCTCCATAATCATGCCAGCCCCCCAGACGCTGCACACGCTGCAAGGCTTTTTTCCCCATCTCTGTTCTTTGCTCAGGATGATCGGCCAGGTATTGCAACTTCTCAGCCAGCGCATCGACATCGCGTATGGGTACGATGTAGCCTTCCTCACCATCGGTGAATAAATCTTCTCCGCCGGTATTTTTGCTGGCGATGACAGGACAACCGCAAGCCATAGCCTGGGCCTGGACCATCGCCAATCCTTCCTGAATACTGGGCAAGACCAGCACATGACTGCGGCTCATGATGTTCTTCAGTTCGGTTTGCGGCATGTGTCCCAGTACCCTGGCATCGGACGGCCATATCCCTCTATCCTTCAGCCTATCCATCAATTGCTGTGATGGTGCACCGACGAAAGTCAGCGACTTTTTGGGATGTGAGATTTTTTGATATGCCTGAACAAGATATTGAATTCCCTTTTGCAGACTCATCCCGCCTACGAACAGAATATCAAAACAGCCGGATGCGGGTTCAGCAACAGGCTGAAATCGGCTCACATTAACGCCATAAGATAGCAAACGTAATTTATCTGCTGATATACCCTGCTTTATAAAAGAACGGTAAGCAAAATTAGAAGGGATCGTAATGCAGTCCGCCTCCCTATATTCTGCTTCTTCACGCGCGATGGTACGCGGATCTATGCCTGAAAATGGCATATCCCAAATTTCATGTTCTTCGCGCAGCAACTGATCCTGCACCCGGATATGAGCCGAGCCACGATCGCAAATATAACGCGCTCCGCGTTGATGCGCTTTTTGACCCGCTTTCAGCGCAGAACCGGAAAGCCCGACATAAAGATCGCACTCCGGTAAATTAAATGCAGTATAAGCCGCCAGGGTTATTCCTGACAAAATTTCCCATTGCCGGCTAATTGCACTCGGCAAATGCTGTTTCCACGGGAAGCCCATATAGGAAGATTGCACCCAGGGAAAGGTATGGATCAATTTCTGAGGAATACCTTCATCACGAAGTTTGAAACGGGGATAGCCAGTAAAAACTGCGGCTAAGGCACCGCGGGCATAAAGCTCGCGTGCCAGATCGAAAGTATGAAACTTTCCGGGAGTTGACAGGACAACTTTCATTGGGGAATAACCTCTCTGTCATGCTTTACTGCAACGAAGGCCAGCCAGCCACAGACTATTGCAATAGCCAATTCGCCGATCAGCATGGAAATTGCCACTCCGTTCAGATTAAAAGTGTGTCCCATAATCCACGCCAGTCCTACGATGAGCACGCCTGAGGCCAAAGACCAGTAAGCCAGACTGATATGCTGATTGGTGGACATCAACAGCACACGGGGAATGTGCCAGGTTCCGGCGACGGCGGCATATAATAGCATCCATAGCATCAGTGAAGGAATAAACGCGATCGCGCCGTGCGTCCATAAACGCAAAAGCAAAGGCGACACGAAGTAAATTATCAGACTAAGCAATATTGCTTGTCCGGCTGCCAACAAGGACGTGCGGCGATACAAATTTTGTAGCGCAGACATTGCGCCCTGTCCATACAATCGTGAAAATTCAGGCCATACAGCATGGCTTAAGATTGCGGTTACCTGAACGGCCAGGCGCGCAATAGTACGATAGGTATTAAAAATCGCAACCGATACCGGCCCGAAAAGCGCGCCCACAATCAGGGTCACTCCCTGCAGGCTCAAGGCATTCGCCAGTGGAAAAGCCATGAATGAAACTGCCGGTTTGACCATGGTGTGAATTTCAGCACGATCGGCTGCGTGAAAGCCCCATTTGAGACCATGATTGCCTTTACTTGCCATCAGCATTCCCGCTATGACACCGATCAGTTTCATGGTCAGCGCAGACAAGGCAACCGCAGAAAAACTACCCGCCAGAATCAGACCCAGCATACTCCCGGACCATTCTCCCAAGCGTGCGTAATTGCCCAGCATCGTGCCCGTTGCATAGCGCTCAGTAGCTTTAAAAGTTGCCTCCGACAGTCCGCCAAACAAGGATAACAAGACACTGAATGACATAGCGGCAAGAGCAACACGCTGATTCGTTGTTTCAATGCCGGGCAACGGTGCCCACAAGACCAGCGGCACTACGACAACAGCAAGCGAGCCGCAGACGATAGCCATGAACAACTGTGCGCTTTGAAACACCCGATTGGCTTCGGCTATATCGCCTTTTCCCGTCGCCATTGTCATCTTGTTACCGGCAGCGGTAACCATACCCACATCAGCCATGGAGAGATAAGAGGGAATTGCCGATAGCATCAGCCATACACCGTAGCTTGCCGCATCCCAGTAGTGCAGAAAAAGCGGCAGGGATGCCAACTGTATGCCGATGGTGATGGCCATGCCAAAAGAGTTGGCCCCCATCCCGGCCATTATTCTGCGTTTCATGTTGCAAGACCTGCAGCAAGAATAGAGGCGATAATCATTTCGTTATAATGTCCGTTCTTTTTTACGCGCTGATGACCGGCTTCTGCAATTGCCAGACATCTGGCTTTATCGGCAAGCGCATACTGACAGGCGGCGGCACATTCCTCCGCATCGTTCCAAAACAGTGCTTCCTTTTTTTCTTCATACATGGCGAGATGTTCGCTGGTTCGTTCCGCACAGAATAAGCCGCCCAGGGCAGGTATTTCCGAAGAGCGTGTGGTATGCAAATCACGGTTTTCCTTCGATAACAATCCCAGATTGACCCTGGCGCATTGTATTGCCTTTGCATAATCATCGCCGGCAATCGAGCCGCCTTTCCAGTAAGCCTTAAGCTTTTGCCATTCCGGTGCTTTATGCCAGTTAGGCCCCCTGATGGTCAACGGCACACCACGCTGAACCAAATCAAGCAGGAAAGCACCACGCCCGGGAAACCAGCTTCCCAGAAACAGCACTTCCGAATCCCATTGCTGATGATCCTGTGCTGTCAATATTCTGGGTGCATGAGAGATCTCGTCGGCACTACGGTAAACTCTCATGACTTTTGTAGCGCCAAGCACATAAGCCTCAGCCACATTAACTTCCCGCACGACCGCATTGATGTCATAGTAAGGCAAACTCTTCCGGAAGGCCTTGAAACGCGCCCCATCACGCGGGCCTAGCGGATCATCGATGCTGTAGCTTATCATTTTTTCAGCATGCTGACGCAGCAACGCAATTACGCCGGGTGCAACCAGTTCCCCCCCGTCCACATAACATAAATCAAATTTTAAGCCTGTGAGTCTCACCCCTAGTCTTTTTACGATCCACGGACAGAAAACATCTCCGCCTATGTGCCAGATAAGGCGATCAATCCAAGGCGTATCGGGAAGCAGCTTTCTTAAATCGACATGCTCAACCTGATGTCCAAGTCTCCTTATCGCATGTGCGCGATCAAGACAAGTACCGCTAACCGGTCCTAAATACAAAATGGACAGCTGCGTTTTTTCTGCATTCATTATCTGCTCCCGATTAACAATTCCTGTTGGGCCGGACTCAAGGCATGCAGCAAATCATGAATAAACTGATTTTGAAGCAAATAGGAGGCTTGGGTATCATTCTTTATTTCAGATACCCTGAACAACAGGCCATCGCTTACATACCCTTTGAGCGACATTTTCATGCGCTGAATGTTAAGTGCGCCCGGAGGTCCACTGAGTACGGTATCGCCTATGCGTATCCAGTAGCTTACCTGTTCCCGTTGAATATTTTCAGCCGTAGTCATGCGGTACACATTGATTTTCCGGTTACCCTCCTGAATTTTATCTTCATACAGACTTCTGATCTCATGTCCCTGGGCAGAATAACAGGACTCAGGTCTGTGCAACTGCTTGCTGTAAGACTGAATATCGCCGTAGGCGAGTGAAAGCATGATGTGCCGACCGGTAGATTTTTGCACATAGGTTCTACTCACGATCTGGGTGTACAGATTATGCAGCGAGTCCTGCTGCTGGGGGTCTACGAAAAAATGCCCCGAGCCATCCGAACTTTCCGTCCAGTCGCCAAACTGCAAAGGGATAATCTGCTGATAATCGGGCCTGCCCAGATGATCGTACCAGGTTTTATGAGGAATCATCGCCGTTGCGATGGCAAAGCATCCTGCCATAAAAAATGCGATGAGCCAATGCTGCAGCCTGACTGATTTATGTGCTGGCATTTCAATTTCCATGATATTTCCTGCTTGTTAAACGCAACAGTGAATCCGTACCTATCATGATCATAAGCCCGGTCAAGAATAAGACAATTCCGGACAGCTGATGCATAAAGCCCTGGCCTGCCGCATCGCCGAAATAATAAGTAATCAGTGCCAGTACGATCACGCGAATCACATTCGCAGTAAAAGAAATAGGAATGATTAAAACCGGCAACAGGATGTTGCGCAGCCTGGAGCGATGTGCAACGAGATCAAGATAAAGAATGCCAAAGGATTCCAGCATGAACAGTGTACGCATACCCGCACAGGCATCAGCCACCAGCAGATGGTACTGTCCCAAAACAATCATCACGCCGGATTGAGCGGCTGGCAGTCCGGCCCAGCGCAGCATATCCACGGTTACGGTTGATACTGCGAATTTCATCAAGTCGGTCACCGGGCCTACTATCGAATTTGGCAGCGGCATCATGAAGATCATGAAAAAAAGCGGAAACCTCACCACTTGTAATAAACGTCTTCCGCCTTCCATGCAGACGATCCCTGCCATGGCAAAAATGAAAGCACCGCTTGCTAAATAGATGATATCCAGTGACCTGCCGGAAATATAGCAGAGAGCCGCAAGCACAAAAAAAATCCATGCCAGTTTTACTGCCGGTTTAAAAGTTGCAATATCATCCGCCTCGCGCCAGCGCTTAGACAGTAACCACAGCGAGATAGCGAGAATATAAGGTCCATGCGCATGCACATCATCCATCCAGATGCCTGTCGTGACGATCAGATCATAAAATACCGGTATGAACATCACCGCCAGTCCCGCAATCATCACCCAGAGACCCGCATTAGAGGTGTATCTTTGCTTTATAGCTCTTAATTCAGTTATCAGTGTATTCATCATTATTCAAGTTAATATTCGTTAAGCAAGGATCCGACAATGTTGATATTCGAATTTTGCAGATTAATCACCAGCTTTTGCATCGCGTCCAGATGGCTGAAATTCTTTCTTGCCACCAGCAGTACAGCACTTGCCCTTGAAGCAACCATCAGTGCATCGGCATTTTCGCTTGCAGACGCGGTATCGATGAGGATCACATCATACGATTCACTGTAATGGTTTAATGTATCATGAAAAGCATCGCGACTAAGCAACTCCTGCGGATTCGGCGGCGTAGGGCCGGCGGGCAAAACCGAAAGGCAGAGCAGCTTGTCGATTTTTACAATTGCATCGCTCACAGAAGAGCGTCCTGCGAGTACCGTCGACAGACCTGAAGTATTAGCGATCTTGAACAACTGGTGCTGGCGCGGCTTGCGCAAATCCGCATCGATCAGCAGCGTTCGTTCACCCAACTGCGAAAAAATCACGGCCAGGTTTGCAGCAATAAAACTGCGCCCTTCGCCGCTTTCCGGGCTGGCTATGGCTATGCATTTGCGCTTCGCATTGGCTTCAAACCAGCGCAGCATCAACTGCGTACGCAAATCGCGCAACTCTTCCACCAGCACAGAAAAAGGATTGTAAGCAGCCATCACTTCTTCCGCAATAGAAGTATCGCCATAAGCCAGATAGGGGTAGCCGAACTGCTGCGCCAGTACGGATTTGATATCCGCCTCGGTTAGCAGTCCCAGCTTGACCGCCGCATCACCAAACCTGAGATTGCTGCGTTCCTGTTCCCATGTAATTTTTTCTGCGTCTGCCGCTGAAAGCTTGCCCGCACCGATAAGGATGGTGCCGATAGTGCGTTCAGCCGGAACTTGCGATGAATCCATAAATTTCCCTTGTTTAATCAGGAGACGGGTTTACGCCGGCGCCAGAAGGCCAGACGAACAGTCAGTTTCCGAACAGGCCGCCAGATGGAAAGCGATTTGCCGGCAGGCAGCCAGCGCGAAGGCCCCCAGCGGGAAGGCGGCTTGCGGGCTGGCCGCAATATACCCAGTATCGGAATCCCCAGATCGGTCAGATTTCCCTTGCCATATATCCGTCTGTCGCCCATTTCCCTGACCAGCGCAACGACTATACCCAGAAACAATCCGATAAAAATTGACAATATCATGTTGCTCATCTTTTTCGGACTGGCTGCTCTGAGCGGCAAATCCGCCGGTGTCAGGACGGTGATATTGGTCTGCTGGTTCTGGCTTTCCAGCTCGCTCTGATTTTGACGCAAGGTAAGTGCATCATAATCGCGCTGGGCATTAGTCACATCAGTGGTCAAAACGGCCAGCTCATCATGCTGCTGTTTGAGTTCGAGCATACGCTTTTTCTGCGCTTCCAGTGCAGCCAGCACCTCAGTTTCCTTTTGCTCATTGATTTTTATGCTTGCTGACAGGCTGGCTCTGACATTGTCCATTTCATGGAGCAACTTGGCTTTCAGCGTTTCAATTTCAGCCTTTTGCTGTTTGATCTGGGGATGATTTGGCCCCAGCTCATTGGACGCTTCCTGCAACTTGCCTTCTGCCGAAATAATGATGCTGCGCAAACTCAGGATCACCCCGTTATTCAACACATCCGGGTTAGTCTGCATATCGCTTTCCGCCGACTGCTGATGGGATTTGGCATCGCTCTTTTGCACTTCTATTTGTGTATATTGAGTGGAGAGCTCACTCAAACGGTAGTTTTCGGTACTCAGCCTGTCATCCACGGAAACGATGCCTTTTGCTACCTGAGCTGCTGACAGCGCCTGTTGGGCTTTTTCCAGCCGCTCCCTTACCTGCTTGGCGCGTACTGCAAACCAGTCTGTGTACTGTCTGGCCGGATCGACCAGCATTTCCAGATTGGTTGCGATATACGCCTGTGCGAATATATTTGCAACAGCCGCTGCCGCTTTTGGATCCGGTGAACTGTAAGCGATAGTGATCACATTGCCTTCGCGCGGCGGGGTGACGATCAGAGATCCATTGAGTACCTTGCCGTAATAGCTTTCTAAGGATTGCTTGCCAGACGTTGCCTCCTGCCAGGCACTGACCAGTGACGGCACCTTGTCAAAATTCAGCATTTTGACCGCGCGCTGCGCCACGCGCTGACTGTTGATGATATCAACCTGTGTTGCCATGTAACCCGGCATCAGCAATGCGCCGGAGAGCATACCCGCAACCGGGTCCGCACTCTTCACATCGACTAACACGGTCGTTTCCGCGCTGTAAATTTTAGTCGTGCGGAAGGTGATTACGGTGACAATTAAAAAAATTGTTGTCATCGTCATCAGAATAATTTTTTTACGTGCCCACAGCACGGCAAGAAACTGCTCAAAATTCATATAATATTCGCGAAAAATCAGGTACTAATAAAAACAGATACATTAAATACAGGTACAAGGTACGAGGTACATTAAAAGCAGATGCAGGGTACATTAAATACAGGAGCAAGGGACAGGGGGCAAGGGACAGGAGCTTAAAAGAGGCTCTCATGCACATAGATCACATCATTTTGCTGAATGGGTTCATCCATTTCAGGATGGAACTTTTTCACCTTGCCGTCAGGCTGTTTGCGGCTGATCAGAATGTTGCGTGCAGTACCTCGAGCGGTCAAGCCGCCGCCCTGAGCCAATCCCTGAATGACGGTCATATCGCGCAACAGCATATTGATTCCCGCGCGTTGCACTTCACCGTAGATATAGTACACCGGTGCCAAAGGAACATAAATTTCATCGCGGCCCATGATTACCATATCATCAGACGTTTTATTGTCCAGATAAATGGATACCAGATTGATTACCTTGCGAAAGGGTTTGCCATCCCGTGAACCCATCAAAATAACATTTTCTCCGCCGCCCCCTGCAACGCCACCCGCCAGCGCCAGCACTTCGGTCAGGCGCAGATTGGCAGGATCCAGTGGAAACAGCCCGGGACGAGTGACCTGCCCCAGCACCGAAACCAGATTGCCGCGCACTGTAGATATGGAGATATTGACTTGCGGTTCCTGTATGTAACCACCGTCCTTCAAGCCCTTGGCAATCAGCGCCTCGGCCTGAGGAATTGACAGGCCGCTAACTTTGATCGCACCAAGCAAAGGATAAGTAATCGTACTATCTTCATTGATGCGGGTATCCAGGTTCAGATCAGGATTGCGGTAGACTGCGATGCGGATGGAATCACCCACACTCAACAGGAAATCACCGTTTTCTCCGGCATGACTCTGCATGCTCCACAGGAACAAAAAAGTAGCCAACACTATTTTCCAGGCTTTAATCATCACTTTATGTCCTTCTTAAAAGCAGGTACAAGGAGCAAGATGCAACTTGTACCCTGCCCCTGCTTTTAACCTGCGTTTGTCCTCGTTTTACTTAATGCCGGCAGCGCCCTTGGCTATGCTTGCGGCTTCAGCGGCTTTATCTTCTGATGCCTTGACACTAGCTGTTGGTGCTGCAACGGGAGCTGAGGCTTTATTGAATTCGCCGACATATTCGATCTTGGCAGTATCCTTTAAGCGCTTCATCTCCGCAGCTACCAGCGCTTGCTTGTCCGCCGAGCTAAGATATTTTTGTATCATCGGTGAAGCGACTTCAAATGTAACTGGCGCCTGTTGCGATTTAATGACATTGATCACATGCACCACAGGGCCTGCCAAGACCACACCGGTTTGACCGTCGCTGAGCTTTGCGATGGAAGGCAGCATCTCAAGAGACAATTTTTCGGCAGGGCTGTTATAGTTATGCGCTTCAAATAAAGTCCCGTTGGCCTTGAGCGCTTGTGCGATTTCCTGCATGGGCTTGTTGCTTGCTACCATGTTTTTAACGAGTGCGACGGCCTTGTCGTCACTCTTGAATGCAATGTCCACCATGGAATAAATGCGTCTATTGGAAAATAAAGCGGGATGATCATCAAAATAACTTTTGACTTTATCACTCTCCACGCCCACAGCGCTGTTTGCGACCTGTTCATAATAAGCCTTGGCCAGAATTTCACGACGAGCGGCATCCAGTGCCATCACGACTTCCGGCGAGCGATCCAGCTTGGCATCAGTGGCCTTGGTTACAGCCAACTCCTGGTCTATCAGTTTATCAAGAATTTCATGGCGCGCCTGGGCTAAATTGGCTTCTGTCACACCGGTGGCATGGGCGAGCACCTGATTGATTTGATAGATTGTGATTTCATGGCCATTGACATTGGCTGCGACCTGACCGACTTCCTTCTTTTCATCTGAACCGCACGCTGTCAGTCCGGTAATGACAAGCAGCAAGACAACAGATAGTCGACGTGAATTAATCAGCATGTTAATTTCCTTAATTTTTATGAGTATTTATTTAGCAATGCTTTTTTACCTAATACGAGCATGGAGCAATGCCAAAAAATTATGAGCAGTTTACAGACAATCGCTATAAATTAGCAAGTTAAATACGAGTTCAAGGGGGGCAAGGTACATTAAATACAGGTTCAAGCGGTAAGCAGGGGCAAAGGACAATTCGCACTGATTTGTTGTAACCATTTCATCCCTGCGGATGCTAACAGAGTGTTGAATATTTCACACTGGCTCCAATGGACTATAGATATAGTTCACATTATATGCTATTAGGAAAATCCTGAGCATTGATCAGGAAAATGAAAATCTCAAAGTAACACGAAAGCGGCCCGAAGTTGATATCAATCGCTGTCATAAAATTGCAACTCTGCGCTGTTAGCATAATGACTTCAACGGATTATCATCAGGAGCTTTCATGAAAGCAGTACAAAGAAGAAAAAAATCGTTCTTTATCTCTACAGTCAGCCGTGGCACTACTTCATCAGCAGAAAAGTCAGCAATTGAAAGCATGCGCGGCGATTGGCGTCGCATCGAACGCGCGGGTGCAACAATCCTGAAGTCCGCGCATGGATGCTACGCGCCTGTCTAAATAACGGGCTAAATAACGGACCAAACAGCCGGCTTCATGTGATTCCCGTAAACCGGGATGTTCTTTTACAAATCACCTTAGCGTTTTTTTTATCGCTTCTTCAGCCAAAGGTTCCATTATTTTATATCCGGCTATATTCGGGTGAACCCCATCGCCTGAGAATTCTTTTTTAAGACCGTTGCGTTCATCGACCATGGATGAAAAATAATCCAGGTAAACGATCCTATTCTTGTCAGCATAGTTTTTGATCATCACATTCAGTGCGATTATCTTGTCTGCAGGTTGAAGACCGGATTTCCAGGGGTAATCAAAAACGGGTAAAACTGAACTCAGAACGACTTTAATTTTATTCGCCTTTGCCAGTTCAGACATGGAGATTAAATTATCCATGATCATCTCCAGTGTTGAAGGGCCTGTATTCCCGGCAATATCATTGGTCCCTGCCAGAATAACGACAACGGCAGGTTTAAGATTGATTACGTCGGGTCTGAACCGAACCAACATCTGTGGTGTAGTCTGCCCGCCGATTCCACGATTTATATAGGATTTTCCATTAAAAAAATCGGCGTGATTATTCATCCAGCCCTCGGTTATGGAGTCCCCCATAAATACAATCCTGTTCTCTCCCGATGAAAGTAAAGCGAGTTTTGCATTTTCGTCTTTAAATCGAGCTGTATTTGCCCAGTCCTGCGCAAACGACGGACCTGCGACAAATAAGGTTAAGCAAAGTGTAAAAGCTAATTTTATTTGTTTCATTCGTTCAGGTTTTATAGGGTAAATGCATGCGACATTCTGTCAGATTCCAGTGAACAGGTATAGGTGGTTTTTCAGTAAAGGGCTATTTCATTTTTTCCGGTGACGGAACCGCATCGGGTTGGCTGCGTCAATGTTTATCTTCAGTGATGCGCCCAAACTGTCTTTTACAACGCCATTCGCTCAGTAGCGGAACATTTATTTAGAATCACGTGTAAAATTAATTAAAATTATTTGCGCCTGACCTATCGCAATTTTGTCTGCCCGAGCGGCATAAAAACCAGAATGAAAGCGAATTATGCGCTGTAAAAGAACCCTCACTAAACTGTTACTTACCATCCTGCTCCCGAGCGTTGCCTCTTTTCACGTTTACGCAGATTCCCTATCAGGCTACGCAGCGTCGGTTGTCGATGCGCTGCCGGAGGGGCTGCAACTGGCCGTCAACACTTCCTACACATATGACAGCAACCTATTCCGGCTGTCGGCTTCCGCCCCTGGCTATCCTGTCAGGTATGACACTACCAGGACGATACAGGCTGACTTGAGTTACAACCAGACCTACGGGATGCAAAATTTCACATTAGATACCACCATCGCGCACAACCGGTTCACCAATTTCAGCAACCTTGATTATGACAGCAAGGGCTATAAAGGAACCTGGGCATGGCGAGTCGACAAAGACCTGAGCGGAACGATAGGCGCAACACAGAATCAGACGATGCCCAATTATGCGACGATTCAAACCCAGGTCAAGACGATAACCACGACCCAGAGTCGCTTTGTCAATGGCGACTGGCTGGCAACGAGCTACTGGCACGCCCTTGCCGGCATATCTGAAAATCAAACCAGTTACAGCGCCCTGATTGCTCAGATACAAGGCAGCAAGGGAACCTCCTTGAATGCCGGTTTTTTGTATGAGAATGATGCCATGGACACCATCTCATTCAAGCAGCAAAATACACAGGGCAGCTATACGGACAGACCCATTGATTATGTGAACCTGAATGATAATGGCTACACTGAAACCGATGATTTACTCGATTTCAAATGGGTTTTATCCGGAAAATCGCAGCTTACCGGTGAATTGAATCATTTGTCCGTCAATCAGAATCACTTTTCGCAGCGCAACTATTCCGGCATGGCTGGCAATGTCAGTTATCTTTGGGCTGTCTCAGGGAAGTCGACTATCCAATTCACCGCGCAGCGCAATTTCTCTCAGTATCTGAGTGTCAATAGCAGCTACGCGGTCACGGACGATTTTTCAATTTCACCATTCTGGCAAGTGAGCGGAAAACTCAGCATGCATGCAACAATTGATCAGGCCCGCGTGAGTTACCTGGGTGCAATTAACGGCGCAGTCCCAAACGGGCACAGCGACACCACGAGAACCATCATGCTGAGTGCGGACTGGGCAGCGAGCCGCACGATTACGCTGCACACGTCGATACAGCACATCAACCGCTATTCATATTTCACGGCCAACCAATTTGGCGATAACTCTGTCAATGTGACGGGACAGATCATTTTTTAAACAGGGGGCAAGTTAAAGGCAGGAACAAGGGACAATTTTGAACCTTGAATCTTGTACCTGTTTCCAACCTGTTTGTACTATGAACGTGACTGCGACTTGACGATGCTCATTGCTGTAGCCACCATGGTTCCCATATCCGATAAATTTCCCGGTAAAATCAAAGTATTGCCTGCCTTGGCAACATTGCCAAAGGCTTCTACATATTTTTCCGCCACCTTGAGATTGACCGCATCCATGCCGCCCGGCGACTGTATCGCCTGGGCTACCTGTTGTATCGCCTGCGCGGTTGCTGCAGCAACGGCCTTGATGGCTTCAGCTTCTCCCTGAGCCGTGTTGATCGCTGCCTGTTTGGCACCTTCAGAACGCTGAATAAAGGCTTCACTTTCACACGTGGCAATATTGATCTGTTCCTGCTTGCGACCTTCCGAGGCGGCAATCAGCGCCCGTTTCTCACGCTCGGCTGTGATCTGCGCCTGCATCGCATGAAGAATCTCCTTAGGTGGCGTCAAATCCTTTATTTCGTAACGCAACACCTTTACCCCCCAGCTGGTGGCGGCCTCATCCAGCGCCGCCACCACCGCGCGATTGATATCGTCGCGTTCTTCAAAAGTCTTATCCAGCTCCATCTTGCCGATCACCGAACGCAACGTGGTTTGGGCTAGTTGCGTAATCGCCATGATGTAATTGCTGGTGCCATAGGATGCCAGTTTCGGATCGGTTACCTGAAAATACAGGATACCATCCACGGTCAATTGCGTGTTGTCACGGGTAATACAGATCTGACTGGGCACATCCAGCGGCACTTCCTTCAGCATGTGCTTATAGACGACGCGGTCAACAAACGGAATGACGATATTAAGCCCGGGCAACAACGCAGCATGAAAACGCCCCAGCCTTTCAACCACCCAGGAATGCTGCTGAGGAACAACCTTGAGCGCATTGACAATAAAAATAATCGCTGCAACCAGTACCAACAATGAAACTTCCATATTTCCTCCTGAACCGGATGAACCGGAATTAAAAAACTAAAGATGTTTGTGATGTGTGAGAATCAGGCTGGAGCCGCGTATTGCCTTGATATAAAAAATCCCGTCGCGAAGCAAGCAGGCCGGTTCACGCGCCTCCTCAGCATCCAACCAGGCATCCCACCCGGCTCCGCGATACATGACTCTTGCTGTGCCATTTTCATGCCATGTCAACACCTGCACCGGCTGGCCAACATCCAGACTCCACGCTTCCGCCACCTGAGATTTTTTCCAGCGCCGCAAAAAAAGATTACCCGCTATGACGGTCAGCGCACAAAGCTGCAATTGCCATGCCATACTCGCAGCAAGCATCGCAGCCAAACCCGCCACGGCCATCGCAACAGAGAGTACCAGCAAATAAAAGGTCGTTGTAGCCATTTCCAGCCCCAGCAACAGCAACGCCAGCAAAAACCAGTAACTATAAGTTTCCATAATTTTTGAATCCCTGCAAAACATCAATTTACTCATCCAGCCTGCTTGGACGGGAAATACCAAACCCCTGGGCATAGTCGATACCGATCTCCTTGAGCTTTGCGACGATTTCTTCGCTTTCGACCAGTTCAGCAACGGTTTTAACGCTGATTTTTTTGGCGGTCCGGTCAATTGAAATCACCCTGGCAAGATCAGCAGGATTATTGAGCATATTAAGTATCATGCTACCGTCCAGTTTCAAAAATTCAACCTGAAGCCCGCGTATTTCATCAATCGTATTCCGGCCAAAACCACTTAATGCAACCCGGCAACCACATTGCCTGACCTGTCGAATAAATTCGGCTGCATGGCTGCCGGCTGCCAGCAAAGTCGTCTCCGGCACTTCAAAACACAGCAGAGAACCCGGCATACCAGACTCATCCAGCGCACTTAACAAAAATTCGGGGAACGCAGGATCGTTTATTGTCGTTTGTGCCATATTGATAAAAAAAATGGAATCCTTATCCCGCCCCGTCTGAGTGACCGCCCATCTCAGCACATGCTCGACCACCCAGCGATCCAGATAGGGCATTAAGCCATGCTTTTCAGCCAAAGAGAAAAATGCGCCGGGTGGAATCATCGCACCTTCTTCTTCAATCAAACGTATCAATATCTCATAATGTGCCGTATTACCGGGTGCTGCGGACAGCGGCGAGATTAGCTGACAAAAAAGGCAAAACTCACCACGCTCGATTGCTGAAATAAACTGTATTCCCGCTTCCACCCTTCCGCTGCTTTTACCGGATAAAACAGATTTTTTCTTACTATCGTGAGCAGTGGAAAGCGCCTTTTTTACCCGACTCTCAGTTAGCGTCAAATCATCGCGTTGCGTGATGTCATCGGCCAGCCAGTAAAAACCGCTCACCTTGCCTGATGCGTCACACAGCGGCACATGTTCAACCGACAGGCGATAAACCACCCGCCCGGGCATCTCTTGCAAATGTTCATAGCGCAGTGCTTGTCCATCCAGAGATTGCTGGACTGCGGTTGCCATGCCGGCATAAGCCTTAGAACCGAATAGTTCCCGTAAAGGCCTGCCATCAATCAATGCGGAGTTCAGATGTAACCATTCCCTAAATGCACGGTTATGATATTGACAGCGTCCGTCGGCACCTATGAGTGCGATCATCGTTGACAATGTATCGTCGAGCAGGCGCAAGCGATGATCATCATCCGAGATTTTTTGTTCGGCGATCCTGAGCATGCCGGATTCATGCTCGAATTTCTCTTTCATTGCGGCTAGCTGTGCTGTTCTGCGCATCAACACCCATTCCGAGCGGGATGCACGTGCCGCTTCCGCCAGCACGGACGCGGCAAGAATACCTGACAGAAATGCGATCCAGGGTAAATTTCCCTGGGTGAAAAAAATCGTCGCAACTAATGTCACCACCACACCGATAATCGCCAGCGCCACCAAATAGGTTCGGACATTATGAAAAATTCTGCGACGCATACACACTCCCGTTAAAGCTTAAATCTTGACAGTAACATAACGACCGGTCAGCCATGCATGGCTCGACATCAATGGTTAATACTAAAAAAGCAGTTTCACGCGGAAACGCGCAGAACAAGAAGTAAAATTGACGACCTGATTATAATTCACCTGATGGATGGCAGGTTCAAACCCGGCAATACGCTGTAAATCTGTATGAATCTGTGGATTGAACTGCCATTTCAAATGACCGGGCTAATCTTTGCGCAGCGGGTCCAATAATGATGAAAGGCCGTTACTGTCAATTTCCTGCATCAGTGCCAGCAGTCGCCCGAGCTCTCCGGACGGGAAACCCGCGCGGGCAAACCAGTTAAGATAATGTCCGGGCAAATCTGCGATGACACTTCCCTTGTATTTCCCGTAGGGCATCACGCGCCGTGTCAAAAGTTGCAGGAATTCAGAATCCATACGGTGTTATGAAGAGACACTTGCAAGCATGCGCTGGTCACATTTTCTGAGTCTTTGCGCCATGACACGCATCACATCAATGGCAAAATTCGGCGACTCATCAACCAGAAAGTGAAAGCGCTTGCTGTCAATCACTGCAAATTTACAATTTTTAACTGCCGTTACGGTTGAGTAGCGCTCTGAACCGTCAATAACCGCCATTTCCCCCATAAATGTGCCCGGCACACAGGTTTCAAACAACACGCCGGCAATGGTAATTTCTGCCTCTCCTTCTATTAAAACATACATACAGTCGCCTGAATCGCCTTCTTTACACAAAGTCGCCCCGCTTTTAATTTCAATAAATTCCGGATCGTGCCTAAACAGGTCAAAAAATAACATGTGCGCCTCAAGTGGTTAGTGAAAAAGTATTGTGCATCAGGGCTTAATCATAGCTTTTGCTGCGGATTGTGCAACTGTATTGTGCGACTGTTACTGCCTGAGCCTCATTTCCTGCGACCGGGGCGAAAATAGGCCGTATTCTCATAGTAAGCGGCACAATTATTATCCGGGGACCAACCCGGCACACCCAGCAAAGGGACCGGCGATAACTCACGGGTACAGATACAATGCTGAGGATTAGCCAGATAATCTGCCAAAAGCGTATCCAGATGTGCACGCCGGTCGTCAACTGACCAACTAAAGAAGGCCTGCTCCACCGCCAGAAGCAAGCCTTGTCCTGTCATACCGATGTAGGGTTTCAGCGCTTTTTCATACAGGCCGTGACCAAACAGATAAAAATCCATGCTGATTTTTACCTGTTCACGTTGCTGCCAGAACAGTTCTATCCAGTGAAAATTCTGCAGCAGGCCTGCCAGTTTTTCATCTGAGTAAACAACAATCACGCCGGATTCATCCAGCAAAGTCGAAGTGTCGCGCACCGCGCCGCGTTGACTGCGCTGTGCAAGTTTCTGCACGGTTAAGGCCGCAAAATGGCGCGCATTGATTGCCGCCTTGGCTTTCGGGTAAGTCAGCCAAACCAGCGCATTCAACAGATCGTGTAAGTTATCTTTCCGCGTCTGCACTTCACCTGTCAGATAACAACGCGGTTCGTATTGCGCCTCGAATGCCAGCAGGCCCGTCCCCTGCTCTACAAATTTGAGCTGATAGCCGGACTGAACGGTGATTAAATTTTGATGAATTTGTGCATTCAATTCTTCGAGTGCAGGAAATTTTCCCGGCTGCAGAGCCGCAATTACCGGATGCAGCGGGGTGAACAACAGCGATTGCAGCAACGCTTCTCTGTCCCATTTCATGGTTAGATACTGACCTTGACCGGCAAGCCCAGGCTTGCGATGCGATCGGCAAAAGCCTGGAGGGTTGCTGCCGGCATCGCTGACAGACGCGGTGCCTCAAACTGCAACGAGGGCCTTGCCAGGCCATACAGCAACACGCCTTGCAGTGCATCGCCCGGCAATCCCGCCAAAAAGGCCAGATAATCATCTTCGTCCTGTTGCGACGGCGGCACACCGTCCAGTGCGAACCAGCAGGTTTGTAACCAGGTCGGGCAGGCTGCCATTGCGGCGAGCAGATTTAAACGAACCTTGTCCAGACGTGCGTGCGTGTCATTGATTTGCAGCATGCCGGCCTCGCTGGCTCTGTCCAGTTTAAACCATACTTCGCCATGAATTTTAGACATCTCGCGCAGTCCTTGCTGAACCTCAGGGCGATAAAGCAGACTGCCGTTGGTAATCAACACTGTTTTCACAGTGGCAGGAACAAGCAGTTCCGCTCGAAGGCGCGTGATCAGTGCGATGACCCGGGAGAATTCAGCCGCACTGGTAGGTTCACCGTTTCCCGACAGCGCGATGTCGTTGATGCGCCGCGCACCTTCCGGCACGCGTGTCTGCATGAAATCGCCCTGCAACAGCCATGTCAGGAAACTGCGCAATTCAGCCTCCAGCAAAAGCAGATCCACAGAGGGGGCCGTGCCGCGCACCAGGTCCGGTACCTGACAATAAATACAACGCCAGTTACAGGCATTATTGGGGTTAAGATTAATGCCGACCGAGACGCCGCCTGCCCTGCGTGACACGACAGGATAAACATGGCGCAATGCAGCGCTATTGCGATCGTGATCGATTACGTTGAGCATTTCAAAGCCTGTTGAATGACATGTACCTGGCAGGATCCACAGGTTCACGTAAACGGCGAATTTCAAAGTACAACTTTGCCTTGCCCCCTTCGCTATCCGTATTGCCCATTGTAGCAATTTCCTGGCCGCCCTTGACCATTCCACCTTCCTTCACCAGCAATTTGCCATTATGTGCATAAGCGCTGATGAAAGTATTATTATGTTTAATAATCAATAAATTGCCATAACCTCGCAAACCATTTCCGCTATACACGACTTTTCCGCTCGCGGCGGCTAAAATCGGCTGACCCAGTTTACCGCTGATTTCCACGCCTTTACGATGATCCTCTACGGAAAAACTCCCTGTCAGATTGCCTTGTGTCGGCAAAGTCCATGCCAGGTCATCATCAACCGCCGCCGCAGGTTGAGCATCCTGTCTGTAAACTGGTGCGACGGATTTGCTTTCAAACTTGCCCGGTATAAGTGCGGCATCCTGTTGACGCTGAACCTCATCCTCTTTAACCTCCGCCCGCTCGCTGTAAGCATACTTCATCACTTTGGGTTGATTTTTGACCGGATATTGCACAGAACGTTGCTTAACGACAGGACGCGATTCCGTTGCAATCAAATTGATCTGCTGTCCGACCTGAATCAGATTGGGATCCTGAATATGGTTTCGCTCGGCCAGATCGCGCGGATCAAGTCCATAATTAAAGGCAATTGCACGCAGCGTATCACCTCGTTGCACCACATACACAGACGGACGCGAATAAATTTCAGACGATCTGTCTGGTCTGAAGCTCCTGTTCGCCTGATCCTGTTCAATCTCCGGCGCACGACGGCTACTTGAAGCGCACCCCGCCAACACTAGCAGCAGCACGACAAACATCCTTTTCATACTTTCCCCATTAAGAGTGGTACAAATTTAACAGGTTCCAGCCGGGACTCACGAAAGCCCTGCGCCTCACGCTCAACCAGATATAACCATTGTTCCTGCCGCCCCACCGGCAATACCATGCGCCCGCCGACGCTCAGTTGCTCGCGCAATGCCGCCGACATCGCCGGGGCCGCCGCAGCCATAATGATTCCGTCAAAAGGAGCGACTTCCGGCAAACCTGCGCTGCCATCAGCATAGCTTACGGTAACGTTGTTGATTTCAAGCTTATGCAATATTTTTCCGGAGCGCTCATATAAGGGTTCTATGCGCTCAGTGCTATAAACTTCAGGAAACACATGTGCCAACACTGCCGCCTGATAACCGCTGCCCGTGCCAATTTCCAGTACACGCCTGACAGGACGTTCCGTGTCACGCAGTAGCTCGATCATGCGTGCAACGATATAGGGCTGTGAGATGGTTTGTTCATAATTGATTGGCAGCGACACATCGTCATACGCGCGACTGGCCAGTGCTTCATCTACAAACAAATGACGCGGCACCTCATACATCGCCGCCAACACGATTTCATCGACAATACCCTGATCGCGCAACCGGTCTACCATGCGCTGCCGGGTGCGTGCGGAGGTCATGCCGATACCCCGCATATTCATTGTTGTTTCAGCCATTGTTTGACTGCATTGATTTCGCCATATTGCGTCAGATCAATTTGCAATGGGGTCAGCGATGCACATTGATTGTTCAGCGTATTAAAATCTGTTCCTTCTCCTGCATCTTGCGCTTTGCCTGCGGCACCGACCCAATAGACAGTCTCCCCGGACGGACTTTTCGCCCTGATCACAGGTTCCGCCTTATGCCGCTTGCCCAGACGCGTTACTTCCACTCCCCGTAATTGCTCAAAAGGGACATCCGGTACATTCAGATTCAGTAACCAGGGAAATTGATGTGTTCCGCCTGCGATGCGCTGCACCAGGTCCACGGCGACCCGGGCTGCTGTTTCGAAATGCGTCAAATCACGCCCCGCGAGTGATACAGCGAGTGCAGGAATACCCAGTAGATAGCCTTCAGTTGCGGCCGCCACAGTACCGGAATATATCGTGTCATCCCCCATATTCGCCCCTGCATTAATCCCGGATACCACCATATCAGGCTGATAATCGAGCATACCGGTAACGGCAAGATGGACGCAATCGGTCGGTGTGCCATTAACGTAATAAAAACCGCTGGCAGCGCGTTTTAATTTGAGCGGTCGATCCAGCGTCAGGGAATTACTGGCACCACTACGATCACGCTCAGGAGCGACCACTATAATCTCGGCGATTTTGGCCAGATGTTCAGCCAGACAGGCCAAACCGGGCGCAAAATAACCATCGTCATTACTTATCAGGATACGCATATTGAAATAAAATCAGCAGGACAGCATTTTGTGGGTAGGATAGAACTTAACTTGAGCATAATAACAAATTGACACCAATCACGTAATGCACTCAATAAACGATGCTAGCGCGAAGTAGTCCGCTGGCGATTAAACTGTTTCTGTTAAAAATAATGGCAGTTATATGCAAAATGGACCAACTCATGAGCTTGTCCACTTGGCCACGATATTCATCCGGGTGAGTAAATTTCTCTGAATGTAGCGAAATATAAGTTCAATTTCTTGCAAAGATTAATGAGCAGATAAAATTACACCTGCGTCATTTACTGGCCACGGTGATTGAATCAGTGCGAATTACAGAGTAACTCAATTTCTGGTAAAACTTTGGTAAAGAATCTTTGCCCACTCACGATGGCTACTGACTGTACTGGACGCATCCGGGTTCAGCCACTGATGTATCGGCACCGAAAATCCTGTTTTAGGGCGGTTCAGTACGGCTTCCGGCAGATTGGGTGCCACCGTGCGGGCGACCATGCGTTTTTCCTGGGTATATTCAAGTGACGGAATTTCCACCAATTTTCCAAGCAATGCCATGTCCACAAAAGGCACTCGAATTTCCAGCGAATGCGCCATTCCCGCCCAGTCCGCATCGCGCAGCAGTTGATTTTTCATATACCACTGCATCTCCAGCGCAGACAGTTTCAAGCGTTCACTGCCTATTCCGTCGGTGTTCGCTTTTATCGCGGCGAGTGTGTCCAATTCTTTCAAGCCCTCTACTGCCATTTCAGGGTCCATTAAATTACTCAATTCCCAGGGCATAAACAGCGCTCTGCGCAGCAGATACCCTCCTTCCAGCGTGGTGCCGTATTCAAGCAGACCTGCGTATTTTGGAGAGGGCAGGAGACCGGGGATGATAGATAAACCTTTGCGCACCAAACTGTTCAACACAGGAGTTCCGGCAAACATCTCCAGTTTTTTTCGTAAACGCGGCACCTGTCCGAAGCTGGGGTAAGAACCAAATAATTCATCCCCGCCAATACCGGAAAGTGCCACTTTCAAGCCCTGTTTTGCAGCGGCTTTGGCAACAAACCAGGTATTAATACCATCAATTGACGGTTGATCCATGGCTGCCAGCATCGCTTCACGATCTGCCAAAAAATTCGCCGCACAAATACGATGCAAGGTATGCTCCGCGCCCAGGCGCTTTGCCACTTCGCCTGCCAGCGCAGCCTCGTCGTAGATGCCGTCTTTATATTCCTCAAAACCCACTGTCAGTGTACGCAGTGTGCCCATGCCGGCAGCACAGGCCGCCAGCATGGTGGAATCGAGGCCTGCGGATAAAAACACTCCGACAGGTACATCCGCCACCATATGGGCAGACACGCTTTCATTTACAGCGGCGGCAAGATGCTGAAGCGTTTGTTCCGTGGCATCGGGTTCTGCAACGGGTGTTTGACGCAGGAGATGAGTCGGACTGTTAAAGCAAACCTGCTGACCTACAGCGCCATTTGCAACCCGCAGCCAATGTCCGGGAAGGAGTGCCCGTATACCTCGATACAGCGTATAGGGTTCGGGAACAGAGCCCCATAAAAGAAATCCTGCGTGCCCGGCAGGTTCAGGGCGCGTGTCAACTTGACCTTCAAGCAACGCCTTGACCTGGGACGCGAAACGCAGCACTTTTCCGTCATCGGCGATATAAAGCGGCTTAATGCCGAACGGATCGCGGGCCATAAACAATTCACGCTTATCCGCCTCCCATATGGCAAATGCATACATGCCTCGCAACAGGTTCAGCATTGCCGGCCCCTTTTGCGCATACAGTTTTAGCAACACTTCCGTATCGGAATGTGAGCAAGTTGCAATACCATCCAGATTTAACTGCGTACGCAACTCAACATGGTTATAAATTTCCCCGTTAAACACAATCCAATTACCCGTTACAGGATCATACATGGGCTGTGCGCCTGCCGGACTGAGCTCGATAATCGCCAGTCGTCGATGAGCCAATCCAATACGATGATCATCCGAGAACCATATTCCTGCACCATCCGGCCCTCGTGCCACCATATGCTCGCGGATACGCATCAACTCTGCCTCATCCACAGGCATAAACTGTTCACTATATGAATATATTCCTGCTAGTCCGCACATTAAAATTCACCATACTCTTAATATTTAATACTTCACATTTTACAAGCTTAACATTGCAACAAAATGTACAGAAGCATCCAGCAAGCTTTCAGCGACATTTAATTATGGCAAGGTTAGAATATATGGATTAGTTTACTGAAAAGCCAGAAGTGCTTGAGGTTTGCTCGCCTGTACGAAAATATGTGCAGCTTACAATCAACGTGCACATCTTCGTTTAGAGGGTGGCTTTACAATCTTTAAGCGACACTCTCACCTATTGTCTCCGAATTTTAACAGGAATTTCCTAGTTTTTGTTGAGGTTTTGCCAATCGGGTCGGATTAGCCATTTTTAATGGCATGAGCAGCATAAATTTAACTGGCGAAGAACGGGGCGGAAAAAAAGCACCGGGCCGTTCCAAAGGCGGTTTTGG
>CAIWRI010000029.1 GCA_903915035.1 uncultured Nitrosomonadales bacterium | reverse complement strand
TATGCTGCCGGATTTTAAAAAGATCATAGGCATAAAAAATAATATACTGCTCCTGATTTTTATTAACGTAACTCACCTAAGCGTTCGTTTGCCCGTTAGTGCGACTGTATTCAAACTTCACAGCAAAGTAAATTACTTTTCGACAAACAGGATATTTTTGCTTTTCAAAAAAACAGTATATTATTTTTTATGCCTATGATCTTTTTAAAATCCGGCAGCATATTTTCCTTTTTTTGCCCAATCAGCTGATTTGTGCAATCATCCTCGCTTCGAACAAGCCGTTTCTAATCTACCCTGCTTAATCCATGCTGACCATTTTTGCACTGACACTTAAGAAAACCATTGCACTTTTAGTGCTGGTCGGTCCGGTTTCGATGGTGCCGATTTTTCTGACAGCTTCTGAAGGTCTGGATTTTCCGCGCCGGGTTCGTTTTGCCAGAAAGATCGCCTTGAGCGTCACGCTGGCCTTGCTGGTTGCGACATTTATGGGAATGCCTATTTTAGGCTTGCTCGGTGTTTCCTTCGGTGCGATGCAGGTAGGCGGCGGCATTATTGTATTGCTGCTGGCCATCGCCATGGTACTGGGTCAGGAATCCAGTTTCAAAGGATCGCCAGTCGCCGAAATTGAAGTCAGGGAGGCTTCCATCGTTCCGCTGGCGATTCCGCTGCTGGCGGGTCCTGCTGCATTCAGTTATGTGATGGCGAACAGCGCATGGCATCAATACTCCGACCTGGTTCACGTTATTTTACCGATTTTGATGACAGGCGTTGCATGCTGGATTACCTTTCACCTCGCCTGCCAGGCTAAAAATGCGCTCAGACAATCCACGCTGGATGTGGTTGAACGCATAGGTGGCTTCATTCTCGCAGCGATGGCCGTTGAAATGATGGCGACAGGCTTGCGCGGACTGTTTCCGTTACTGAATGCAAGCTAAATTGACTGGATAGCGATATGTTTAAATACTTTTTCTTACTCATGCTGTTTTGCGCTACGGCTCAGGCTGACTGGCAAAAGCTGGGCGAAAATTCAACCGAGACAGCCTATGTCGCCAACATTGAGCACCATGGCCCGCATATCGTGCAAATGTGGGGTTTGTTCGATCTGAAAACGCCTGCCATTTTCGGCGATTTAAGCTATTCGTCGATGAAGGTTCAACGCGAATATCATTGCACCAACAAGACCTCAAACGTTATTTTCATGGAAGCCTACGCCGGTCAAATGGGCTCAGGTGACAGAATTTACAGCACCAACACGCACGACAAACCAACCCCTGTTCAACCCGACAGTGCTGAAGAAGCGCTGTGGGATGTGGCGTGCAAAAAGGACAATTGAAAATTGATCTTACGCACTGGCAATAAAACCCGGGCGTAGCTAACAAACTTCCTTGTATTACCAGCTTAATTCCATAGCAAAATCCCTAAGACAAAAGTAAGGATTTTCCGATAGCGCCAAAAGCATTCCTGACGCATAATGAACGGCAGGAATTTTTACCTCTTCAATTCCACCAGCAGGATGGGGATAAAGCTGACGATGAGCCGTTGTGTGCCAGTAGCTGCCTCATATAGCTATATTTTAATGGCCGCGACAGGTTGTCAAGCTGCTATTAACGAGCAAAATGCTTGACATACGGTTTCCGGCCAAAACATGAAACCACGAGGGTTTTAGCCTGGAAACCCGTATTTTCACCTTTTGACGGGAATGTCACTATCACGCGGGTGATGCGTGCTGAATTTCATTTTTGAACAAGATTGTTAATCTGATGAAACAATACTCGGGCCAGCCTGTCCTGGCACCAGATGTTACAACCGGTGGCGGAATGAAACTTAATTTGAAATTTTTGCTGCTGATGACGGCAATCTTTATCGGATTTGTGCTCATCGCCTGGTTTTTCTCCTCACGCCTGATCAGCGAAATCAATATGGAGTGGGGCCAAAAACTGATTGAACGGCAGGTGACATTTGATAAATATCGTACCTTATCGCCATTGATACGCGAGATTAAGCTTGCCAGAAAAATGGCAACTGATCCAGCACTCATCCAGATGGCCTTGCATGAAAAGGATCCCTTGGTGCGCAATCGCGGTATCGCAGCAATGGAAAAATATCGCTTCAATTTTCGCGATCACAGCTATTTTGCTGCTTTTTCACAAAGCGGCCATTATTATTTCAATGATGCTACCGGTCATTTTCTCGATAATCAATTTCGCTACACCCTGTCTGCTCAAAATAAAAGCGATTACTGGTTTTATGCAACGATTAAAGAAGGTGATGACTACCAGATCAATATTGATCCGGACACACATCTGGGCGTAATAAAAGTATGGATTAATGTATTGATCAAGAATGGAAACACCGTGCTGGGCGTAATCGGAACCGGCATTGATCTGACTGATTTTTTGAAAGAAAGCGTAGATATAATACAACCCGGTATTGATAATTTATTTATCGATAAAAATATGGCCATTCAGCTATCGGCTGACCCGAAACTCATCAATTTTGCCAGTATTGCAAAAGATACCGGCCAGCGGATCAAGATAGACAAACTACTCACCAATCCGGATGATGTTGCGCATTTGCAGCAAGCCATTAGTCGAATCAAAGGCGACACTAACAACAAAAGTGCCACCCTGTGGGTGACTTATAATGGTGGTCAACGTTTGCTGGGTGTTGCCTATCTACCCGAAGTTGGCTGGTACGATCTGACTCTGATGGATACCCGCAGCCTGACATTAATCAAGGGGAATGTTCAGATACTGCTGCTGTTCGGCTCAGTATTACTTTTCGCCTTGATTATCATGGGTTTCGCTTTGCGACGCTGGGTATTAAATCCAATTGCCTCGCTGCAATTATCTACGGACCAGATACAGCACGGCGATTTTGATGTTGAGCCGCATGTATCGGTTTCAGGCGAAATGGCGCGTTTATCACAATCCTTTGCCAGTATGGCAAAATATGTACGCGAGACTAATCGTGATCTCGAAAATAAGGTACTTGAGCGTACGAATGAACTATATCGCCTGACCGAGTGTGAGCAGTTTTATAATCGTACGCTGGAATATCTTAGCGGAGAAAATTCGCTTTCCAATATTCTCGAAGTGATCGTGCTGGGGATGGAGCAACTCAATCCGGCAATGCTTTGCAGTATTTTGTTTCTCGATAGCGAAGGCAAACATCTTTTTAAAGGGGTCGCGCCCAGCTTGCCTGATTTTTATAGCGCGGCATTAAATGGCATTGACGTTGGCATGGGTGCCGGCTCATGCGGCACCGCAGCTTTTACCGGGCAACGCATTGTCGTGGAGGATATCGCAACTCATCCTTACTGGGCTCCGTATAAGGCGCTTGCGGCTCAGGCGGATCTGGGGGCATGCTGGTCACAGCCAGTGCTTTCTGCATCGGGTCAGGTTATGGGCGTTTTGGCCATTTACCATCGTGCAGCGCGCAAGCCTTCGAAAGCAGATATTTATCTTATCGAACACTCTGCCAGACTGGTCGGTATAACGCTGGCACGCAAGGCGGCAGAAAGTGAAATCCAGAATCTGGCATTCTACGACCCGCTCACGCTCCTGCCCAACCGGCGCTTGCTACTGGACAGGCTCAGACAGGCATTGGCGTCCAGTGCGCGCAATGAAAAAAAAGGCGCGCTGTTATTTATTGATCTGGATAATTTTAAAATCCTTAACGACACACTCGGACACGATATTGGAGACTTGCTGCTGCAACAGGTTGCAGCGCGCCTGACGTCCTGTGTCAGAGAAGGAGATACCGTTGCCCGCCTGGGCGGGGATGAGTTTGTACTGCTGCTGGAGGCGTTGAGCGAACATCCTGTTGAAGCCGCAGAGCAGACCGAAGCGATCGGTAACAAGATACTGGCGGCGTTGAGTCAGAGCTACCAGTTAGCCACTCATACCTACCGTAACACACCCAGCATCGGTGCAACTTTGTTCGGTAGCAATCAACAATCGATAGACGAACTGATGAAGCAAGCTGATATTGCCATGTATCTGGTCAAACAGAGCGGGCGCAATGGCATGCGCTTCTTTGATCCCCGGATGCAAAAAACCATCGAAGACCGGTCATCCCTGGAGCAGGAATTGCGTCATGCCATCGGAAAGCAGCAATTACAACTGTACTACCAGATACAGGTGGATGTTTCGGGTAAAGTACTCGGTGCCGAATCGTTGATTCGCTGGATGCATCCTGAACGGGGTCTGGTGTCGCCTGCACAATTTATTCCGCTGGCAGAAGAAACCAACTTGATTGTGCCGATAGGCTACTGGGTGCTGGAAACCGCCTGCGCCCAGATACAGGCCTGGCAACAGGAGGTATTAACCCGCGATCTGGTGCTGGCGGTGAATGTCAGCGCACAGCAATTTCATTTCGCCGGTTTTGCCGATCAGGTACAGGCGCTTGTTGATCAGTATGGCATCAGACCTGGCCTGCTCAAACTGGAGCTCACCGAAAGCATGCTGATTGAGGACATCGAAAGCATCATTGCTACCATGAACAGATTAAAAGAATCGGGCATACGATTTTCACTTGACGACTTTGGTACAGGCTATTCATCCTTGCAATATCTCAAACGTCTGCCACTTGATCAGATTAAAATCGACCAGTCTTTTATACGCGATTTATCCACTGACAGCAGCGATCTTGCCATCGTGCGCACCATCATTGCGATGGCGCACAGTCTGAATTTTGATGTCATTGCCGAAGGCGTGGAAACGGAAGAACAGCGGCAATTTCTGTTGAACATGGGTTGCCCCAACTATCAGGGATATTTCTTTGGCCGGCCAGTACCTGTTGATCAGTTTGAAGCGCAATTAAAACAGGGCTGACATAGATCAATAAGCTCTGTCTCGGTTTGCAAAAGAGGATAAACAGGGCGATGCAGAAGAGCGACTAAGTTTAATGCATAATCTTGATAGAGGGAATTATATTCCCTAATATTCGGCCGGCGTCAACATAGCCAAATTACAGGATCAAAGTTCTTGGAGCGCTTACAATGTTTGCTGCTAAACTGGCACGTTAATAAAAGCCTGTCATTCTATTTCACCTAACCGAGTTCGACGACCTATGACACTTCAAGCTCTTTGCACCCCTCGCGCCTCCGTTTTTGCCGCTGACCGTCGTGCCACGGTGCTTAGCCTTGATACCTTCCTCAAGGGTCAGGTCCACGGTTCAGATTTTTTTGATGAAAACTATTTCACCAACGGCATGATGACGCTGGTGGATCGCGCATTTCGCCACCTGTCTGGCAGTGGTGCAGGATCATCTGTTTTTTTGCTGTCACAGGCGATGGGCGGCGGTAAAACGCACAGTATGATAGGTCTAGGTTTGCTGGCGCGCGATCCGGAATTGCGCCGTCGGGTGCTGGGCGAGAAAGATCCTGCTCCTAAGTTAGGGCGTTGTCGTGTGGTCGGATTTAATGGACGCAGTACCGATTATCCGGGTGGTATCTGGGGATCAATTGCTGAACAGCTAAACCGTGCAGACCAGTTCGCCCGATATGTGGCACCGTTGCTTAGCGCGCCGGGACCTGAAGCATGGAAGCAATTGCTCGGTGGCGATCCACTGGTGCTTTTTTTGGATGAGCTGCCACCTTACCTTGAATACGCGGTTGCTGTCCCGGTTGGAAATGGTGATCTGGGTGTCGTCACGACAACGGCACTGGCGAATCTTTTTGTTGCAGTTGCCGAGATGGATAACGTCTGTCTGGTTTTATCCGATCTTGCCGGTACGAATTTCAGTATCGGTCAATCCAACTTGCAGTCGGCATTTGATCGCGCTGTACAGGGAATTTCATCGGAATCCCGGCGTATCGCCGTGCCGATTACCCCGGTGAACCCGAATGGCGATGAGTTATACCACATCCTTCGTAAGCGCCTGTTTCAAACTGTCGCCTCTCGGGATGAGATTGAGCAGGTGGCTGTCGCCTACCGCGATGCACAGCGCGAAGCAGTTCGCATGAATCTGACCACAACCACGCCGGAATCACTTTATACCCGCGTGATTGATGCCTATCCTTTTCATCCGGATCTGCGTGAACTGGTTGGCAAGTTCAAGGAAAACGAAGGCTTTCAGCAAACGCGCGGGGTCATTCGCCTGATGCAGATGGTGGTAGCCGATCTTTGGAAGTCAGAAAAGGCGGCCGGCAGGGATTTAATCAGTCCATACGATATCGACCTTAACGTGGATGAAATCGCGTCCGAGATTCGCACCATCAATCCGTCGTTGAGCGAAGCCATTGCGCATGATATCGCCCATAGTGGAGATGCTGAAGTCGAGCAGATTGATCTTGCCAATGGGAATGCGGATGCTTCAGAAGCAGCGCGACTCATCCTGGTCGCATCGCTGTCTACTACGCCGGGAGCGATTCACGGTTTACGCGAATATCAGCTGGTCGATTGTCTGCAACGCCCGGGGCGCGATCTCTCCACCTTTAAAGCGAACGTACTTGATAAGCTGGCAACCCGCGCGTGGTATTTGCACAACTCTGCCGATGGTCGCCTGTTTTTCAAGAATCAACAAAACCTGGCCGCTAAACTTCGCGCCACAGCACTCTCGCTTCATGCTGAGACAGTGGACCGGATGTTGCGTGAACATCTTGAATCCTATTTTTCAGCTTCACTACGCGACTGTTTTCAGGTAGTCAAAGTGCTGCCGCCGCCAGATGAGGTGCAAATTGAGCAGGATCGCACCACGCTGGTGATCGTGCGCCCCGGCGGACAAGCTAATCAGCTGCCCATCTCTTTGGATTGGCAAGCCTGGTGGGCTCAGCAACAATACAAGAATCGCGTACTTTTTTTGAGTGGTTCACGTGATACCTTTCAGAAGGTGATCGACGCGGCACGTCAGACACGCGCACTGCAAAGCATTGAGGATGAACTTACTTCCGAGGGGACACCACCCGAAGATCCGCAATGGCGCGCCCTTGATGCCTTGCGCGATCGTATCGCTTTGCAGTTCAACGCATCCTTAAAAGAAGCCTTTGACCAGATCGTTTATCCATCCATCAATTCAGGGCTGCGCTCACTCGGTATTGATCTGGCTTTCGCAGGCAACCGCAATGGTGAGGCCACGATACGCAAGACGCTGGAAGGTGCGCAAAAATTCACCACCAAGATCGACGACGACAGTTTCCGCACGCGTGCTGAAAGCCGACTTTTTGGTTCAACTGATACGAAAATTGTGCTGTGGTCCGATTTCAAACGCAATGCGGCTGTCAACACTAACTGGCCGCTGCATAAGCCGTCCGCACTCGATGACCTCAAGGCTGATTGTGTTCGCAGAGGACTGTGGCGTGAGGAAGGTAATCACGTTAGACGCGGTCCGTTTCCACCACCTTCGCCGTCAGTGGAAATTCGCGAATTGTCCGTGGAAGAGGATGGCGCTGGCCGTACCTATTTGAAGATTGAGCCGTTGCACGCACCATCGGTGGTATACGAGTCTGGCGATTCCGAGCCAACGGCTTCTTCCAGTCCCGTGCCAACGCCGACCCGGTTCGAGGCAACGGCGCTGCGCTACCGTTTCCTAGCGGTTGATCCTGAAAATTCTCTTTTGCTCAGTCCGGTGAAAGAATGGACAGCAACCGTCAGGCTTAAATATCAGCTACACAATCGCGGCGATCACTTTGAGGTTGAATTGCGCGCCTTGCCAAAAACCAACGGCATTGCCATTCGTTACACCACCGACGGGTCGGCACCGACCACGGCGGGTGCTGCGACCTATGCCGGTATATTCCGCGTGCCGCCGGGTTGCCGGGTTGTGTGTGCAATCGGGGTGGCCGCAGCCTACGGGATCAACTCTGAAATGCTGCGAATTGTGATTCCTCAGCCGGGGCGTGAAGAGCCTGGTATGGATTTACGCATCCCCGCACGCTTAAATCAGCAAATTCGTCTGTTTGACGCCGGTGCGGTTTGGAATTTTATTCAGCGCTTGGATGAAGCCGCTGGCGTGGTGGCCTATGACTTAGGGGTTACAGCAGAGAGCAGTGACGGTCTCCAGCACATCGAATATTCAGGTGCCCTCGATAGCGGCTATACCGCCGCAAGTATTAAGCTGTCTGCCGATAAGCTGCAAGAGGTGGTAGGTAGCGGTGTCATGCGCATGACGGTAGCCTCGCTGGGATTTCCTACCGGCCAGGTGCTGCTCGATTGGCTGCGAGTTAGCAACCAGTCTTTTGATGCCTCTAAAGTGACGCAGTAAACGATGGCGCGTAACGATACCTCAACCACCCGGAAGATCGTCGGACTCGGTTTTTTGCCTGACGAAGCCCGCCATGGGTTTCTGATCGACATACCCGGGGGCAGCAGCCAAAGCGAGATGATCTGCATCACCGAGCATCGCGGTGCCGATTTTACTAGTTTCATTAGTAGCGAAGTGTTGTCGCCTAATGATCCGGCACTGCGGGTTATGATAGATCGCAATCGCTGGCTGGCATTAGCACCGCCTTTTTGGGAAGAAGCCAATCGACGCCTGCGTGCCAACGGCTTGCCGTCCTGCAAGTTTTTGAAGAACCCGTCCAAACCCGTGCCGGTTCATCCCTCTCTGGGTAAGGAATTGTGCGTGCTTTGCTGGTCGGTGGAAGAAGCACCTGTCGATGATATTCCCAATGCACTGCATAACTGGGAAGCACTGGCACCTGAAGAGCGCTGGTGGCTCTACACCATGACGGTTGCCACCACCGGTCAGGCGCTGCAAAAAGGGTTGGGGTGGCGCCGTGCATTGCGCGCAGCGCTTGCAGATAACCCTTTCATCAAAGGCGAGGGTATGTCGCCTCGTGACCGGCGAGAAATGCTGGGACACTCCCAACTCGCTTTTAATCTTTAATTCCAATTATTCCTATGCCCTCATTTATCGAAACTCAGTTCCCCATTGCCCGCCTTTCCTCTGAAGCATACAAGGAGCGAAAGGCGGTTTCTGGGCAGACACTGACAGGTCTCGGTAAATGGTGGGGGCGCAAGCCGCTCATTCTCGTGCGTGCTTCCATCCTCGGCATGTTGATGCCCGCCTCAAACGATGCCAAAAAAGATCGGGAAATATTCCTCAAGATTTTAACGATGGATGATGAGGGGACATGGCAACGTTGTAAACCCGCCGTTCAACGAAAGATGGATCATGTTACCTTTGATGCGCTGCCTTACGTTGAGCGTATTACCCACTGTGATCGACCAGAAAATGTAGATGGCCCTTCGGCCGTTGCCTGGGCTGAAATCAACGCTCATCTTGGCACTTCGGCAAAAAATCTGCCTGAATTGATCGAGCAGCTCGGTCAGAACATGTTCGGTCATACACCGCGCGTGGGTGACAGCTTTTGCGGCGGCGGTTCCATTCCTTTTGAAGCAGCTCGTATCGGTTGCGATGCTTTTGCTTCCGACCTAAATCCCGTGGCCGGATTGCTGACATGGGCGAGTTTAAATCTGCTAGGTGGCGGCAAGGAAGTTCAGGAAGAAGTTCGGCGTGTTCAGGAACAGGTTTTTGCTTCTGCCGATAAACAGATTACAGAATGGGGTATCGAACACAACGACCGGGGCGAGCGTGCCGAGGCGTTTCTTTACTGCGTGGAAGTCAAACCCGAGGGGTGCGACTATTACATTCCGCTGGCACCGAGTTGGGTAGTGGATGAATACTCCAAGGTCGCTGTCCGTTGGGATCAATGCGGTGACTCAGACCGCTTGCAGCCCACGGTGCTGGCGGTCACTGAAGCCGAGCTGAAACACTACAAGGAGAAAAAGGGCGCAACGGTGGGCGACAGCCGGGTGATCGATCCCTTTGATGCCAGCAGCTCCTGGTCGATGGAAGCCTTGCGCGGCCCGGAGGGCTTACGCCGCTGGAGCAATGAAGATGTGGTGCCACGCCCCGGCGACGTATTTCAGGAACGGCTCTACTGCATCCGCTGGATCAATGCCAAGGGTGAACGCCGCTACGCCGCCCCCGATGCCGCCGACCTCGCACGTGAAGCCAAGGTGCTCGACCTGCTGCGCGAACGATTTGCAGACTGGCAACGAGAAGGTTTTATTCCATCAAAGGAAATTCCTGAGGGCGGTGACGAAACCGCACGCCTATATCGTGAGCGCGGTTGGACACATTGGCACCACCTCTTCACGCCGAGGCAATTGTTGGTGCATGGATTGCTTGCCAAAACGGGGATGGAAAACAAAACCCAACATTTGTTGGCCGCAACCATGCTCAATACGGGAAGGATTGCAGGTTGGAATTCTAGGCTGTCCCAGTGGCTTTCGAGTAAGACACAGATTGCGGGAGGTAAGAATACCTTTTCAAATCAAGCATTGAATACCCTGTTCAACTATTCGACCCGTCCACTTCGGATGTTGGATTCGGCACAAGTTGTTCTCAGTAAGCCATTTTGCCGAAATGTGAAATCAACGGTTGCGGTGATAGATGCACGAGACCTTGATTATCGGTGCGACATCTGGCTCACCGATCCGCCCTACGCCGATGCGGTCAACTACCACGAACTCGGCGATTTCTTCCTCGCATGGTATGACAAGCATCTCACAAAAGCCTTCCCTGAGTGGGTCCCGGATGCTCGTGCCGAGCTTGCAGTGCGTGGCGACGGGGATGATTTTCGCCGTTCCATGGTGGAGATTTACACTAACCTCGCGCAGCACATGCCTGACAACGGCATGCAGATGGTGATGTTTACCCACCAAGACCCGGCTGTCTGGGCCGATCTGGGTATGATCCTCTGGGCTGCTGGGTTAAAAGCTACAGCCGCCTGGACGATCAGCACCGAGACCGAGGCTGCCGGCATCAAGAAAGGCAATTACGTGCAAGGCACTGTCTGTCTGGTGCTGCGCAAGCGCATTGTCAATGAACCGGGCTTTCTCGACGAGGTTTACCCGCTGGTGGAAGATGAAGTGAAGCGCCAGATACAATCCATGCAGGCGCTGGATGAAGGCGGCGAATCTAACTTCAACGATGCCGACTACCAGCTCGCCGCCTATGCCGCAGCACTCAAGGTGCTCACCCAATACGGCAATATCGACGGGCGCGATGTGGAGCATGAAGTGTTCGCCGTGCGCGCACGCAATGAAAAGAGCGACTTTCAGGCCGTGATCGAACGTGCCCTCGGCATCGCCTGCGATTATCTTGTGCCGCGTGGACTGGATAATTCCTGGCGCGACTTGTCGCTGGCTGAACGTTACTATTTACGCGCACTGGACATCGAGTCACGCGGTGAACGGCGCAAGGGGATGTACGAGGAATTAGCACGCGGCTTCGGTTTGACCGACATCAAGCCTTTGCTCAAATCAGACAAGGCCAACGGCGCGCGGATGTTTACGCCCGGCGGGTTGGCGGCCAGTTTGTTAGCGCCCATCGGTGGCACTGTGTCAAACACAGCTGAACTGTCTGCCCGTCGTGGTCGTGCAGGTAGCGCAGGTCCACACCCGTTCGCCTCATCCTCATTGCGACACCTGATGTTCGCCGTGCGCGAAACTACAAGTGCTGACCATAACCCGGAGCCGGGGCGCCAGTATCTGCGCGATACGTTTGGTCAAGGTTACTGGACACAGCGAGAGCGGTTTATTGGTCTGCTGGAATGGCTTTCTCAATTGGGCAATACGGCAGGCATGGAAGAATGGGCGGATGACTCGGAAGCCGCACGCATCCTCGCCGGTCGATTGCGCAATGACCATGCTTAACTGTTGGGTTACGCTATCGCTAACCCGACCTACAAAAGCTATTTTGAAGTGTCCGAGAAAACCGGACAGTTGAAAATGATTGCATCCGATGAGAATTTTAATTGCCAACCGTTTGCTTCATGATGCTGGCTGATTGCAAAGGAATTGATGATGAGTAAAACACCACCTGGCATCACGCCCCCCGCCATGTATGACTTGTTGGGTCAATTGCGCGAGCTGATCGCATCCGCCAGAACGCAAGCGCTGCGGGCGGTTGATGTCATTCAGGTGCGCACCTGCTGGGAAATCGGGCGGCATATTGTGGAGTTTGAACAGGGCGGGGCTGTACGAGCGGACTATGGCAGCAAACTGATTACCAACTTGTCAGCAACTTTGACGGCAGAATTTGGCAAGGGATTTGATGAGCGGAATTTGCGCAATATGCGGGGGTTTTTTCATTGCTTTCCGATTTGGAACGCAGTGCGTTCCGAATTGAGCTGGACGCATTACCGCATTCTTTTGCGTGTGGAAGATGAGCGAGCCCGGCGTTGGTACATGAACGAAACCGCAGAACAAAATTGGGCAAGCCGGTCGCTGGAACGGCAGATTGGCACATTGTATTACGAGCGTTTGCTGGTCAGCCGTGACCGGGAGCCTGTTCAAGCGGAAGCATTGGCAAAGATTTTACCGTTGCAAAAAAATCCACGCGAGTTTGTTCGAGATCCGGTATTGCTTGAGTTTTTGGGTATGCCTGAAACGGGTCGTTTGCTGGAAGAAGACTTAGAGCAAGCATTGATTGATAAGCTGCAAAGCTTTTTGCTAGAATTGGGCAAAGGATTCGCGTTTGTAGCGCGGCAGCAACGCATCAGTACTGAAACCAAAGATTTTTACATTGACCTGGTTTTTTACAACTATCTGCTCAAATGCTTTGTGCTGTTTGAATTGAAGTCCGGCGAGCTAACCCATCAGGACGTCGGCCAGTTAGATATGTATGTGCGCATGTATGACGACTTGCGCCGTGGTGTGGATGACAATCCGACGGTGGGCATTATTCTTTGCTCTGGCAAGGATGCCTCGGTCGTGAAATATTCTGTGCTGCACGAAAACGAGCAATTATTTGCCAGCAAATATCGGCTAATTCTGCCTACAGAAGATGAGTTGCGCGCCGAGCTTGAACGCGATCAACAATGGTTGGCGCAACGAATGACTGAGAAATAATTCAAGATGATCCTGCGCCATTCCAGTCGTCGCAATCGTCTCGACACAACCGTCCTTAATCAGCGTCTGGAAGGCGCGGTATCTTATGACCGTATCGCGGGCTATTTTCGTTCCAGCTTGTTTGAAATTGCGGGTGAAGCGATCAACAATGTGCAAGGCCCGGTGCGCATTATCTGTAATTCAGATCTCGATCCGCAAGACCTGATTACCGCTGCTGCCGCACAAGCCGCATTGCGACGTAGCTGGTGTGCGGGTCAGCCTGAAACGGCTCCATCCGCTGCCCTGCCGCGCTATCAAGCTCTTTTTGAGGCACTGACATCAGGCCGGATGGAGGTGCGTGTGTTGCCGGATTCAGCTTTTGGGTTGATTCATGGAAAAGCCGGGGTGATACGCCGCGCTGATGGATGCGCTATTTCATTCATGGGTAGCGTGAATGAAAGTTTGTCGGCCTGGAAAGTGAACTACGAGTTGTTGTGGGAGGATGACTCAGATGAGAGCGTGGCGTGGGTGCAGGAAGAGTTCGATGCCTTGTGGAATGATCCGCGCGCCATGGATTTAAGTGTCTGCCCTTTCATCGCCCAGGATGTACAGCGCATCCTCAAACGGCGCGTAATTGAGCCTGATGAATGGAAAAAAACCAACGATCCGACCGATGCTGCCGCCGCTGCCGCGATTGAAACGCCGGTTTATCGTCGTGAACAGGGTCTTTGGCCTCATCAAAAATATTTCGCACGCCTGGCACTTGAGCGTCATCGACTGGGCGGCGCACGCCTTGTGCTGGCCGATCAGGTCGGGCTCGGAAAAACGATACAGTTAGCCATGGCGGCATTACTGATGGCATTGGAAGACCCTGACGACGGGCCGATTCTTGTGTTAGCGCCCAAACCGTTGTTGCGGCAATGGCAGGACGAGATGATGGAACTTTTGCAGCTCCCCTCCGCGCGCTGGAACGGGCGGGCATGGATAGACGAAAACGAGCTTGAGTATCCGGCAGACGGCATTAAATCGCTAGGTAAGTGCCCGCGCCGGATTGGCCTGGTCTCGCAAGGTCTGGTCGTGCGTGGACAGCCTGAGGCCTTGCAACAATTGCTGAGTCGCCGCTACACTTGCGTGATTGTGGATGAAGCACATCGAGCCCGCCGCCGCAAAGTACCCAAGGTCGATGCGAGCGATGAAGAAGTCGATGAGAAGGCTGAGCCTAACAAACTGATGGCTTTCCTGAAAGAAATGGGATCGCGAACCAAGAGTATGTTGCTAGCCACAGCCACCCCGGTGCAACTTCATCCGGTCGAAGCGTGGGATTTGCTGGATATTCTCTCGCACGGTAATGACAGCGTGCTGGGCGGATGGACGCGTACCAGTCCCTGGTTTAAAGCGAGTCTCTGTCTGGCCATTGCCAACGGGGCAGCTACCGTACCGACTGAACCCGTGGCGGGCTGGCAATATGTGCGTGATCCATTGCCATCGCGCCACGAAGATCCCGCCTTTGACCGTATCCGGCGCAATCTGTATGCAGATGATAAGACCTGGCAATTTAATCCTGAGACGCTGGCTGATATTTCCCCGGCAATACGCCGTGTTCAGCTTCAGAATGTGTTGCAGAATTTCGGCGATGAATATAATCCGCTGCTGCGCTGTATCGTTCGCCGCACACGGGGTTATCTTGAGGCCATGATTAATCCGGCAACGGGTGATTACTATCTGCCGAGGGTGACTGTCAGGTTATTTGGCGAAGCGGCAAGCAGTTCATTGGCGCTGGGCGGCTATCTTCGCGATGCTTATATCGAAGCCGAAGAGTTTTGTCGTTTGCTGCAACAACGTGTCAAAGGGGCTGGATTTTTCAAGACGCTTTTGCTGCGCCGCCTGGGTAGCTCGATGGAAGCCGGACGAAATACGGTTGTAAAGCTGCTGGGGGCTGAAGTTGACGAGTTGAGCGATGAAGACGAGGACGATGCGGATGAAGATGTGCCGCATGGAAAAATGGCTCAATCGACATCCGACTTTAAAGACTTCACCGGGGAGGAAATCGCTTCGTTAAGCCGATGTCTGGAGCTGCTCCGCCAGGGGGGAAATAATGATCCTAAGCTCGAAGCGCTGGTAGGTTATCTGTTGGGCACGAGATCAGATGTAGAAGGACGCTGGCTGGATTTGGGTTGCATTCTGTTCTCGCAATATTACGACACGGTGCGCTGGGTGGGCGACGAATTGTCCAAGCGCGCCGAGTTTTCAGGAATGGAAATTGGTCTTTATGCCGGGAGCAACCGGTCGGGAATCTGGCGTGAGGGCCGATTTCAGCGCTGTGACCGTGACGTCATCAAGGCACGGGTGCGCGCCGGTGAACTTAAACTCTTGCTGGGTACGGATGCGGCATCCGAGGGCTTGAACTTGCAGCGTTTGGGTACGCTTATCAATATCGACTTGCCTTGGAATCCAACCCGTTTAGAGCAGCGTAAGGGCCGTATTCAACGTATCGGACAGGCTCGCAGCGAGATAGGGATTGCCAACCTGCGTTACCGCGATTCAGTGGAAGATAAAGTGCATCAAGTGCTGGCTGACCGACTGGAATCCATACACCAGCTGTTCGGTCAGATTCCAGATACGCTGGAAGATGTGTGGGTCAAGATTGCCCTGGAAGGCGAGCAGGAAGCGCTCAAACTCATCGACCGTACCAGTGCGACACGCAATCCGTTTGATGCCAAATACAGCAAGGTTGAAGATGCGGATTGGGAAACCTGTTCGCTAGTGCTAGAACCGCATGCCGTGAAAGAGCTGCTTTTGCGCGGGTGGTAATATCGGTGTTTAATGAGTTGAGAAACAACACGGGGGGTGCTATTCGCATTACATTTCCCTACCCGATAGCTGACTATCGCGACCGACTCCAACGTCTCGGGAACGGATGTAGAAGTTCGAAAATTGCCTGCCGAAAAGCGGCCTGCCGCGGGCTGTGGCGACATCAAGCACTGGCAGTGCCGGCTATTTCAACATTTAATGGCTTACGGTGATTTTTGTATCGCATAAATTTTCATTGCCGCGACATTTTCCCACTTTCCACTTTCCACTTTCCACTTTCTACTTTCCCCTGGTAGGCCAAATGGCATCAGGCATATTGCACAGTTGCGCGTGAGTCTGTTCGTCCTGCCCGTTTGCAGAGGTTCATGGCAAAACGTTGCAGGCAAGCAGCATCAAGATTTCGGCAAGCCGTCTCAAGAGTCAGGAAATCTACGCCTTGTACCCGGTGCCTGTCTCTCCGTACTTTGTATCTGTTATTTTGCAGTCCTCAACAGTCACGCATGAGCACTCAAAAATTTCATCTAAGGGATCAAAAACTGCGGCTAAGGGATCAAAAGTTGCGGAAATTTAAAAGAATTATTACTTTTCAATGGTCACCAGACACGCATAAAGGCTC
>CAIWRI010000028.1 GCA_903915035.1 uncultured Nitrosomonadales bacterium | reverse complement strand
TGCGCATCAAAAAATGTTACCTGGACGCAGCAAAAGGAACCTGCTACCGGGCAGCCCCGGCGAAGTTGTTCCTTTGGTGATTGCATAAAATTTATGTGTGATCAATTTAAGCAGAACTGTTGTTACGGCGTAACACCGGACAATAACAATTCCCATAGGTTATGGCGTGAGACGATGAACTGTGAAAAAGCCCCGCAGGCTCAGATGCAAACTGTGTCTGAGCGACAATATCGCCCGATGGATCACAAGCAATGGCGGTGGCTGTTCGCAACTTGCCGCAGTCAGCAGTGCGAAATTCGCTCAGGGATAATCCTGGCGTGTGGGTCTGATCACAATGTCACTGATGTGGACATGTGGCGGCTGGCTCACGATAAAGTGAATGGCATTGGCAATATCTTCCCCGTACAACAGCGGACCGAATTTATCCTCGAAGGTCTGCACAAGTTCACTGCCGTAACCCGCAACCTCCTGAAAGCCGCTGACGACGATGCCCGGTTCTACCAGTGATACGCGTATACCTTTGGGACCTACCTCGCGGCGCAGTCCTTCAGCCAGTGAATGAACAGCAAATTTGGTGGCGCCATATACTGCGCTGAACGGGGAAATATGCCTGCCCACCACAGAGCCTATGATTACGATGTCTGCAGCGTGTTTAGGATAATCCAGTTCAGGCAGCATTTTTTGTGCCGCTTTTTGCAGCAGGATCAAGGTGCCTGTCACGTTGATCTTGAGCACTTTCTCGAATTCGGACAGATCTGCATCCTTGACCGAACCGCCCAATCCACGTCCTGCATTGGCGACAACGAGATCGACAGGTTTACCAAAACGCGCGATTGCCGAAGCGAACAGGTGTTCCAGCACCGCACTGTCGGTTGCATCGCCTGCTACACCGCAAAATGCCGCACCCAGTTGCTGTTCAAGTGCACGAAGTTTTTCCGCATTGCGGCCATTGCCCACAACGGCATAGCCCGCGGTGATCAGTTTTCTTGCGGTAGCTTCGCCTATCCCTGAACTTGCGCCTGTAACGATTGCGATACGTGAATAGCTCATATTATTTCTCTCCGGATTTTTAATTAAAGCATTTTTATGTGCAAGTTTTTAAATGACTTTCGAATAGCGTGCATGCTGTGTACGTGTGCGCAGGTAATGATCGAACACCATGCAGATATTGCGTATCAACATGCGCCCCTTGGGCGTAACCTTGAGCGACAGTGGCGATTGTTCCAGCAGACCTTCGCCCTCATATTCGCGCAATTCAGCCATTTCAGTTGCAAAATAACTGTCGAAGTCAATTGAAAAGTGTTCATTAACCGACGACTTGACAAGTTCGAAGTGGCACATCAGGTCCTGAATGATGGCGCGGCGAATCAGATCATCCGCATTGAGCGCTAGTCCGCGCATGATGGGCAATTGATCGCGGTCTAACGCTGCGTAATAATCTTCGAGTTCACGGTAGTTTTGGCTGTAGGTAGGACCGATCTTGCCGATGGCACTGACACCGAGTGCGACCAGATCGCAATCGGAATGTGTGGAGTAGCCCTGGAAATTGCGGTGCAGTCGCCCTTCGCGTTGTGCCACGGCCAGTTCATCTTCGGGCTTGGCAAAATGATCCATGCCGATGTAGACATAGCCGGCCGCAGTAAGTTTGTTTACCGCCATGCTCAAAATATCCAGCTTCACCTGAGGAGCAGGCAAATCTGCTTCATTGATACGCCGTTGCGGCATGAAAATGGTCGGCATGTGCGCGTAATTATAAATGGACAGGCGATCCGGGTCAGCGGCTATCACGCGATCCAGCGTTACGCCAAATCCTGCTAAAGTTTGTTTAGGCAGACCATAAATCAGGTCAATGCTCACCGACTTAAAGCCATTGGCGCGTGCCGCAACAATCACGCGCAGGGTTTCTTCTTCACTTTGGATGCGGTTTACCGCGCGCTGCACTTCATCATCAAAATCCTGCACGCCGATGCTTATGCGGTTGAAGCCTTCGGCTCCCAGCAGGGCGATTGTTTCATCGCTGACCTTGCGCGGATCTATCTCAATGGAATATTCGCCGTTTTCGACCAGCTTGAAATTCTCACGTATCGCTGCCATGACCAGGCGAATTTCGTCGTCAGACATAAAGGTTGGCGTACCGCCGCCAAAGTGCAATTGTTCAACCACCTGATCTTTACCCAGCAGTTTTGCCTGCATCGCCATTTCTTTAGTCAGATAGTTCACATAAACAGCGGCTTTACTGCGATCCTTGGTGATCACTTTATTGCAGGCACAGTAAAAACATAAGGTATTACAAAACGGAATATGGATATACAGCGATAAAGGGCGATGCTCACGCGTTGACAGCCACTGGCTGTAGTTCTCGGCATTAAAAGTGTCCACGAAACGATCTGCTGTCGGATAAGAGGTATAACGCGGGCCATTTTTGTCCAGCCTGCGTATGAGTTCGAGATCGACCACCAATTGATTATTTAACATGAGTATTGCCACTTTGCTATTTTAAACGCGAAGTATACTGCCAGTTAAGGTCTTGTGGCGGGTTGATATTACGCAAATACAACTAAGGTCACTCAAAATGATAAATTGCAGTCAGTTCATATCGTTTGACACAAACTCTGCTTGAGCGGATTATTCGCCACCTATTTTTCTTTAACCGTATAAAGGTACTTTACAATGGAAATTCAAGCCAGCGTGGCAGAGAGAAAACGGGCAAGGCATTTACACGCTGTTTTGCTATTTAATCTGGTGGTAAACCATATTTTTCTATTTTTGATGGCATTGACACTGATCGGCATAAGTAAAAAGCCGTTGATGCTGGTCATCATTATTTCAGTCTCCCTGGTAAGCTATATACTTATCCGGGCAAAACACGCACTGAAGGCAGAACCCTGCTGGTTTATACGCTGTCATTGGCAGTTCGCCGCCAAACGCGCTCGTTTATTTCTGATGATGTTTCTTTTGCTGGGCATGCTGGTGCTGTTGCTATATTTCGGCGGTCATGCCATCGGCATGCAAAAGGTCGCAACCTGGGCGCTGACAGGCGGCTTGGGCGTTCTGCCTTTCATGGTTGGAATTTTAGGACTGATCGTGATCGAGTTTGATGCCGAACATCAGGCTAAAAGCGGAAAAGTACCTGCCGGCGCGATTATAAATTACCCGCATCCTGAGGAAATCAAATGAGTATGGACAAGAAAATAATTTTAAGCGTCGCGGCCTTCGTTGCTGCATTGCTGGCCGTCATGCTCATACTGCCCGATCACTCGGTCAATACGCCGGAGACCTTGCCCTGGAAAATCAGTCATCCCACTCCGGATACCATTCGTGTCTTCGGCATTACCCTGGGTAAAAGTACGCTGGATGAAGTCGCGCATACCTACCGCTATGAAACCGAGCTGGAAATCAGCCTGTTTAAGCCTCAAGATGCAAAGTGGGATGTTGAAGGCTTTTTTGAAGAGGTGAACTTTAACGGCATCAAGGGCAAAATCATCATGACCATCGCCGTGCCGCCCGATGAAATGCAAGGCATGTATCAACGCGGTTTGCGCATCAATGGTACGCCCGGCGGCAAGCGCATCACGCTGACAGCAGACGATCTGGCACGCGTGCGCTCCTTACCGATTGCCAGTCTGACCTATATGCCGACTACGCGTTTGGACGAGACCGTAATCGAAAAGCGCTTTGGCAAACCTGCCCGGCGGGTACGTGAAATCAAGACCGGACTGGTTCACTGGCTGTATCCGCAGGACGGTGTGGATGTGGTGCTGGATGATCATCCTTTCTTTCAATATCTGCCACCCAGGGATTTTGAGCTTGTGAGCGCACCGCTGCTGGCTCATGGCGTCATTCTGAAATAGCTGGTGCAGTAACCTCAGTGATAAAAAAAGGTAACTACCAACCCCATCCGTTTAAGCTGGATCGGGTGTAAGGGGTTGCCTGCCAGGGCATCTTTAATGGCGGACAAGATATTCTTGCCATTTTTTCTGGCGTTTGAGCTATCCGCGCGTATGCTGGCAAAGTTCTCCGC
>CAIWRI010000027.1 GCA_903915035.1 uncultured Nitrosomonadales bacterium | reverse complement strand
TCGCCCCTTGCCGCAGCCTATGCGGCATTTAGTTCATCGTTTCCGACCTACCTCTCGTGCGCTTTTAAAGCGCGCCTGTCTAAAGAACTCTACAAGAATTCGTTTAACGGATTTTCTGGGTTTCCCGGTTAGCAACGATGTTTTTTGCGCCGGTTAATCCTCTGCCCCATCACGGGCGGCACTACTACCTGCGCTTACTTTAGGGAACTACATACAGTTCACCATAGCGGATTTTATCCGGCGACAGCTTTTGCTTGCGCCCTGTCCGAATGGCGAAGTAGATTCCCTTTGATTTTAAAAGGAAGCAACAATGACATTTGAAGATCTGAATTTAAACCCGCTCATTCTGAAAGCAATCACCGAGTCCGGTTACACAGAACCTACGCCGATCCAGGAACAGGCTATACCTGAAGTCATCGCCGGTCACGACCTGATGGCCTCAGCACAAACCGGTAGTGGCAAGACTGCGGCCTTTATCCTGCCCGCACTGAATCGTCTGGCAACACCGTCGGCCATGCCGGGCAAAGGTCCGCGCGTACTGGTATTGACACCGACCCGCGAACTGGCACAACAGGTTTGCGACGCTGCGACCAAGTACGGCAAAAATATGCGTTTCAAGATCATCAGTATCCTGGGCGGCATGCCCTACCCTGTACAAAACCGTTTACTGTCCAGCCATGTTGATATTCTGGTGGCAACACCGGGTCGCCTGATCGACCATCTGGAACGCGGTCGTATTGACTTCTCGCGTCTGGAAATGCTGATTCTGGATGAAGCGGATCGCATGCTGGACATGGGTTTCGTGGATGACGTTGAACGCATCGCTCAAGCAACACCTGCAACACGTCAGACTCTGCTGTTCTCGGCGACGCTCGAAGGTGTCGTTGGTAATCTGGCTTCCCGCCTGCTGAAATCGCCTAAGCGCATCAATGTGTCGGCAGCAAAAGACAAGCATGAAAACATCGAACAACGCATGATGTTCGCTGATGACGTCGCCCATAAGAGCAAGATGTTGAGCCATTTACTGACTGACACGGAAGTCAATCAGGCACTGGTGTTTACCGCAACCAAGCGCGATGCTGACGGCCTGGCCGATCAACTCTCCGCACAAGGTCATTCGGTCGCCGCCTTACATGGTGACATGAGCCAGCGCGAGCGTAACCGCACCCTGCTGAACATGCGTAACGGCAACGTGCGTATTCTGGTCGCAACTGACGTCGCGGCGCGTGGTCTGGATGTACGTGGTATTTCACACGTCATCAACTTCGACTTGCCTAAGTTTGCTGAAGACTATGTTCACCGTATCGGTCGTACCGGTCGTGGCGGCTCTTCAGGTATCGCGATTTCATTCGCCTCTAATCGCGATGCACAATTGTTGAAGCGTATCGAACGTTATACCGAACAAAGCATCAAGATGCACACCATCGAAGGCCTGGAGCCTAAGTACAAAATGCGCACCAGCGCACCCTCTTCCGATCGTCCACGTGGCAATAATGGTCCTTCACGCGGCAATGGTGGCGGTAACGGCGGTTATGCCGGCAACCGTGGTAACGGCGGTGGTTTCGGTGGCGGCAACGGCGGCGGTAACGGCGGTAACGGCTTCGGCGGTAACGGCTTCGGTGGTAATCGCGGCTCAGCATTTGCCGGTAACGGCAATAACGGCGGCGCAGGCTTCCATCACAGCGCACCGGATAGCCGTCATAGCCATCCTGTCCGTAATGAAGGTGCCGGTTTCGGTGGTCAGGCTCGCCCTGCCTTCGGCGGACAAACTCAACAACCACGCAGCGCAGAACGCAGTTTCGGCAATGCACCTCGCAGCGGCGGCAATGGTGGCGGCTTCGGCAGTGCTGCTCCACGTCGTGACGGCGGCAATCGCCCAAGCTTTGGCGGCAACAACCGCCCCAGTTTTGGCGGCAATCGCGGTGACGGCAACAAGTAATTAGCGGTATCGCTTCAAATAAAAAAACACGCCATCGGCGTGTTTTTTTATTGCTTCAACATTGCAACTTGCATAAGGCCGTTAATGTGAAGCCCATACAAACGTTAAAAAACGAACTGAAATAAATCAATCCATTTCTGCCTCAAGCCGTATTCATAACGCCCCTTGTTTCTTCTCGTAATACCCGCAAAGTGCACTACTTAAGCCTGACAGCCTGTTGATTACTTAGCGCTTTAAGTCAGACAGGCTGCTAGGCTGATTCTCTGACAACCAGCCTGGCCTGGATGATTTTTTGAAAATAGGGATCTGCAGCGGTAAAGCGGCTTTCATCGGTTTTCAGAAAATCAATGACCGCGCGACCGATCATCACTACATCTTGCTTGACGGTGGTGAGCGGCGGGTGCAGGTATTCGCAGACAGGTATGTCATCGTGACCGGCAAAGGCAACATCGCGCCCTGGTTCCAGCCCGAATTTACGGAATGCGGCCATAGCACCGATAGCCAGCCTGTCCGTCGCACAAATCAAGGCGTTCCGTCCTGATTTTTCCCATTCGCCCGAGCCCAGCATATTCAAAGTGTGGTGCATGGCGAAGCCTTCAAAATCCCAAGTCGCGTCCACGTTGTTTAACGGCACAAGATAGGGAGCGTAATCCGCTTCCTGCATTGCCTTCAGATAACCTGCAATACGCTCCGGCCCTGACGGGTTAGCAACAGGAGGCGCGGCGAGAAAAGCGGGTCGATGCCCTCGACTCAGCATATAACGCGTTTGCAAGCCGGTGCTTTGCAAATTATCGTTCATCACGAAATGGCATTTCGGCGTGATGTAACTGTCCAGAAAGATGATTTTCATTTCCTGCTCGAGCTTTTTCAAGAGCTCTGCGTTGTCTTGAGAAAAGACTGGCGTAATGATCACGCCTTGCGCTTTTGTCGCGCGTAAGGCAAGCAATGCAGCAGCCTCACGCGCCGGATCGTTATAAGAACAGAAAATGATAACACGCAGCCCCAACTTGCCAGTCTCCATGCCAATGACATTGAGCACCTCGGAAAAGAACGGCTCGCTCAGAACAGGTAGCACAACGCCAATCAGATTAGCCTTGCCTTTGACCAGCCTGACAGCGTTCTGGTCAGGAATATAGTTAAGGTCGGCACACACTTTTTCAATCAACTTCCTCGTCTCTGCTTTGATACTCTGATTGCCATTGAAATATTTCGATACGGTTATGCGAGATACACCGACCAGATTGGCAATATCCTGCATTGTGACATTAGAAGCAGCAACCACTCTTCCATCCGCCTGACTGCTATTTTCGGAATTGTCCGGGGTGACAAATTGCGTATCGTTCTCGGGTGCGGTTTTTAGCATTGTTTGCGCGTGTTAATCATAGGATCTTGATTAAGCATTTTATAGGATATGAATTATATTTGCATTATTATCTTGACAGCCAATAATATACACGTGTAAAGTTCAGCTTAATGTGATTGTAATCCGTTAGAAGGCCTATTTTCAGGCAAGAATATGGCATGCTAAAAAAGTTGCTTGCATTCAAAATGCATACAAAAATTATCACGTGTAATTTTATAATGGATTGTTCCATGAAATCAGTCCAGATGAATTCAGTGTCGGCGTAATGCTGACGCTAAATACGATACGGTAAGGAATAAAAGAGTGCCGTGTCGGGCAGCAAGTTGGTTACTAATAATAATGTTGAATATTTCAGGGGCAGAGCATGATACAAAATTTGAAGCAGAAAAATAATTCACGCAATTCAGGCAGAGGCACGAAGTTTTTATTGTCTCCGTTGACGGCACTCTTGCTTGCCTCGGCAAGTATGTCAGCACTGGCTATCGATATCGGTAATGGACTCGAACTCACTAATGCCTATATGCGCGGGGGCGCTTACACGGCACAAAGTGGCATGGCGACTTCAGGATATCAATTAGGTGGTGAGTTGCAACATTTTCGCCTGGGTAATGAGGGTGATGAAGTTTTTGAAGTGTTGATTACCGAAACGGTTGATTTGGGTGGCGGTGTTAAGTGGAAACTGGGCTACATGCCACAAACTTACAGCGGCAATACCGGTGGCGTTAACGGCTACAATACCCAGCAGGCTTATGTAGAAATGACGGGGCTGGATATCGCGCCGGAAGCAAAATTCTGGGGCGGTCAGCGTCGTTTGCGTATTCAGGATGTACACATCGTGGATAACTTCCTGATGGACTACGGTATGAATTATGGCGCGGGTATGACAGATCTGAATCTGGGACCTGCCAAGCTGGGTGTGGGTGTCTTTAACAGCGGCTCCTCCAATAGTAATGGCTCTAACCTTGCAAATAATGCCCGTCGTATCAACGTCGACTTATCTGAAATCCATACCAATCCGGATGGCGTGGTACGTTTGTTGAGTACCGTGGTCAGTGGTAATTTTGCCTACGGCAAACCCGGCGGGATGTTGACTTTGTCACATAACCAGTCCAACTTCATGATGCCTGGTTTGACTAACTCACTGTTCTTGCAAACCTCAACGGGACATGCGAATCTTCAGGGTCAATTTGAAGGTTTGGGCGACGCCAAATTCGGCGGAACAAATCTGCCGGGCGTGAAGCGCACACGTATTGCCGATTCCATCGCATGGCAAGCAGGCAACTTCGGCGGACAGGCCATTATCGGTCTGGAAAACTGGTCGAATCAGGAAGCGGGTGTTGCAACGTCGGTGGATTCAAACGGTATTGTGACATCGGGTGATGGCGTGAATAACCGTGACTTCACTTTGGGTGGTCGTGTATCTTACGCGTTGACCAACAACTTCAAACTCTTGCTCGAAGCCGCTAATACCAGTCGTGCGACAGACGGACAAGCGACACAAAACCTGAATAAGATTACCTTTGCACCGACGCTGTCTTTGGGACGCGATTTCTGGTCTCGCCCTGAAATGCGTTTCTATGTCACCCATGCGAACTGGAATCAGGCTGCGGCATCCGGTAACGCGACATTGAATGGCACATCAATTAACAATGGTTCATCCACCGGTACTAACTTAGGTAAACTGGGCGTTACTTCGGCAAACACCGCAGGTATCCAGATCGAAGGCTGGTTCTAAACTAAATTTGATGGCGAAGTTATAAAAGGAGATTGCAAAATGAGCTTTAAGAAAATCGCAGGGGGGATGGCTTTTGCCATGCTGACAGTATGCATGATGCCGAACGCACATGCCGAGTTGACCATAGCCTACATCACCAATGGCAACACCAATGAAGGCTGGACGTTAATCAATGGCGGAGCGAAAGAGGCCGGTAAAAAAGCCGGAGTGAAATTCATCGAACTGGCAGCAGAAAAGGGCGAATTGTCCAAGCAACTTGCCATCGTCGAGGACATGATCACACGTAAAGTGGATGCGATCGCCATCGCACCGGTAGACAGTGCGGGTATTTCCCCTTCGGTCAAACGTGCGTTGGCGGCAGGTATCCCCGTGGTTGCGATTGATACCAATATCACTGGCGTTAAGATCACCAGCTACGTGGCAACCGACAACATCAAGGCGGCTAATGTGCAGGGTAACTGGGCGTCAGGACAAGTCAAAGACGGCGACAAAGTCATTTACGTGACGGGCGATCAAGGGCAGTCCACCGGTCAGGAGCGCAAGAAAGGCTTTATTGACGCGCTGAAAGCCAAACATCCCCATATCAAGGTGCTTGAAGTCGCCACGACCTGGGATCAAACTCAAGCGCAAAACGGCGTGGAAGCAGTGTTGCGTGCCAACAGCGATGTGAAACTGATTGCCTGTGCATGGGACGGCGGTGCGCTGGGTGCAGTCGCGGCCATGAAGGGTGCCGGCATCAAACCGGGTCAAATCAAACTGGCAGGCTTTGATGGCTCACCGGGTGGTCTGGACATGATGAAGGAAGGCTGGCAACAAGCCAATGCGGCACAGATGCTGGCAAAGATCGGTGCCGTTGGTGTGGAAACAGCGATTGCCGCTGCGAAAAAGCAAAAGGTCGAAGCACGCATCGACACTGGCGCATTTTTGGTACTGCCATCCAACGTGGACAAGTTCGCCAAAGATTCAGGCGTTGCACAGTTCATGAAAATGAAGTGATCTTTCTGATCGTGTAGCAATCAGGGTGGTCAGTGGCCACCCTGCTCTTCAAGGAATAATTATGAAATCACTCACCAGACAGGAATGGTACGGTGCACTCATTGCCGTATTGGTACTGGGCATTTTACTGTCCATCGCTTCACCTTATTTTTTGAATAGCCGTAACCTGAGCAACATCCTGGTGCAAGCGTCGGTGATTGCCTTGCTGGCAGGCGGGCAGACCTTTGTTATTTTGACCGGAGGCGTGGATCTCGCCGTGGGCTCTTTGACTGCACTGACAGGCGCGGTCGCAGGTTACATGATGATCAAACTGGGTATTAATCCCTATCTTGCTATCGGAGCGGCGTTCGCTATCGGTGCCGCAGTGGGGCTGTTTAACGGTTATCTGGTCGCTTTCGTTGGCATTCCTTCCTTCATCGTTACGCTAGGTGGTCTGACCTTGTGGCGCGGTCTGGCCTACGATGCAACCGGTGGTTATGACATGTCGGGTTTGCCTGCCCCATTTCCGTTCATCGGTTACGGTGACTTATTCGGCATCATTCCCATGCCTATCGTCGTAATGGTGGTTTTCTACGTCAGCATGTCCTTTGTGCTGTCCAGCACCAAGCTGGGGCGTTATGTTTATGCCATCGGTTCAAATGAGATGGGTGCGCGCCAGGTGGGTATCAACGTGCGCTGGTACAAGCTGGGCGTATATGTTGTGTCGGGATTGTGTTGCGCGTTAGCTGCCATTGTGTTGATCGGGCGTATGGATTCCTCCAGCGGCAAGATCGCACAAATGTTCGAACTGGATGCCATCGCAGCAGTGATTCTGGGCGGCACCTCGTTGTTTGGCGGACGCGGCAGCATTATCGGCAGTCTGCTCGGTGCAATTCTCATCACCATGATACGCAACGGCATGAACCTGCTGGAAATCTCGCAGTTCAAGCAAATGATGGCGATAGGCGCGGTGGTCATTATCGCCGTGTGGATAGATGTGATTCGGCGCAAGCGTTTGCTGCGCAAATAAGGGATGGAAACTCAAATGGACAGTCAAACTCCTGTAATGAAAATACGTGGTCTCACCAAACATTACGGCGGGGTGAGAGCGCTGACCGGGGCGAATTTTTCACTCGCGGCAGGTGAGCACGCAGCGATTGTTGGTGATAACGGGGCGGGTAAAAGCACTTTTGTGCGCCTCATCACCGGCGCTGAACAGCCTAACAGCGGCGAGATTCTGCTGGACGCACAGCGGGTAAATTTCGCCTCGCCACTGGATGCGCGCGATCAGGGGATAGAGACAGTCTATCAAACCCTGGCGCTGGCAGAAGATCTCGATGTGCCTGCAAATATCTTTCTGGGGCGTGAAAAAGTGCTGTTAAAGCTGGGACCTTTATCTATTCTTGATCACAAAGCGATGCGTGAGGAATCGGTGAGCATGCTGGCAACCACCGGCGTGAAAATTCAGGACATGAGCGAAACCTTGCGCGGCATGTCCGGCGGACAACGCCAGTGCGTGGCGATTGCGCGCGCGGCGGGCTTTGCCAAAAAGCTGATTATACTTGATGAGCCGACCGCGGCTCTGGGTGTGCAGGAAACTGCCCGCGTGGAAGAGATTATCAAGGGATTGAAGCTGCGCGGTGTGCCGCTCATTATTATCAGTCACAACCTGCGCCAGGTGTTCGAGCTTTCCGACCGTATCTGGGTGTTCAGACAAGGTCGGATCATCGCCTCGGTACTGACTTCAAGTTCCAATCCGGAGCAAATCGTAGGACTAATCACCGGGGCTGTGAATCCGGATGATGTCCCGGGCGCGACCGAGCTTATTAAAGATATCGCCTTGTTTCACTAGAAAGCGTGCAGATGAATTTTCCCCGATATGTGGTATTTGGTGAGGCGCTGACAGATATGCTCAAACAGGACAATGACAGCTGGTTGTCGGTGCCTGGTGGCGCATGCTGGAATGTGGCACGAGTGGGGGCAGCGTTGGGTGTGAAGACCGCTTTCGCCGGTGCGGTAAGCCTGGATGTGTTCGGCGATCACCTGGACAATGCGGGCACCGCAGTCGGCCTCGACCGGCGTTTCTTGCAGCGCGTGGACGCGGTGCCTTTATTGGCAATGGTGGTATCGCAACATCCCCCTCAATATTTTTTCATCGGCAACGACAGTGCCGATTTACACTTCAATCCCGAACTACTACCTGCAGGCTGGCGCAATGCCGCTGAGGTAGTACATTTTGGCGGCATCAGTCTGATGCGCGCGCCACTGGCACAGATATTATTGGCGGAGGCGCATGCGGCTAAAGCAGCCGGAAAACGTATCGCTTTTGACCCGAATTTCCGCAGCCTGAATAAAACGGCCGACTACCCAGAAATATTTCGTGCCATCGCCACGCTCTCCGCCTATATCAAAGTTTCCGATGACGATTTGCATGGCTTGTTTCCCGGTTTGTCTTCCGGTGACGCTTTATCAGCGTTGCGCTCGTTGGCTCCTGCTGCCGATATTTTGTTGACACGCGGCGCAGCGGGCATGACGTTATTTAGCGGAAGCGACATCATCCGGCAAGCCGCCTATCAGATTGAGGTGGTCGATACGGTAGGCTGTGGCGATGCAGCGATGGGCGGCTGGATAGCCAGTCTGTTACTGCACCCCGCAGCAACAAAAGTCGCGCATCTGCAAGTATCCGCAGCCGCGGCAGCGCTTGCGGCGACGCACGCCGGCCCCTACCCGGCCTCGGCACATGAGGTTGATGATTTTCTCAAAGCAAGAGGATGTAATTCATGGCAATTGTAGTAGGCGACGTACAGCAAGATACCGCGACACTGATTCTTAGTGACTCGGATGCACAGGGAAATTCAACATTTTCAGTGACTCAGCGCGGCTTGTTGGGCGGTTTGCGCAGCGGGATGAAAATCATCGAAGTCGACAACGGCAGGATGAAATTCTGGTTATTGCCTGAGCGCGGCATGGGTATTTGGAAAGCGTGGCTGGATGGCATTGAAATCGGCTGGCAATCACCTGTGCGCGGTCCGGTGCATCCGCAGTTTGTTCCGTTACAGGAAGAAAGCGGCACCGGTTGGCTGGCAGGATTTGACGAATTATTGTGTCGCTGCGGTCTGGAAAGTAATGGCGCTGCGGAATTTGACGCCGGGGATAAGTTAAAATATCCACTGCATGGCAAGATCGCCAACCTGCCTGCGCACCGCGTCGAGGCTTCTGTGGCAAACGACGCGCTACAAGTGAGCGGATGGGTGGAAGAAGCGCGGTTCAAGGGGCAGCGTCTGCAACTCTTATCGGCGGTCAGCACGCGTTTGAATAGCACGGAAATAATTCTGCACGATACGGTGAGTAATTTGTCCGGCACACCTGGCGAATTTCAACTGCTGTATCACATCAATTTCGGGGCCCCCTTTCTGGGGGCCGGCGCACAAGTTTTCGCTCCGGTCAAAACACTGGTGCCACGCACACCGCGAGCCGAAGAGGGTGTGGCGAACTGGGATAAATTCAGCGCGCCTGAGAGCGGCTTTGAGGAGCAGGTTTATTTCATGGCGCTGCTGGGCGATGCGGCAGGTCACACCCAGGTGCTGTTAAAAAATGCGGCGGGAAATTTGGCTGTCAGCGTACATTTCAATCTTGAACAATTACCCTGTTTTACGCTGTGGAAAAATTCAGCTTCTTTGCTTGATGGCTATGTGACGGGGCTGGAGCCGGGCACGAACTTTCCCAATCCACGTTCCTATGAACAGGCACAAGGTCGTGTCATCACCTTGCAACCGGGTGAGTCACGTCAATTTATCGTGCGCCTGGCATTTCATACGGATACCGCGAGCGTCGCTGCTGCACAGCAAAAAATCAAGCAATTGCAAACGACGGGAGTTCCGCTGATTCACGCCAGCATGCAAGCCGACTGGACTTGCGAAGCTATTGTCTGATGTGACGCGGCAAGCTCAGTTCAAACAAATTGCCCGGATCAGACCGGCATCTGATTGACGGCCTCCCTGTTTACCTTCAAGGATGCGCCTCAACTGCATTGTCTTTTGCCATAGAGCGTGCTGAGCAATGTTTCGATTTCTGCACAGGCTAAAGCTGAACCATCCTCAGTCATCATGCTTCCGGCATGAGCTTGCAGTAGCGGCGCCTTGTCTGCCAGAATCCCGGCCAAAGCTGAGGCGATTTTAGCTGCGCGATAGTCCTTCTGATTCATTACCACGGCAAGCTTGCGCATTCTATGTGCATTGTCATACTGATCCCAGCTTGAGGGCACCAGCAAAGACGGTATGCCGAAGCGCAAACTCCAGCCTATCGCGCCTATGCCGCCTGAATGCACGATAGCTGAAGCACTTTTCAGCAGTTCTGAATAAGGCAAATATCCCATCACCAGCACCTCAGCTGACTGCGGTAATTCCGCATGAAATCTTTGCGCGGCAAGCAGGATGGCACGAACGCCTAATAGTTTGCACGCCTTGATGCTTTCAGTAAAAAATTGACCGGGCCGGGTGCGCATGCTGCCACCGGGTGCAAAAATGACCGGTGGTGAACCCGACTCCAGAAACTTTACAAGCGCCATCGACTTTACTTCACCCTTCATAAAGTCCGGCTCAAACCAGCTAAAACCGGTCAAATGGGTATTTTTTGGCCAATCCGGCTGGGGCGTCAGTAAAACAGGCGATGTCATCAGCAAATTAAGATGTGCCGAATACATGCCTTCAAATCTGGGGTGGCCAATGTTTTTGATGCCCAGTCTCTGTTGCTGCCTGACAACAGAAGTCATCATCAGCCGGCTTATCCCTCTTGCCAAGGCGATATACGGACGTTGTGTCAGCGGATAGTTGATCGACAGCAATTGTAAACGGTGGAGAAAAGGGAATAACGGGGGATCGCTGTATGATGGAAATGCCAATGGCGAGGGTGCGCAAAACACCCAGGGTATTGCCAGTTTCCGGCTGACCATGGCACCGGTATAAGCGAGTTGATTGCCGACAATCAGGTCGTAGTCGCCCGCTATCGCATGCAGAATTTCATATTCTGCATCAAGATGCCGGGGAGCCAGTGTCTGGATTATTTCCGCAATACAGGGGAGTTTCGACAAGGTATCAGCCGCCGCCGCGCCGGAGACCTCAGGCGGGTCGAGTTTGATGAGCGGAATATTTAGCTGTAAAGCGGCATCTCTGTGATGCGCTTCTGCTGCGATACTGACGAAATGCCCGTTTTTCTTAAGCTGCTGGGCAAGCGCGAACATCGGAAACATATCACCATACCCCCCTTTTCCAACGATCAGTATCCGTGCCATGAAGTCCCAAGCTGAAATTTGTAATGTTTGCAGTTCAACTTAATTTGAACTGATTTGACGGGTACGCTGACACGCAATTTCCCCATTATTCATCAGCAACCCTACCCGCCCCTGACTGAGCCGCTCAGCGGCCACCTTCACCGCAGCACTCAAACCCGGTTCGCTGTAGAACACGCCCCGAAGCTGCAGGGTACTGCACACCGCATTGATAAAGGCAGCGACAACAATCGGACTCGCGGGTATCGCTTCAGTCCAGAACAAGTCTGCTGAACCCTGAAAAGTAAGCGCTGGCATATCGTAAATAGCATCTCCCAAGGTCATTACAGGACAACCTAGCTGAAGTGCACGAATACCTACGGTACTATTTACCGTCATCACCCCTTTCGCCCCCTGTATGATTTCGTCGAGATTGCCACCATCAAAGTAATCGATTCGCTCAGCGATGCCCAATTCCCCTGCCCGCCTTAAAATGAGCTTTTTCCAGTTTTTCAAACCCGGATCCAGCGGATGCACCTTGATCAACAAACGGCTATTGCAGACCGAAAATTTAGCAAAAGATTCGAGCACTAACCATATCGCCTCTTCCAGACGATCAAACGGCGAATACGAAACAATCTGAAAGTCATTCTCCAGCTGTAGCGGGAATAAAAAATAGTGCGCATCACCGGCTTTCAATTGCGCCAGTCGGCACGATGCATATTGATGCCCCTTTCCGGCCAGCAACAATCGGCGGCCAATCGCAAAATAATGCACCAGCGGATGGTTGCGCTTATAAGGGCGGCGATAATGTGGAAATAACCAGAAATAGAAAAAATTAGCCAGATGATAGAGTATGTCACCCCATGCCATGGTCCGAAAACTATCCGAGTAGCGATGAGTCAAGTCTGCCACGGGCGAAGCAGCAGCCAGAGCCATCACTTCCTGCATATCTTTCGGGAACAGGGAATCTCCCCCCATGCCATTTCGCTCTAAAACGATCCAGTCGGGTCTGAGATAACCAAAATCCGTTACAGTCACCCGAATATTGCGCGCCTTTGCTATTTCGATGGCGTGTTTATGATAACTGCGTTGCTCTCCTAACAACACAATATCTGTAACCACGTTTTTATCATAAAAATCAGCGAGGTAGCCTGGCCAGTCAGCAAGATTTCCACGATAGTTGACGGTATTTTCACCACGCCAGAATAACTGATCACCGATACACAGATTAATCCCTGTTACCTTGTGACCGCGTTCGGACAACTGCTTGCCCACTTTACTGAAGAAAGGCGATGGCAGCCCTTGCAGAAAAACAAAATGCAGATCTGACATAATTAACAAGAATAGCCGGTTAAATTGAGCATCATTTTGCGGGTTGCAAAAACCATTCGATAGAATTCTTCATCGCCTCATCGAAACCCGTCCTTGTCGCGCAATGCAATTGAATTTTTTCAGCACGATGTCCGCAGCTTCTGCCGAAAAATCGCACCAGTAAACGATGCAACATGGGTTCATGGTGCGGGAAAAATCGCTTATGCACGGCCTCGAATCCTTGCGCAATTTTGTCGGCAACGGAAAAAGACAAGTTAACAATAATGCCTCTGCCGTTAATTCCGACACGAAACAGCTTCAGAAAAGTGGCCCAGTCGACCTCGTAAACATCCCGCACGTTATAGCATTCTCGATGCGCCTGTTCAGAAATACCCGCCCAGATCAGACTATCGACCAGATTATCAATATAAACCAGACCTGCATTGGAAAAGCCGCCATCCACCGTCAGCATGATGCCGCTTTTCAGTTCAGCACCGATACGTTCAATGAATTGACTACCCGGTCCGATCACATTTCCGGGGCGAATAATCGTATATGAAATACCGGCCTTATCACCGGATTCCCTGACCAGGCTTTCTCCAAGCAGTTTGCTCTCTCCATAGCCAAAACCTGCGCCATCGGTTTTGCTTGTCTCATCGCAAGGCATAACAGGAAATCCGTACACGTCTACCGTTGAGACGTGCACCAGACGTGACAGACCGGGATTTTCAAGACGGATGGCTTCCAGCAGATTTTTTACGCCCAGTACATTCACCCGGTAATAAGCATCAAAACTGTCCCAGGTGCTGACATTCGCGGCGCAATGAAAAATCACATTGACATCACGCACCGCACTTGCGACTAACGCGACATCCAGCAGATCGCCTTCGATCACATCGCACGACTTTAATGACGGTCTCAGGCGCCCGGCATCTCTGACCAGCAATCTGACCGTCCAGCCTTCCTGTATCAGACGCTCAGCCAGTCGCCCTCCCACGAACCCGGTTGCCCCGGTAACAAGCGCCGAGATCTTTTTAACATCCGACACTTGCTTAAAAACGATTTGGCATTTCAGCTTTGAACTAAGCAAACTCATGCGTTACCCTGTAAAATAAATCTTCGGTATCTCCATTGAATCACAAGGCGGTTTCAAGCACCAAGTGCAAAAAGTGCTGCGTGATGTAGCTTAAAGTCAAAAGCGTCTGGCATGAACAGTTCAACCGGACATTTGAAACCGAGTGACTTACGTGGACGGGTATTTAATTTCCACGCAATCGCGTCC
>CAIWRI010000026.1 GCA_903915035.1 uncultured Nitrosomonadales bacterium | reverse complement strand
TCGCGCAAGGCGGTGACCGAGACTACCGCAGGGAAACGACTGCCGTCTTTCCGGATATAAGTCAGCTCGTAAATATCTTCGATACCGCGGGAGGCCTTAAATACCAGCGCCTCAAAACCTGGCGTGATCGGCGTATCCAGTTCAATACTCAAGGCTTCGGCACGCGCGATCATTTCCTGCGGATCGGAAATGTCCGCCGGCGTGATTTTGTTCATCACGTCGGAAGCCGCATAGCCTAGCATGCGCTCCGCCCCCACGTTGAAAATCTGAATCACGCCCCGGGCGTCCGTGGCAATACTGGAGAAATTCTCGCTGTTGAAAATCGCACTCTGCAAGGCGCCGGCCTTGAGCAAAGCCTCTCCGGCCTGAGTCCGTGCGGAAATATCCCGTAAAATTCCCGTAAAGTGGCGCTCGCCTCCCAGCCACATTTCACTGATGGCTATTTCCATCGGAAATACGCTGCCGTCACGGCGCTTGCCAGCCACCTCGCGCTCCAGACCACTGGCACGCATTTCATCGCTGGCGATAAAATCCTCAAACAACACATTACCCGACGCCTGAGCCGTTTCTGCAATCAGTATATTGAAGTTCTGGCCTACCAGCTCAGTGCTTGCGTAACCAAACATGCGTTCTGCGGCAGGATTGATCATTTCGATAACACCCTGACTGGAATGTATCGTCATGATGCCATCGGCGACCGTGTTGAGTATCTTGCGGGTCAAGAATACATTATCGCGCAACGCCTGCTGAATTGCGTATTCGCCGGTTACATCACGAAACACCAGCACCGCACCAACCACCTGCGCCCCGGCATCCCTTATCGGGGCACAACTGTCAGCGATATCGCACTCTATGCCGTCACGCGAAATCAGCACGGTATGATTTGCCAGTCCTTGTATTGTGCCTTGCGCCAGCGTATCAATAACCGGAATTTTTGCAGGCTGACGGGTATCCTTGTTGATGATACTAAAAACCTCAGCGATTGGATGTCCGCTAGCCTCGGCCTGAGTCCAACCGGTGAGCTGCTCAGCGAGCGGATTAAGCAAGGTGACGCAGGCATTGGCATCGGTGGCAATCACCGCATCACCAATGGAATTTAAAATAATAGCAAACTTCTCTTCGCTGATCTGCAAACGGGCATTCACCTTTTGCAGTTGCCTGTTAGCCTGCGCCTCAATATTCAATAAATTTTGTGTTTCCAGATGCAACTGTTTTTTGAGCCGCTGCCGGGATATTCGATAGATAAAATAGGCAAAAGCCAGCGCGAACAGCAAGATAAACAGACTCAGCAGTACCATCACGATAAACAGATGCTGCATTTTCACTTGGTACTCACGCTCATATTGCGCCAGAAAGACTTGTTCTATCCGGACGATGCCACTCATCTGCATGCGTATAGCATCCATCAGCGCCTTGCCCTGACCGTTCTCCACGATCGCACCCGCCGCCTTTGTGTCGTTATTATGACGCAAGGCGACCACCTGAGCCAGCATGGTCATTCTGGATTCAATCAACGGTGCAACTGCATCCACATGCCGCGAAGCATCTCTTTTTCTCGTCAACTGGCGCAAGGCAGCCAAATGAGCAGCAATCCCGCCACGCACCGCTAAATAAGGCTCAAGGAAGGCGATATCTCCGGTCAGCACATAGCCGCGCTGCCCCGTCTCGGCATCTTTCAACTCGGATAATAAGTCGTTCGCACTGTTGATCACAGCCAATACATGCATGCGCGCATCGCCGGCCTCTTCTATCTGCCTGAACGCGGTGAATGACACGACGATACCCAGCACGACCAGCAGCACGACAGTCGTGATCAAGGCGATAATGTTATAAGTAGATTTCAAAATATGGTTACCGGAAGCATGAGTTTCAACAGGAGCAAAGTGCGGGGGAGTGCAGCCCTTAAATTCCAGCCAACTTAATTCCTCTGCAAACAAAACTTTAGGGGCATACGGGAAGAACAGAGTTACCTTGAACGTTTATACACCTATTTCCTTAGAAATAAATATTTAATTCTTACACTGCATAAGATAATTCTTACCCGGCAACTTATCATTTGTTTATCAACATCATTGATGACGCAATATACAATAAAACATGCGCAGCAGGTTTCACTGGCAGTTGACGTTTGCCCGCCTGGTTCGCGGCATAAAAGCGATATCCCGCATGAGAGTAAGGCCCTTGATTTATATGGAAATTAACACACTATGGCGGGCAAACCCGGCTTTTTGCCGCATTTTTATTGCACTGTAAATTTCCTGCCGAACGATATGCGGTTTCCACCGAGTGCTCGGCCTTATCGACCGAGTGCTCTGTGATTTCCAGCGAGCGCTCTGCCTTGTCGAGCGAGTGCTCTGTGGTTCCCAGCGAGCGCTCTGCCTTATCGACCGAGTGCTCTGTGGTTTCCAGCGAGTGCTCTGTGGTGTCGACCGAGTGCTCTGTGGTTTCCAGCGAGCGCTCTGTGGTGTCGACCGAGTGCTCTGCCTTGTCCACCGAGCACTCTGTCATTGCTAGCGAGCGGTGCTGCGTGCCGGATTACCGGTAAACCTTGCAGGTAGCGTCAATTTGAAAAATCCGACAAACCCTGAGCCCGCAGGATAATGACAGGCGCGCAACGGGTCAATATGCCTGACGGGCAATGAATTTGCCTTATGGCTGTCCAATGCAGGCTTGCGCTGAAAACGACTTTTCAGCTAGGAAAAGATGCTCACGAGGATACGGCCAAAACCGTTTGGCGCTTTTGCCGGACAACTGTTTTTCCAGCATAATGAGGTCGGACAACAGCCGCAATGGCAAGACAGCGTCGCGCCGGGATGTCTGCAGAGCCGGGCTGTTTCATATGCACTCGCCGTTGCCAGCGCTCGCAATGACAGCCTGTTGCGAGGCTTAATTTGCCGGCTAAACAGATGCCGACGATGCCGGGGCGATGTTTACGAACCCGCTTTTTTGCCGATGCGACTCTCCTGGCCTGCCAGCAGATTTTGAATATTGCGCTTGTGCCGCCAAATCAGCAGCAGCGACATGAGGGTACAAGCAACCACCCACTCGCGGTGCAGGTTCAGCTCATACGCATAGATCGGTGCACTGAGCGCCGCCATCAATGCCGCAAATGAAGACAAACGAAACACCAGGGCGACTGCCAGCCAGGTAGCCAGTGCCGCCAGCCCCAGCCAGAGGTTCAGCGCCAGCAATATGCCCAATGCAGTTGCAACCCCTTTACCGCCCTGAAAACGTAAGAAGACCGGATACAGATGACCCAGGAAGACGGCCATAAACACCAGCGCAACCCGCAGCACACCTTGTGCATCAGATGAGGCAAAATGTATCGCCAGCGCAACCGCCAGCCAACCCTTGGCGGCATCACCCAGCAAGGTCAACGCTGCCGCGGATTTTTTGCCGCTGCGCAGCACATTGGTCGCCCCCGGATTGCCTGAACCATAAGTACGCGGATCGGCGATACCGAAGGCACGGCTAGTCACCACAGCAAAAGAAACGGAACCGAGCAAATAGGCGGCAACAATAAAAAGCAGAGTAAACATCGGGAATACCTTAAAATGCACGAGTGGCGGATTTTACTGCGAATGCTTAGCGACCGCCAAAACTATTCAATACATCAGCCCCCAGCGGACAGAAAGCGCATCATGGACATCATTTTTATACACGAACTCCAAGTCACTACGCTGATTGGAATCTATGAGCGCGAGAAGCATGTGCCACAAACGTTGCAACTCGATCTTGAAATTGCGCTGCCCAATAGCCGTGCCTGTTTCAGCGATGACATTAATGACGCGCTGAATTATGCAAAGGTAATACAGCATATTGAGAATGTATTGAGTGAAGGGCATTTTTCACTGGTTGAAACACTTGCAGAACATATCGCGCAGATCATCTTGCAAGATTTCAAAGCGCCCTGGGTCAAGGTCAGCGTTGCCAAATTACAGGCCATTCGCAGCTGTAAAATGGTAGGGATATGCATAGAGCGCGGCATCCGTCCCTTATCGTAAGCCACTCGCGTTGTAAACCTTCACACGACGCCTTGCCCGCGTTACCGGGATAAGAATACTCACCCCGCTGCCTGACCGCCCGGATTGTTGCCTGACAGCGGGCGCGCGACACCCTCAATGGCCTGTTTGCCAAGGCTGCTGCAAAGCGGCGACTTTGTCCACTGCCATAACAATCTTGCAACCCCGCCCTGACCTGATCTGACCTAACCCGCTGTCAAGACAACGCTTTTATGGCGCGATTGAAAGCCGGATCAGCTTTTCTTTTTTGCCTGCATAGGCCATTTGGCATATATCGCCCCCTGCCGCGTTTGTTTACACTGCACTAGTATCTCGGAAAATATCTCAATCTTAAGGGGACTTGACATGTATATAAATGAATCGCTTGCCAACGGGTTAAAGGAGCGCCTGTGGACTGAATGCAATGCCATAGATACAAACATGAGAAAGCAGTTTACCGACTACCAGAAAACGCATAGACACAAACTCGGCAGCCGTACCGCTTTCATAAAATGGGATCAAATGTACAAAAACGGTGTGCGGCAAAAAATACTGGCTTCCATTAAAACGGGCACGCGGGCCAGTCCTGTCATGCTTTATGCCGTGCTGGACCGGGGTGAGCATGAACAAAGAAAAAACTGGTCGGAAAAAATGTTCAGGGTGACGTATTTATCAATCGACTCTTATGGCAGACTGGATACCTATCGCCCTGTGGTGAAAATTGGCGAGCATGCCGTGATGCGGGTATTCCAGCGGCGCACAGACATTTATAATCCGGACACCTTCGATTTTGATATCTTTAAGGTGATCTCCGAATTTCATACCGTAGGCTATCTGGCACAGTTGATGAGTTTTTTCTTTCATCATCTGTCCGATCTGCTGACCTCCGCCGGTGTTCCGATAGAAAATCTCTCGGTCCCCTTCGTTTCTGAAAACGGCTTGTTTTTAGGTGAATATTCGGTTGCTTCATCCATGATCGACATCAGAACCTATATCGCCGATCATCAAATGACATCAGATCAAAGCGAATGGGTGGAAGAGGTGAGAATCGCTATTCAAAATGATTATAATAAAAATCTGCCTTTTGTCGCCATCGTGGCAGATAGCTCCGAGCCTCATCAAAATTTTTTTTATGCCAATCTGTATAAGGCGGCACCGGCATTTGCACGCCTGGTTGCCGCCAGGGAAGAGGATAAACCAGCAAAAATTGCCATACAACAAACCGTGATCGCATTTTTTGGTTACTACCGTGATTTATTAGTGCAAAAGCAGACTGCGTGCCCTTAATAGCCTGTCTGTCGCCTGCCTGCCGCAGGCAGGCGACAGACAGGCTCACTTCGGCACTATAAAACTGAATCCGCCGATCTGACATCGCACTAAAAAAGACGCCGCCTGTGTTTTACAGCGAGTGCGTCATATCCGTTATTCCGCCGCCTCCAGATTACCTTTACTGACGCTCTCGCCGTCTGTGTCATGTAGCGTCCAGAAAGACAAGGATGAAATCATCGTCAGGCAACCCAGCGTGAGAAACGCATGATGCAAGGCGCTCGTCACTGCCATTTTGTCAGACTGAGGCAAATCGCCAAGATACCAGGCGGTGACCAGAGAGCCGCAAGCCAGACCGAAGCTCATGGACATTTGTTGCATGGAACTGGCCATGGTACTGGCCATACTGGAGTCCTCATCCTTAATGTCTGCATAGGCCATGGAATTCATGCTGGAAAATTGCAGGGAATTGAAAAACCCCTGAACCAGACCGAGTAAAATGATCAGATAAACAGGGGTCGCTGCGGTGACAGCGGAGAACATCCAGATCGTGGTGCCTATCATCAGCGTGTTGAGAATCAGTATCTTGCGGTAGCCAAAGCGCCGCAGAATCGGCCCGGAAATCAGTTTCATTACCATGGCGGCGGCTGTGGCAGGCATCATCAGCAGCCCTGATTGCCAGGCTGGCAGGCCAAGACCTAACTGGTAGAGCAAGGGCAGCAGAAACGGCAGGCCGCCCAAACCCAGCCGGGTCAGAAAACCGCCTACCACCGAAACTCTGAAGGTGCGTACCCGAAACAGCGTCAGCCGCAGCAGCGGATAGCTGGTCTGCTGCGCATGCCAGCCGTAACCTGCCAGCAGACTCAGCGCCAGCAAAAGCAGCAACAATGCTGACGTTGCATCAATGGTGTGCTCGCCGAATATTTCCAGCAACCATGAGATCAGGGCCGCCCCCGAACCGAACAGCAGCAGTCCGGTTACATCAAGCGGTCTTGCCGCCTCGGCGCGATAATCCGGCATATGGCGATGGATGAGCAGCAGCGCCGCTATCCCGACCGGCACGTTGATAAAAAAGATCATCCGCCAGGGCAGCCAGTGCACGATCAGGCCACCCACCGTAGGCCCCAGCAGCGGTCCGATCAATGCCGGTATGATGACGAAATTCATCGCCATTAACAGTTCTGATTTTGGATAAGTGCGAATGATGGCCAGGCGGCCCACAGGCATCATCATCGCGGCGCCCATGCCCTGCAGGATACGCGCCGCAACCAGCATGGGCACATTCAGGGACAGGCCGCAGAGTATCGAGGACAGCGTAAAAACGCTCACCGCTGAACTGAAAACACGACGCGTGCCAAACCGGTCAGCCATCCAGCCACTGACAGGAATACCGATGGCTAAACTCAGAATATAGCTGGTAACCACCGCCTTTAAGCTCAGTGGTGCCACCTGCAGGCTTAACGCCATGGAGGGAATCGCCGTATTGATGATAGTGGAGTCAAGCTGCTCCATAAATAGCGCAGTTGCTACCACCCAGGGAAGATAGCGCTTGACGTTCGAATTAACCTTCAATTTAGCAGCCCTGTATCAAAGGGTAATCATTACCAGTAAACATATCAGGTCAAAACCCGCAGTTATCTGCTCCCCCACTCCCGGCTACGCTCTGCTCAATCCCGACTCATCAAGCTTAAAGCCGGTTTTTAGTCTGCCTGCTTGCGCAGGAAGGAAGGAATATCATAGGTTTCCACGCCATTTTTTTCCATGGCCTCGACTGCTGCACGCCGGCCACTGCGGAAAGCGGTTGGGGTGTCCAGTTCGTTGTAATCAATGTTGGTGACAGGCAACTCGTGCGTACTGGTGCGTTTGCTTTCCTGTTCCACATAAACCAGCTCCGGTTTGGCCTTGAGTCCACCGAGCCCCGTTGCTACGACGGTGACGCGCAAATCATCGCCCATAGACTCATCGAACACCGAACCCAGGATCACCGTCGCTTCTTCGGCTGCAAACTTCACGCAGGCCATCACTTCGTCCATTTCCCTGAGTTTCAATGAACTGGTTGACGTGATATTCACCAGCACGCCGCGCGCGCCGGTCAAGTCCATGTCTTCCAGTAAAGGACTGGCGATCGCGCGTTCGGCAGCAATTTTTGCGCGGTCCGGTCCGGAGGCTACCGCAGAACCCATCATGGCCATGCCATTTTCCGACATCACCGTACAGACATCGGCAAAGTCGACGTTAATCAGACCGGGCGCATTGATGACTTCGGCGATACCTGCAACCGCGCCTTGCAATACGCCGTTGGCCGCCCTGAATGCTTCAGGTACAGTAACATCATTGCCCAGCACTTCCATCAGTTTCGAGTTAGGCACGACAATCAATGAATCGACATGTTCCTGTAGCGCCTTGATGCCTTCGGCTGCAAAACGTGTACGGTTGCCTTCATAGGCAAAGGGCTTGGTGACTACCGCGACGGTCAGGATATTCATTTCGCGGGCGATTTGCGCAACGATAGGCGCGGCCCCCGTGCCGGTCCCCCCCCCCATGCCGGCCGTGATAAATACCATGTTCGCACCGGCAATCATTTTCTTGATGCGCTCGCGATCTTCTTCAGCGGCAGCACGGCCTATCGATGGCTTGGCCCCCGCCCCCAATCCTCTGGTAATTGCAGCACCGATTTGCAACTGTGTGCCGGCAAGACTGCGATTGAGGGCCTGTGCATCGGTATTGATTACGATAAATTCAACGCCTTGTACGCCCTCTGAAATCATGTGATCTACCGCATTACCACCGCAACCGCCGATACCGATCACTTTTATGACTGCATCCTGAGATTGTGTTTCCATTATTTCAAACATAATCGTCCCCTTTAATAATACCAATAGTCAACTGATCAGAATCTGATCATCCTTATTCCAAACCAAAATTAAATCCAGCCTCTTTCACGTAAGAACAGGGGGCTTTGCCGCTTCATTGGAGAAACAATTCCGAACTAAGCTAAAAAATTACGCCTAAGCCATCATTGATAAGAAGCAGAAGATTTATCTCCGTAGCTCCCTGGAAAGCCCCTGGCGAGCTTGCTGTGTGCATCCTGTCGCTAAAACCAGGACTTCATTCTTGCCAGCACATCACTAAACGAGTTTGACTGCCTGCGTGTTTCTTCATTATTCTTGTAATGTTCCAGACCGTATGACAACAGTCCAACCCCCGTCGCCATGCGGGGGGTTTTTACAATATCCGACAAACCACCTACATATTTCGGAATACCTTGTCGAACCGGCAGGTGAAAAATCTCCTCACCCAGTTCAACCATGCCCTGCATGTCACTGCTGCCTCCTGTAATGACGATGCCCGATGACAACAAGTCATCAAATCCGCTGCGTCGTAATTCAGCCTGCACCAGCGAATAAAGTTCTTCAACACGCGGTTCGATCACCTCAGACAAGGTTTTTCGCGACAACATCCGCGCACTGCGCTCACCCACGCCCGGCACTTCGATCACACCGTCATCGGCTAATTGGCGCAACGCACAACCGTACCGTATTTTAATGTCTTCGGCATCCTGAGTCGGCGTACGCAATGCCATGGCGATATCGTTGGTAATCTGGTCGCCCGCGATCGGAATGACGGCGGTATGACGAATCGAACCACCCGTGAACACCGCGATGTCGGTTGTGCCTCCGCCGATGTCGACCAGGCACACGCCCAGATCCATTTCATCCTGTGCTAATACAGCACGACTGGATGCCAGGGGTTGCAGGATCAGTTCATTCACCTCCAGGCCGCAGCGATGTATACACTTCATGATATTCTGTACTGCAGCAACTGCGCCTGTCACAATGTGAACCTCAACATCCAGCCGCATCCCGCTCATCCCCAGCGGTTTTTTGATGCCATCCTGTCCGTCTATACTGAAGGCCTGTTCAAGCACATGCAGTTTTTGCTGATCAGCCGGCAAACTGATAGAACTGGCTGTTTCAAGCACGCGATCGACATCCGCTTGCGTGACTTCCTTCTCCTTGATTTTCACCATGCCGCTCGAATTAGTGCTGCGGATGTGGCTCCCTGCAATACCGGTATGTACCCCGGTGATTTTGCAATCTGCCATCAGTTCAGCTTCTTCAAGGGTACGCTGAATAGCAGCCACGGTTGCCTCAATGTTAACCACCATGCCTTTTTTCATGCCGGATGACGCATGCATCCCCATGCCGACCACTTCCAACTGCCCGTCAGGTTTAACTTCACCGACAATCACCACAATCTTGGATGTACCGATATCCAGGCCCACTACCAG
>CAIWRI010000025.1 GCA_903915035.1 uncultured Nitrosomonadales bacterium | reverse complement strand
GATAAAACCAGCTGGTCTGCATCAACTGACCTAGCAGCCATAAAAATCCCAGGCTCATCACAAAGGTTGCCGCGATGCGTTTTTGCACATGATGGTGTTTGAAGTGACCCAGTTCATGTGCCAGCACTGCCTCGATTTCATTCCCGTTCAGTCTTTCCAGCAGGGTATCGAAAAACACGATGCGCTTACTCTTGCCAAAGCCGGTGAAGTAGGCGTTGCCGTGCGAACTGCGTTTGCTGCCATCCATAACGAACAGCCCATTTGCGGTAAAGCCACATTTACCGAGTAGCGTGGTGATGCGTGTTTTGATCTCGCCGTCTTCGAGCGGAGTAAACTTGTTGAACAGCGGTGCGATAAAGGTCGGGTAGAGAAACAAAATCAACAGGTTGACCGCCATCCAGCGGTACCAGCGGACGCAATTCAGGCGGCAACACTGGCAACACTTCCATCACCATCCACTCCGGCTTGATGCCGGATTGCAGGAACGCTTCCAGCACCTTCAGGCGCTTGGCGTATTTCTTGATCTTGGTCTCGGAGCTGGTCGCTTCCAATTCAGCGCGCAGTTTTTCCACTTCGGCTGGCACATCCAGCGCACGCAGCAATGCACGCACACCTTCCGCTCCCATCACAGCCTGGAATTCATCGCCGTACTCTTCCAGCTTGGCCAGATAGTCATCTTCCGACAGCAGTTGCGCGCGATTCAACGGAGTCATGCCTGGCTCGGTCACTACAAAGGCTTCAAAGTACAACACGCGCTCGATATCGCGTAGCGTCATGTCCAACACCATACCCAAACGGGATGGCAGAGATTTGAGGAACCAGATATGCGCAACAGGGGAAGCCAATTCGATATGGCCCATGCGCTCACGGCGTACTTTGGACAGAGTGACTTCAACGCCGCATTTTTCGCAGATTACGCCGCGATGTTTCAAGCGTTTATATTTACCGCACAAGCATTCGTAGTCCTTTACCGGTCCGAATATTTTTGCGCAGAACAAACCGTCGCGTTCAGGTTTGAACGTACGATAGTTGATTGTCTCAGGCTTCTTCACTTCGCCGTATGACCAGGAACGAATCTTCTCCGGTGAAGCCAGTCCGATCTTGATTGAATCGAACTCTTCTTTTTGCGTGACCTGCTTGAATAAATCCAGCAATGCTTTCATTTGTAACTCCTTTTAGGATTCAGGATTGAGGATTCAGGATTGAGAGGGGAGCATTTAATTCAATCCCCGATCCTCAATCCTGATTCCTGCTTTAATGCCGTTCCAAATCGATATCGATACCCAACGAGCGAATTTCCTTGGTGAGCACGTTGAACGATTCCGGCATACCTGCATCGATCTTGTGATCGCCCTTGACGATATTTTCGTAGACCTTGGTACGACCATTCACGTCATCCGACTTGACCGTCAACATTTCCTGCAATGTGTATGCAGCACCGTATGCTTCCAATGCCCACACTTCCATTTCACCGAAACGCTGGCCGCCGAACTGCGCTTTGCCGCCCAATGGCTGCTGCGTTACCAAGCTGTAAGGACCGGTCGAACGCGCGTGCATCTTGTCGTCAACCAAGTGGTGCAGTTTCAGCACGTGCATGTAACCGACCGTGACCTTGCGGTCAAATGCGTCCCCCGTGCGTCCGTCATACAACTGAATCTGTCCTGAACGCGGCAATTCCGCCAACTCCAGCAGATCCTTGATTTCTTCTTCGCTCGCGCCGTCGAAAACTGGCGTTGCGAATGGCACACCGGCGCGCAGGTTGCGGCACAACTCGATCACTTCTTCATCAGTGAATGTTGCGATCTCCTCAGCCTGGTCACCCTTGTATATCTTGCCGAGGAATTTGCGTACATCGGCAATTTTGGCTTGCGCTTCCAGCATCAGGGCGATCTTCTTGCCCAAACCTTTTGCGGCCCAGCCCAAGTGAACTTCCAGCACCTGACCGATGTTCATACGCGAGGGAACACCCAGCGGGTTCAACACGATATCGACCGGCGTACCGTCAGCCATATGCGGCATATCTTCCACAGGCACGATGCGTGAAACCACACCCTTGTTACCGTGACGTCCGGCCATCTTGTCGCCTGGTTGCAAACGACGCTTAACAGCCACGTAAACCTTAACCATCTTTTGCACGCCGGCTTGCAACTCATCGCCTTGTGTCAGTTTCTTCTTCTTCAACTCGAAAGCGGCATCGAATTCGAGACGCTTTTGCGCCAGGCCTTCTTTAACTTGCTCCAATTGAGTTGCGATTTCGTCGCTAGCCAAACGAATATCGAACCAGTGGTGATGTTCCAAACTGCGCAAGTAATCCTTGTCCAGCTTGGTACCCTTGGCCAGTTTCTTCGGGCCGCCATTGGCAACTTTGCCTAACAGCAAGCTCTCCAAACGGGTAAACACGTCAGCTTCAACGATACGCATCTGGTCAGCCAAATCTTTCTTGTAACGACCCAACTCATCATCAATGATTTGCTGTGCGCGTTTATCGCGCTGCAAACCTTCGCGGGTAAATACTTGCACATCAATGACAGTACCTGAAATACCGGCCTTCACGCGCAATGAAGTATCTTTAACGTCGGAAGCTTTTTCGCCGAAAATTGCGCGCAGTAGTTTTTCTTCCGGTGTCAGTTGTGTTTCACCTTTAGGCGTTACTTTACCAACCAACACATCGTTCAAG
>CAIWRI010000024.1 GCA_903915035.1 uncultured Nitrosomonadales bacterium | reverse complement strand
TCAACGGCATAGAACCATCTGCCTGGCTAAAAGATACGCTGGAAAAGCTACCCGTCTGGACCATGCGCCGCATCGACGAACTTCTGCCAATCAAACTAACAGCATAGATTGACTAACTCGAACAGGTGAGTCAGCCGGACGCTTACCAATCATTGCGACGCACTCTAAGTGCGATGACAGTTGCGAGCTTACTCGGCCACGGTCTAACCTGTTCTGCCATTACTTCATGATTGCCTGTGCAATCGGTGGAAATGCTCCTTCTTGCTACTTAAATCATCGGTTCTGCCGATGGATTTTCTCAACCGACCAGATTACGCTGGGGTGGGTTGTACCACAGTGTAATCTGGCCGGAACTTACTCTCTTTTGTGAGCAACGCCCACACCGTGCGCGCATTCTTGTTCGCCAAAGCAACGGCTGCCACGTTCTTGTTGCGCCGTGCCAACAGGCGTTGTGTCCACTCACTGGTTTTATCCTGTTTGCCCTCGACGAAGCGAATGACGGCGCGAGCGCCATGGATCAGCAGCATCCGCAAGTAAATATCGCCACGCTTGCTGATGCCCAGCAGCACCGACTTGCCTCCGCTGGAGTATTGTTTGGGCACCAGTCCCAACCATGCCGCCAGCTCTCGTCCACTGGCAAAGTTTTTCGCATCACCGATTGTGGCAACCAGTGCGCTAGCGGTCAGCGGGCCTATACCCGGCACGTCGGTTAACTTTTGGCAAGCTTCGCTACTGGCACTCCAAAGCTTGATCTCTTTATCCAGCGCGTTTACTTGAGTATCAAGTTCCTTCAGATGCTCGGTCAACCGGTTAATCAATGCCCTCATGTAGCCTGGCAAACCATTTTCGGCGTCTTCTAGTATATCCGGCACCCGCTTGCAAATATTGTAGATACCTTGCGGCATGATCAGGCCGTATTCGCTGAGCAGTCCGCGTATCTGGTTACCCTGTGCGGTGCGGGACTTAATAAAACCCTGCCGCGCCCGATGCAGCGACAAAACCGCTTGCTGCTCGGCATTCTTGATTGGCACAAAGCGCATGTTCGGACGCGCAACCGCTTCGCAAATAGCTTCAGCATCACGCGCATCGTTTTTGTTGCTCTTCACATAGGGCTTCACGAATTGCGGTGCCATCAGTTTGACGGTATGACCGTACTCCATCAACTTACGCGCCCAGTAATGCGCACTGCCACAGGCTTCCATCCCTATCAGGCAGGGTTGAAGGTTGGCAAAGTACGGCAACATTTCTCCACGTTTCAATGCACGTCGCACCACGGGCTTCTCGTGAGTATCCACCCCGTGTATTTGAAAAATATTTTTTGCCAAATCAACGCCTATCGTAGTAATCTTCATTTCGGATGCCCCTTCCTTTTAGTGGTTAGTCAACATCTCCACTTTGGCACAAAGATGCCGTTCCGGAAAGTGGGCGTCCATTACATTATTGCGAGCGTAGCGCGGCAATCCAGACTTGTCATTGCGAGGCCGCAGGCAATCCAGCCAATAAAAAATATTCTGGTTTGCTTCGTCGTAAACTCCTCGCAAAGACAATTTCTTTCGTCATTGCGAGTGCCTGTCTGCCGACAGGCAGGCACCCTTGGGCAGGGCTCGCAACTTTAATTGTCTAGTCTTTTTTTGCGGCGCACAGGATGAAAAAAGCATTGCAGTAAAACAACGACATGCGATTTGACTGCGTAACATATCGTGTATTCGCAATTTCAGCGCTGCGATGTGCTAACCTCTATCCTCATGAAATCAACCAATGAAGCCTTCTCCCGTGTTGTCATCGACAGCCAGCTCACCGCGCAGGGCTGGCGTCTTACGGACGGCTTTAGCGTTCGTTATGAAGTCATGATGGAAGACGGCACGCGTGCCGATTATGTGCTGTGTGATCGTCATGGCCGCTCCTTAGCCATAATTGAAGCCAAGCGTTTTTCAATTAGTCCGGGCGATGCTACTGAGCAGGCGAAAAACTACGCCAGACAGCTTAATATCCCCTACATTTTTCTTGCCAACGGCAATGAGATTCAATTCTGGGAATGGCAGCATGAGGCCTATCCGCGCCCCGTCAAAACTTTTTTCAAGCAGGATGATCTGGAACGCCGCTTTGCCACCTTGCAAGTTGCGCGCAAGCCGTTGTCCGTTGCCATTGATGTCAGGATTGCCGGCCGGGATTATCAGCAAAGTTGCATTCAAACCTTGTGCCGGGAGATAGAGCAGGGGCGTCGTAAATTGTTGGTAGAAATGGCGACCGGCACCGGTAAAACGCGCACTAGCGCAGCCCTCATCAAACGACTGTTTGAGGCCAATGCCATTACCCGCGTCTTGTTTCTGGTGGATCGCATCCCGTTGGCTATACAGACCGAAGATACCTTTGCCGAACACCTGCCGGATTACCCGTCTTATGTGCTGCGCTCGGGTCGCCGTTTTCAGGATGAAAAGCGCATTACCATCACCACGCTGCAAAGCATGGTCAACATCTATGGTGAATATTCTGCCGGATATTTCGATCTGATTATTTCCGATGAATGCCACCGCAGCATCTACGGCAAATGGAGCGGCGTACTCAAGCATTTTGACGGGATACAGATAGGTCTGACTGCCACCCCTTGCGTCAGTGATACCGGTAATGAAGACGACAAATTATTCGTGCGCGATACGATGCGCTTTTTCGAGGTGGACAAGCCCACTTTCAGCTACAAGATGAAAGATGCGATCAAGGACGGCTATCTGGTGCCCTACCAGATATACAAGGCCAAGACCGTCAAAACCGCTGCTGAAGGCGGCTTCGAGGTCAAACGCAATGAACTCGACTGGTCGGCTATGGATGCCAGGACACGGCAGGAATTTGAGCTGCTGTTCAAGGAATCTGATTCGGTGATGATAGACCCGAATGCGCTGGAACGTCGCTTTACCATCCCGGAACGCAACCGCGCCTTGGTGCGTGAGTTCAGGCAAGTGATGGACAACGGCTATATCGATCATCAAGGCATTCAGCGCAAACCACTGCTGGGTAAAACCATCGTGTTTGCCGTCACCCGTCGCCATGCGGAAACGCTGGCACAGATGTTCGACGAAGCCTTTGCCGACAAAAAATCCTCGCCAAAGGTGCGCTATGCCGACTATGTGGTATCAGGAATGGGGCAGGATGATACCGTGGATGCGATGAGCCGAATCAAGCGCTTCAAAAAAGAGCCGTTCCCGCAAATACTGGTTTCGGTGAACATGCTCGATACCGGTTTTGATTGCCCTGAGGTCACTAATCTGGTGTTTGCCCGCTTCACCAAATCCGTCACGCTGTACCAACAGATGCGCGGTCGCGGCACACGCCGCGCGCAGAATAAGCCGGTTTTTACCATGTTCGACTTTGTCGGGGTGACTGACTATCACGGCGATGACGATGGCTATGCTCAAGGCGGTGTCATGGTCGTCAAGCAGCCGCCCAAAAAACTATATGAACCACGCCGCTTGTTATCGCTCGACGTTGATGACCAAATCGATCCCGCCAGCCGCGCATGGGTCACGATTGATGAAGACGGCAATTTTGTGTTTCCAGAGGCATCCGAGCAGAAGGCCAATGAAGTGGGCGCTAAATTTGAGGCTTGGTTACTGTCGCGCCCTGCGCTATGTCCGGCACAAGAAACCCTGTTGCGTATTGTCGGCAGTCAGCTACGCGCCAATGCCGGGACATGGGACGAATTTACCAGCGACTATTTTGCCTTGCCGATCTTCAGCTCACAGGGCGGTTATCAGAATGCGCTGCGCACCTTCGGCGGCAAGGGCCAACTTAATGAAGTCATGGAAAGTCTCAACGCCAACGTCTTTTGCACCGATAAACAGCTTGATCCCGCGACCCATTCCAGGATAGAAAAATATGCCTAAAGAAGATATTTCGGTAGAGCGAAAAAAAGCCATTGTTGTTCGTGATTCGTTATACAAGATGATTGAAAAGTTGAATCAGGGCAAGCCGACTTTGCCCAGCGAACTATCGGTTAAAATTCATAAAACCGGGCCAAAAGCGAGGCACCTTTTTATGTGGGCTGCATGCACTGCAATTGCAGAAAAATACCAGCAGGCCGAAAGAAATGATGTCGCTGCTTTGCTTCTACAGTTGAGGTTCATCGTGGAGAAGAATTTTTTCTTGGATGATATAGCATGGGAGGATAGAGAGCGGATTCATGCTGCCGGACGAAGCTTGCAAAGCTTTTATTACGGGCACAAACGCATTTCCCACTATCAATCGAGATGGCGTTGCGCCGACATGGATATTATTTTGTGCTCTGGTGCGGCATTATCCGTAGACTCGGGTGTCACGCCTTGGGTATGCCAGCAACCAGACCTTCGATATCGTTGGACTGACGTTGGTATGACTCGTCTTTTGTATCTGGCGGATTGCTGGGATTGTTATGCAAAAAGCGAACTAACATGGGCCGACCGGTTTATTGGTCTGCCAAATTTTCCAACTCATTCAGAATATTGTTGATTTATGTCCCTAACACCCGAAATGCGCCAGTCCATCGACCAGATACGCAACTACCTTTACGGTGGCGGCTATCCCGACCCGATGAGCAACGCCGAGCAGTTGTCTTTCCTGTTTTTCTTCTACCTCATCGAAGGTATCGACGCTGAAAACACCATGAAGGCCAAGGTGATGAAGCAGCCATATGAGTCGCTGTTTGCGGGTGACTGGACGCTGCGTAATCCGCTCAACGCGCCTGCAACCGACATCAAGATTATCGCTAAATCCCGTTTCAAGTGGTCGGTATGGGCGATGGGCCTGAGCGGTGAATCACTGGTGCGCTTTGTGCGCGACGAGGTCTTCCCGTTTTTTGCGGAGGTGGCAGAGCGTTCCGCCTTCAACTTTATGAGTGGCGCGCGTCTTACCATTGACGAGCCTACCGTGTTGACCCAAGTGGTCAATCTGGTGGATGGTTTGCGTCTGGATCAAGCTGATGCGGATACCAAGGGCGACTTGTTTGAGCATGTATTGCGTCAGATCAAACAGGCGGGCGAACTCGGCCAGTTCCGCACGCCGCGCCATGTGATCCGCGTCATCGTGGAGATGCTCGATCCCAAGATTGGCGAAACCATTTACGATCCGGCAGCGGGCACGGCGGGCTTTCTGGCCGCAGCCTATAACCATATTCGCCTGGCCAATTCATCGCCCAGCGGGATCAGCGATGCTGAATCCGATGGCAAGCTGCAAAAGCGCGGTATCGGTGACAGGTTATCGGCGGCACAAGTATCCGTGCTGCAAAACAGCACGTTCTATGGCAATGACGTTGATCCCAAGATGGTGCGCTTAGCTACCATGAACCTGACACTGCGCGGCCTGCCCAATGTGCGCATCCAGTTGCGTAACGGCCTGACCACCACGCAGGACAACGAGTGCAAAGCCGAATTGGGTTTGCCGCTGGAAGGCTATCATGTCGTGCTGGCTAATCCGCCGTTCTCCGGTCGGGTGGACAAAGACCGTATCGTGGATGAAGTGAAAGTCGGCACCAGCACCTCGACTGAAATCCTGTTCCTGAAATACATGATGGATTGCCTCAGATCACCCTCTCCCTTGACGGGCAAGGGTGAGGGTGGCAGGTGCGGCGTCATTATTCCTGAAGGGGTGTTGTTCGGCTCTACCGGCGCGCATAAGGAGTTGCGCCGTCAGTTGATTGAAAATAATACCGTCGAGGCGGTACTGTCACTGCCTGGCGGCGTGTTCCAGCCTTATTCCGGTGTAAAAACTTCCGTGCTGTTCTTCAAAAAAGGCGGCACGACCGATAAGGTGATGTTCCTGCATGCCGACAATGACGGTTATAAGCTGGACGCCAATCACGACACGCCCATTGCTGCGGACGACTTGCCTATGCTGGCTGATGCGTATCTCAACTGTAAAGAGAAATGGGCAGAATGGTCGGCGCGAGATGCAGCTGTGGAATGGACACCTCAATGGTGGTTTGCCGATGCAGCCGAAATTCGCGGCAACGACTTCAATCTTTCTGCCGGACGTTATCGACCGATGAACCAGACAGCGGCCATACATCGCGATCCGCGTGAGCTGCTGGACGAACTGGCGGCGATTGAGGCTGAAATTGCGGTGGAAGTGGATGCGTTGCGGGTAATATTGGCAAGCCAAGACAATTAAAACAAAGGGAGACGTGAATGGGATACGCAGAATTAATTGAAACGATGCAAAATCTGCCACAAGACAAGCGCGCGGAAGTATTCGATTTTGTTGAATTTCTTGCTAGCAAATCAAGAGTGACAAGCGTTAGCGGGCATCAAACTGAAGAATGGGCAGACAACGAATTCGCTCAAGCAGCCATGCGTCAGGCATTGCGCGGTATTGAAGATGATGCTGTAAGCTACACGCGCGATGACATCAAGGAACTTTGGCAATGAAGCGAGCCGGACAGATCGTCCTCACCCCGTTTCCTTACACGGATTTGTCGGGAGCCAAACTCCGTCCTGTTCTGCTGTTGCGTCAGGCATCAAACGGTTTCGATGACTGGCTGGTTTGCATGGTCTCTTCGCAAATACAACAAGCCGAGGCCGGTTTCGATGAAGTGATTGAAACAAATCATTCTGACTTTGTCACCACGGGATTGAAGGTGTCCAGCGTGCTGCGCTTATCCAGGCTGGCGGTGCTGGATGGCGTGCTGTTAATCGGTAGTATCGGCACCATCGAAAATGACAGGTTGCTGCGAGTGCGCCAACGTTTGGCAAACTGGATTACGGGGCATTCAGCATGAACATATTGGTCGCGGTGGAGATCGCACGGGAAATGGCAGCGTTGCGGGCGATGCGTGATGGGGGGCATAAATGAGCGGTTGGCCGATGGCTAGGCTTGAAGAAGTTGTAGAAAAAACAACGGGCACTCGAAACCCTACCAAATTACCCAATGACAATTTTATTTACGTCGATGTGGCTTCGGTGGATAACACAGAGAAAACTATCGTCGGAGCAAGAAGCATATTGGGGGCTGATGCTCCAAGTCGAGCACGTAAGCTCATACATACGGGCGACATATTGATATCCACGGTGCGGCCAAACCTGAATGCAGTCGCACTTGTCCAAGCTGATTTGGATGGACAAGTAGCGAGCACAGGTTTTTGCGTGCTTCGCGCCACGACCAAGGTTTTACCGGAATACCTGTTTTATTTTGTGATATCTCACAAGTTTGTAGATGGCCTTTCTGCTCTTGTAGCAGGGGCAATGTATCCAGCAGTGTCAGATACTCAGGTACTAGCACAGTCATTACCGGTACCTTCAATCGCCGAACAACGTCGCATCATTGATATTCTTTCCCGCGCCGAGGGCATCGTAAAGCTGCGGCGCGAGGCTGAAAAAAAATCCGCCGAGCTGATACCGGCGCTGTTTCTCGATATGTTCGGCGATCCGACGACGAACCCGAAGGGATGGCCGGTATTCTCTTTGGGCGAACACGTAGAAATAGTCTCTGCCGTCAAGACGCCAGATCTAAGTTATGATGCAGACCTGCCGTGTATTGGCGCTGATTCAATTGAAGGCCATACTGGTAAACTTATTAGCCTCCCAACAGTTAGGGATGTTCGGCCAATAAGCGGTAAGTATCGGTTTAAATTTGGTGATGTCCTGTATTCAAAGATTCGTCCATATCTGGCTAAAGTTAGTCTGGCTCCATGTGTAGGTTATTGTAGTGCTGATATGTATCCGCTGAGCTGCAAACCATCGTTGCGTGCAAATTTCTTACTTGAGCTGTTACTGAGTAAGTCATTTACTGAATATGCAACAGCAGAGTCAGTTCGCGCTCAGATGCCGAAACTGAATAGGCAAACATTATTTGCTTATAAGCTTCCAGTTCCAACAATCATGATTCAAGAGCAATTTTCAGATCGAGCGAATGCTGTCTACTCCATCCAATCTCAACAATCCGCAGCTACCGCGACGGCAAAAGCCACCTTCGATGCGTTACTGGCTCAAGTATTTGCAGGTTGAGTATGTATGTGTTTTTCAATGAATCCGGCGACTTGTGTTTTGATTTTTCAATGACAGAAACTTCGCGCAATTTCGTAATCAGTTTGTTGGCTTGCCACAATAAGCAGGCGTAAGACGGATTCCACGGGAACTTCCGCAAGACCAGGAAAGCTTTCCTGAGCCACGGGAAATTTTCGCAAGCTACGGGAAATTTTTCCAAGCCACGGGAAATTTTCGCAAGCTACGGGAAATTTTCGCGAGCCACGGGAAATTTTTCCAAGCCACGGGAAATTTTTGCGAGCTACGGGAAATTTTTCCGAGCCACGGGAAATTTTTCCAAGCCACGGGAAATTTTCGCGAGCCACGGGAAATTTTTCCAAGCTACGGGAAATTTTCGCGAGCCACGGGAAATTTTCGCAAGCTACGGGAAATTTTCGCGAGCCACGGGAAGTTTTTCCAAGCTACGGGAAATTTTTGCGAGCTACGGGAAGTTTTTCCAAGCCACGGGAAACTTCCGCAAGCCACATTAAATGCTTCTGAATAACTGCGGTCTCCATACTTCAAAGTTAAATTTTGAAGCGACAACTAGTCTGATACCGGGGGACTGTATCACCTGATGTTGGGATCATTAGCCTCCCGCAATGCATCCTCAACTTTACGTGTGATGCGCTTGTACTCTTCTGGCCAGAAAATTTGCTCCATGCGCAGTGATGCCTGACCAAGCAGATGTAGCAAGCCGAACAGGCACATGTCTGTAAGCGTCCAGCCGTTCCATCTTGAAGTCGTTAGCGAAAGCTAGGAGCATAGTGTCCACTTAACTTTGGTGGACACTATCATGAGCACTACGAATTCTGCGTCACGCCGACGCACGTATACAACTGAGTTCAGGCAAGGACTGGTCGCACAATGCCAACCTGGCGTATCT
>CAIWRI010000023.1 GCA_903915035.1 uncultured Nitrosomonadales bacterium | reverse complement strand
TCCAAACGTACAGGATACGACTCCAAACGCACAGAATACGACTCCAAACGTACAGAATACGCTTCACGTCTGACAGGAAACACTGCACGTTTGGAAGGACACACTTCACTCAAAAAGCGGTAGGGTGGGTAAGCGCAGCGCATCCACCATTCAATGATATTTTGCGGAAATTTTTGGTGGATGCGCTGTCGATTATCCACCCTACAGCACTTTCCACTTCCCACTTTCCACTTCCCACTTTCCATTTAAAGGTTTTTTGTTGGATGCGCTGCGCTTATCCACCCTAACAAACCTGTTGTGGCTTCCCGCTATTATTTTCGAATGGCAGCGGTCACACCCGACAATACGTCGGACTTTTGTTCTCCCGTCTCGAAAATCATCGTGTAAGTGGTAATGCCTGCCACGGAAGAAGCGTCTGATTCGGATTGCTTATTCCGTGCGTTCGGACGGGGCTACCCTCTCCAGCGACCAGAGCCAGACCTGCAACGGGATAAATCCCGAGCTACGTGACTGAAACCAGATTCGCCAGAGCAGACTGAACAACGGTTGATCGCGGGAAGTCGCAAGTAGTAAATCGCCGGGAGTAGATCAGATGCATCACATTACCGAGTTGAGATCTATCACTAAGGATATTGCATCAGGGCTGCAAGTATTGAAGGCACGCATTGCGGCAGCTCGGTCAAAAAACGCACATTATAAAAAGCCAGCGCGGTTTTCCCGCTGCCCTGCGTGTGCCAGATAATGCCTTTCCTGATGCCTCCATCCAGCTTTTTCTCAATCGCTTTGGTTGCAAACAATTGCGGATAGCGCATCACGTGCTTTTGCAGGCCCGCGGCTTCCTTGACGTACACCAGCGCGTATTGCAGCAAGAATGTCAGCCGGTCGCGGCTAAATAATGAAGTGCAAATCCGGTTGGTCGGCGTATCGGGGGATTTATTGCTAATGAACTCAGGACTATGTTTGATGACGTTTAAATTATTGTCGCGTAGCACCTCGTTCTCAATCGCATCATTTTCATCGGTGAGTAATGCGGCAGGATCGCGAGTCTCTTCCTCACGAAAGTAGTTGAAGATCGGTCTGTCATAGGAAGGACTGGCATAAAAAGCGCCTTCTATGGGTTCTGGCGAACCGTCGTCATATTCCATGTTGTTGGAAAACACCATCAACTGGGTGATGTTGACGAAACGGCGGAACTTGGGGTTCTGGAAGCGTTTAATGATACGTGTGCGTTCGGCCAGAATGCCATCGCGATTATTCGGCTTTTTGACCTCGATGAAGATCAGCGGCATACCGTTAATCAGCAGCGTGATGTCGGGTCTGAATTCCTCAGCGCCATTTTTGCAGGTCAATTCCGTGACTACATGGAAGCGGTTATTGGAAAAATTGCTAAAGTCGATCAGTTTGACGCCTGAGCGGGTGATTAATTTCTCATAAAAGGCTTTGCCCAGATCGTCACTGTCGAGCGACAGTTTAATGTCCTGAAGCAAACGATTGATGTCATCAACGGCGATACCGTGATTGATACGGGCGATGGCTGATCTGAAAATATCGGGAAAAATATTAACATCTTCATCCCAGGTGACATTTTTGAGGGACAGATATTGATAACCTAACCTGACCAGATGAAGAATACAGGGTATTTTGACTCTTGAATCTTCATTAAAGATCATCGTTGCCTGTCTTTTGCGATTAACTATGCGGATTCGGCATGATACATCCGTACTATATACCACGAGACTGTTACAGGTAACTGATGTTACGCACTCGCCATAAAACCCTGAAATAGCGGCGCTACCGGGATGTTCCTTGCCCCTTGTTTATCACGCAAAACCGGCGCATTTTACGCTGCTACGTTTGCGGAAAAACGGCAGCAAAGACGCCGCCATTCTCAGGATAAACCTGCGATCAGGATCGTCCCAGCACCTTCAGATAGACCTCACGATAGGCGCGAGCGCTGCTTTCCCATGAAAAGTCTTTTTTCATACAGTTTTTGCGCAGCGCTTTCCACTTGCGTTCATCACGATATAAATCAACTGCGCGCTGTATCGTGGCGTATAAATTATCGGTTGTCATGCCGCTGAAGACAAAACCGCTGGCAGTGCCGTCCTTCAACGTCTCCGGAGTGCAATCGACAACTGAGTCGGCTAGCCCGCCGGTATTATGTACAACGGGTGGCGTGCCATAGCGCTGGCTGTAAAACTGGTTCAAGCCGCAAGGTTCAAAACGCGACGGCATGATAAAGATATCAGCACCCGCTTCGATTTGATGCGAAAGCCCTTCATCAAAACCAATCAGCACCGCGACTTTTCCGGGATACAACTGCGCCAGATCACGCGCGTCCTGTTGCATAACGGCGTCACCGCTGCCAAGAATCACCAGCTGCACCGGGAAATCAAGCAAGCGCGGAACAATTTCCAGCAGCAGATCCAGCCCTTTCTGATGCGTCAGACGACTGACCACGGCCAGCAACGGGATGGCCGGATCAACTTGCAATCCCATCCGCTGTTGCAATGCCTGCTTATTGTGTGCTTTGCCACTCATGCGGGTGGGTGAAAAATGGGCGGGTAAATACTTATCGGTTTCCGAGTTCCAATCACTGGTATCAATACCGTTCAAAATGCCGGTAATATCCTTAGTGCGTGACTGCAGCAATCCTTGCAGCCCGAAACCCAGTTCGTCTCCCTGAATTTCACATGCATAGTTTGCACTGACCGTCGTGATATGCCAGGCGTAATACAGGCCGGCCTTGAGAAATGACATCTTACCGTACAATTCAACGCCATTGATGCTGAAGCAATCAGGCGGCAGGTGCAATAGTTTGACTTTTTTAGGCCGGAAATTACCCTGAAAGGCCAGATTGTGGATGGTGATGATATTCGGCACCGCGCCGGTGGCCACACTAAGATAGACCCCGATCAAACCCGTTTGCCAGTCATTGCCGTGCACCAGATCAGGATGCCAGGAAAGCGGCGATGCGTCACTGCTCAGCACTGCGGCCACTTTAGAGAGCAAGCCGAAACGGATGGGATTGTCTGTCCAGTCATGACCGGTTTCAGGATCCATATAAGGCCCGCCATCGCGTGAAAACAGTTTGGGACAGTCCAGCACCAGCAGGGGCACGCCCGTCTTCATAATGGAAAAAATCAGCCGAGACGGCGGAAAACCCGGCAATTCATTAAAAGTCGCGACGACTTCACTAGGACCCATTTGCGCCATCACTTGCGGGTAACCCGGAACCAGCACACGCACGTCGATATTCAGGGTGCGTAACGCGGCGGGCAACGCGCCACTGACATCAGCCAGACCGCCGGTCTTGATTAACGGCGCAATTTCAGAGGTTACAAACAACACTTTAATTACCGGCATTTCCATCCTTTATCTGATACTACTTAATAATTACCAATTTTATATTACAGCCAGCGCATCATACCCAGCTCAAACGGATGAGCAAGCAACTCATTGCAGGGATAAACCCTGATGCGATATTCCAGATTACCACATTGCTCCGGTCGCAAAATGACGGCAAACAGATACGTATTTGAGTGATCTATGGTGCCGGCGGATTCAAAACGATAACGCCGTAACGAAGCCTGCTGCTCCGGAATGGAACTATAGCCGATTAAAATTTCAACCACCACATCATCCGGCACAAGTCCATTCAGATTGACGGCGACTTCGAAACGCAGACTGTCACCGTAATTAATTTGCGCTTTCACCGTATCAATACGACGTAAATTGACTTCAGCCCAGGCTAGCCTTACCCGCACTTTCCATTTTGCCACAAGTTTCGCATTGGCTAACTGATTTTGACTATAGCGTACATGCTGGCGGCAGGCAGGCAGGTAACACTTGGTCAGATATTCGTTGACCATACGTTTGGAATTAAAACGGGGAATAATAGTCGCCATCGAATGCTTGGCCATTTTCACCCATAAAGGTGAATATCCCATTTTTCCATAGGCATAATAAGACGGCACGACCTGATCCTGCAACAACTCATAAAGCGTACAAGTTTCTTCGTGAGTACGCATTTCTTCGCTCAGGGATTCCGATACCGGCTTGATCGCCCAGCCATTTTTACCGTCGTAACTCTCTCCCCACCAGCCATCCAGCACAGACAAATTGATACAGCCGTTCATTCCCGCTTTCATGCCGGAAGTGCCGGAAGCTTCCAGCGGGTACAAGGGATTATTCAGCCAAACGTCCACACCTGACACCAGCTTGCGAGCCAGAGCCAGATCATAGCCTTCCACCATCAAAATCTTCCCGGTGAATTCATTCATCTTGGAAATCTGGGTGATGCGGCGTATCAGATCCTGACCGGGGATATCGGCGGGATGCGCCTTGCCGGCAAAGATAAACACCACCGGACGCTCCGGGTTATGCAATATTTCGCGCAACCAGGCAAGATTGGCAAACAGCATGGTCGCGCGTTTATACGTGGCGAAACGGCGCGCGAAGCCGACGGTGAGAATATTCGGATTTTCCGGATTGACGTATTTAAGCAGCCTATCCAGATGCGCTTCGGAACCGTGATTGCGAAAATGCTGTGCTTTGATGCGATCGCAGACCATATCCAGCATCTTGGTTTTTAAGGTTTGATGCACGCTCCAGAAGGCATGATCGGGAATATCGTAGACGCCAGACCAGAACGACAAGTCATTCATGCGGGCATTCCACTCCGATCCCAGATAACGCTCCAGCACTTCAATCCACTCTGTTGCCAGAAAGGTAGGGGCATGCACGCCATTGGTGACATGAGTCATCGGATTTTCAGCAGGCTCGATTTCCGGCCACATTTGGCCGCAGATTTGCGCTGAGACATAACCGTGAATGCGCGATACGCCGTTGTGAAAACGGGAGCCACACAGCGCCAGCGTGGTCATATTAAAATCCGAACTGCCAGCGGTGCGTCCAAGCGCCATGAATTGCTCATGGTCGAGTTTCAGTTCAGCATAATAATGCTCGAAGTAATACTTGATCATCCCCTCGCTGAAATGATCGTGTCCGGCCGGCACCGGCGTATGCGTGGTAAAGATGGTATTGGCTGCCACGTCTTCGAGAGAAGCCGCAAAATCAAAGTCTTCAAAGCCTATTTTGTAACGAATCCGCTCCAGCATCATAAAGGCGGCATGTCCTTCGTTGATATGCCAGACCGTAGGCGCTAAACCGATTTCCTGCAAGGCCCTCACCCCGCCTATGCCCAGCACGATTTCCTGCTCAATGCGCATCGCCGTGTCGCCACCATATAAACGGTGGGTTATATCCCGGTCATGCTCATTATTGTGTTCCAGATCCGTATCCAGCAGATAAAGCATGATATGACCCACACGTGCCTGCCAGATTTTGATATGAACGATACTGCCAGGCAATTCCACCGAGGTGTAAGCCTCCGAACCATCAGCCCGCATTGCGGGGGATACCGGCAAATCCTCAAAGCTGGAATCCGAGTTACTGGCAATCTGATTGCCATCACTGTCTATCGTCTGGTGAAAATAACCCTGGCGATATAAAAGTCCGACACCCACAAAAGGCAGACGTAAATCGCTCGCGGCCTTGCAATGATCACCTGCCAGAATACCCAGACCGCCGGAATAAATCGGAAAGCTTTCATGAATCCCGAATTCCGCGCAAAAGTAGGCAATCAAATCCTGCTGAGTTAAACCCTCTGAACCGTCCTCCGGCAGCCGGTGGTCATGATAGGTATCATATTCAGCCAGCACGCGGTTGAAGTTACCGATAAATACCTGATCTTCCGCTGCATCCAGCAACAGTTGTTCATCTACCCGTTTCAGGAATGCCTTGGGACTATGACCGGTCACTTTCCACAAATCGGGATGTAGACGAGCAAACAGTTTTCGTGTCGACCTGTCCCAGCCGTACCAGAGGTTATTGGCCAATTCTTCAAGACGTGCCAGTCGTTCAGGCACTTTCGGGCGAACTTGCAGAAAATAGGATGTGCTTTTATTCACAGTCAATTCCTTATCTGTCGGATTATCTTGAAAATACCATCACCAGTTTATCGCACACCGTCTTAGCCGCACGGGCTGTTCCACAAAAAACCACCTGACAGGCAAGTGGTTATTCTGTTTATAACATCAGATTAAATCCCGCCTTGTTTTAGCCCCTCAACGTTCCAGACTGTTTTGGCATATTCTGAAATGGTGCGGTCACTGGAAAACTTACCCATATTCGCCACATTCAGGATCGCGCGGCGTGTCCATTCCTCTTTATCCTGATAAAGCATACTGACCTTATCCTGAGCCGACATGTAACTGACGTAATCAGCCAGCAATAAATAATGATCACCATATTTGGTCAGGTTATCAAATATCAGCTGGTAACGATCCGGTTCTTCCACTGAAAAGAAACCCGTGTTGATCATGTCGAGCACCAGCCTTAACTCATCGTTGCCATGATAGTGATCCCAGGCGTTATAACCATGAGCACGCAGCGCAGCCACTTGCGGTGTGGTCAGTCCGAAGATGAAGATATTATCGTCGCCTACTTCTTCAAGAATTTCCACATTCGCGCCATCCAGCGTGCCTATGGTCAATGCGCCATTGAGCGCCATTTTCATATTGCCGGTACCGGAAGCCTCCGTACCCGCAGTAGAAATCTGCTCCGACAAATCGCTGGCCGGAAACAGTTTTTCGGCAGACGAAACATCATAATTCGGCAAAAACACCACTTTCAACAAGCCATGCACGGCAGGATCTTCATTGATAATGCTGGCAACATCGTTGATCAGGCGAATGATCAGTTTGGCCAGTTTATAGCCCGGTGCCGCCTTGCCTGCAAAAATAATGGTGCGCGGCGTAATGTTATGTGCAGTCCCGCCGCGAATGCGGTTGTACAGGGTGATGACATGCAGCACATTCAGCAGTTGGCGTTTATATTCGTGGATACGCTTAATTTGCACATCAAACATCGAATTGACATCGACCTCGATATCCAGCTTTTCCTTGATATAACGCGCCAGTCTCTGCTTGTTTGCCTGCTTGACCGCACGGAACTGGCTGCGAAATCCGGCATCTTCAGCATACACGATCAGGCCTTTAAGTTCATCCAGATTACGCACAAAACCGCTACCGATACGCGATGTAATCAGCTCTGCCAGCCCGTGATTACACTGATTCAGCCAGCGCCTCGGCGTAATGCCGTTGGTCACATTAATGAACTTTTCCGGATAAATACGGTGAAAATCGGCAAACAGCGTGGTTTGCAACAAACCGCTATGGATCGCCGCCACGCCGTTCACGGTATGACTGCCCACCACGGCCAGATGCGCCATGCGTACACGCCTGCCATGCGCTTCATCAATGATAGAGACGCGGCTAAGCAATCCGGTATCCCCGGGGAAATGGTGATTAACCAGTGCCAGGAAGCGATAATTGATTTCGTAGATGATTTCCAGGTGACGCGGCAAGACTTTTTCAAACATATCCACCGCCCAGGATTCAAGTGCTTCGGGCATCAGGGTATGATTGGTGTAGGCAAATATCTTGGTCACCAGACTCCAGGCATGGTCCCATTTCAATCCGTGCACGTCCAGCAACTGATACATCATCTCAGCCACGCCTACCGCCGGATGGGTGTCATTCAACTGAATGGCAATTTTATCCGGCAGCAGATTCCAGTCGCTGCGCTTTTGCAGGAAGTGAAACAAGATATCCTGAATCGAGGCTGAAACAAAAAAATACTCCTGTCTCAAACGCAATTCCTTACCTACCGCAGAACTGTCGTTCGGGTAGAGTACCTTGGATAAGCTCTCGGATATATTTTTGTCCTGTACTGCGCTTAAATAATCACCGGCATTGAACGAATCCAGATTGAATTCACGTGCCGCTTTAGCCGCCCACAAACGTAACTTGTTCACCGTTTCCGTACCATAGCCTGGAATCGGCACATCATAGGCCATTGCCATCACGGTTTCGCCATCAACCCAGTGATGTGAAATGCTGTCTTCGCCATCCGGGTAGTGCACCACATGACCAAAAAACTTAACCGGGTACATATGTTCCGGGCGCTGAAACTCCCAGGGATTGCCAAAACGCAACCAGTTGTCCGGGCGTTCGACCTGCTGGCCATTCTTGATGCGCTGATTGAACATGCCGTATTCATAACGAATACCATAACCCTGACCGGGCAAATCAAGCGTTGCCATGGAATCAAGGAAACAGGCAGCCAGACGACCCAGGCCGCCATTACCCAATGCCGCGTCGATTTCGGTTTCCTCTATTGTTTCCAGATCCTGTCCCAGCGCTTGCAAACTCTCGCGCAAGGCGGACTCAATACCCAGATTAAGCGCAGCGTTGGACAAGGTACGGCCGATCAGAAACTCCAGCGACAGGTAATACAGCTTTTTCGGATCCTGATGGTCTGTTTCTTGTGTCGTTTTCAGATGCTTCTCTATCAACTGATCGCGTACTGCATGAGCGGATGCCTCAAACCAGTCGCGATCCGTTGCTGTGCTGACGCTTTTGCCTTCGGTATAGACCAAATGGTTAGCGAGCATCCTTTGCAAAATTTCAGGATCAGAACGGTCTATCAGCGGAAAGTCTGGCTTGTCAGGAAAAGTCATAATAAGCACCTGTTAGTTAAATTAAATATATACGATAAATTTTAAGCAATTTGTAAAGCCAGTACCCGGGTTTATTGTAGCACTAGCAGCCTGCCGGATAAGGAATTCATCAAAATCTGAGATCAATAAGTACCATTGATTAATTCGCCCTCAATCGGGCGGCATATAATGCCGGGCCATACAGTGCAGCCCTGTCATTGAGGATCACTTTAACGCTCATCGCTTCCAGCAAGGGACGCATCCGGCCCTTGTTTAAAAACGCCGCTATAAATTCTCCGTTTTGCAACAGGGGTAAAATTTTAGGGGCAATCCCGCCGCCCAGATAAAGCCCGCCGTGACTCATCAGTTTGAGCGCCAGGTTGCCAGCCTCCGCACCATACAGGCGTACGAAAAGTTGCATGGTTTCAGCACAGATTTCATCACTGGCTGCGGCCTTTGAAATTGCCGCTCCCGCATCACCGCTTTGCATTTCATCGAGCAAGCAACGGGGTGTCTTTATATTGCGATACTGGCGCAGAAAATCATGCAGGTCCAGCAAGCCCATGCCGGATACCACACGCTCCCAGCTGACATGCTGATAACGTTGCTGCAGGTGAACTAACAGGGCAAATTCAAGCGCATTGGAAGGCGCAAAGCTGGCATGTCCGCCTTCTGTGGCGAACGGCTGATGGTCACGTCCATCCCAGTACAAGCCGGCTTCACCCAGCCCCGTGCCCGCAGCAATCACCGCTATATTACCAGTTGCATTGGCCACCCCTGATTGCAAGATCAATAAATCTTCAGTACCCAAAGCCGGCAAACCATGCGCTGTGGCTTCCAGATCATTGAGCAGCGTGCAATGCGCAAAACCGAATTGCCGCTGCAAAGCATCCGCATCAATGCGCCAGGGAAGATTAGTGGTTTGTACTACCCTGCCCTGCACCGGCCCTGCCACCCCGAATGCGGCGCAATCAGGCGTCGTGATTCCGGACAGGAATTCGCCCAGCAACGTTTCAAACTTTGCATAGGATTGACTGGGAAAGCTCGCTTCATGTTGTGTACTCACCTGACTGCCTGCAACAGTCATAATGGCAAGACGCGTTTTGGTCCCGCCGATATCGCCGGCAAGTACCGTGACTGCCTCTACTGCTTCATTGTTCAATTTTTTCCTCCAATACATCGACGGCCTCGATTCTGCTGAAATGATCACTTATTTTGCGACTGGAGATTTCCACCTGCCCCGCCTCCTCATGTGCGCGACGGATGTTATCGGCAAGTCGCTTCATGCGCTCGTCAAAACGCTTGAAATCCACACTGAGTTTGCCCAACTCACTTTGTATGATATGCACCTGTTCGCGCATCTGCACGTCTTTCATCACCGCGCGAGCCGTATTCAAGACCGCCATCAGGGTGGTAGGTGAGACAATCCAGACATGCTTATTCATCGCATATTCAACCAGATCGGCATGATAGGCATGAATCTCGGCAAACACCGCTTCAGCCGGCACAAACATCACCGCACCATCGGATGTTTCATTTTTAATCAGGTACTTGTTACTGATATCGTCGATATGTTTTTTGATATCCGCCTTGAACTGACGGCGTGCTATCAGCTTGTCTGATTCGGCCAGATCGGATTCCAGCATGCGGTGGTAGTTTTCCAGCGGGAACTTGGCATCCACCGGCACTTTCCCGGTAGGAGAGGGCAATATCAGCAGACAATCCACGCGATTACCGTTGGAGAGTTTTGCCTGAAACGCATACGCATCCGGCGGCAAAATATTGCGCACCAAGCCTTCGAGTTGCACCTCGCCAAAGGCACCGCGCGAACGTTTGTCACCCAGCAGATTTTGCAGGCTGACCACATTAGTAGTCAGGCTGTCGATTTTCTTTTGCGCCTCATCAATAGTAGCAAGACGTGTCATGACATTGGTAAATGTCTCGTTGGTCTTCTTGAACCCTTCATCAAGACGCTCGGCGACTTTGCCGGAAATCTGCTCCAGTCTGGCATCCGTGCTCCTGGTAAGCCCTTCGATGGCTAGCGTCAGCATCTCGCTGCTGCGCTGCATGCTGGACTGAATCAATTCCTGATCGGCACGTCCCTGCTCCGCCATGATTTGCAGCGTTTTGCCTGTCATCTCAAGGCGCATCGCCTCCTGTTTCGCTTGCAATTCGGCAGACAACGCACTGAGTTGACCTAAAATATCTTCACGGGTAACCGAGAGCCCATCCCGTTGTGCCAATTGCAAACCCTGCATCGCCTCACGGGTTGATTTCAGCTCCTGCAAAAGGATTTCTCGCAGCCGCTCTGAACTGCCCATCGTAGCGTCCGCCATACGGTCGCCCTGTTTATTCAACCCGTCGTGTAAATCGACCAGCATCTGGCGATGCCGGTCTTCAAGCAGACGGTTCAGCGGCATTTCACCTTGCAAACGCGACAGGGAATGCAAACCATAGCCCAGCCAGATCAGGACAAGCAGAACCAGCGCCAGCAACACCAGAATAATTATTTCAACCATAGTTCAGACCATAAAAAACGCCGCTCAGTATAGCACTGCGCGGGATTTTTCCTTCACCGGGGCAACATCAGTTATTCATCAATAGCGGCATGAAGCACTTTCCCGGGATTCATCAAGCCGTGCGGATCAAGCGCATGCTTGATGTTGCGCATGAGTTCAAGTTCAAGCGGGCTTTTATGACGGGTAATCTCATTGACTTTGAGTTGCCCCAAACCGTGCTCAGCGCTGATACTGCCGTTAAATTGTGTGACGATGTCGTACACAATATGGTTAACTTTACGTTCTGACTCCCTGATGAAAGCAGCATTTAGCCTGGCCTCCAGCAAGGATACGTTGTAATGAATATTTCCGTCGCCAATATGACCAAAGGCGACGATGCGTATCCCATTAAAAGCGGCGCACAATGCGGCATCCGCTTGCGTGATGAATTCGGCCACACGACTGACCGGAACAGCAATATCGTGTTTAACGCTGATGCCTTCACGTTTTTGCGCTTCACTGATACTTTTTCGCAGTGTCCACCAGGTTTTCATGTGATTTTTTTCGCTGGAAACATGGCTTGCGATGATGCCATCCCCTGACAATGAATCGCTTAACAGCGTATCCAGTGATGCTTGCAGCACATCTGACAGTTCAACCAGCACGATCCACTCGTATCGCGCGGCGAACGGCTCCTGCGTATGGGGAATATGCTGCAACACCAGATCGAGGCAAGAGCGCGAGATGAATTCAAAAGCACTGATTCTGTCACCACAAGTCGCGCGCAAATGTGCCAGTAAGGCGACGGCAGTTGCGGGATCTCGCACCGCCACACACGCCATCGCAACAGATTGCGGTTGCGGAAAAAGCGTCAATACGGCAGCCGTAATAATACCCAGCGTGCCTTCAGCGCCGATGAACAACTGTTTGAGATCATAGCCGGTATTATCCTTGCGTAAACTGCGCAGACCATGCCAGATACGGCCATCCGGCAATACTACTTCCAGCCCCAGCACCAGGCTGCGTGCCGTGCCGTAACGCAGCACGGCAATGCCGCCAGCGTTGGTCGAGAGATTACCGCCGATCTCGCACTGCGGCGCATCGTCACCGAGACCTAACGCAAGTGGGAAAAAGCACCCTGCCTGTTCTGCCGTTTCACGCACCAAAGCCAGTGTACAACCGGCTTCTACGGTCATGCTAGTCGCATTCAGTGCGCGGATTCGCTTCATACGCGACAAGTTCAGCACGATTTGCATGCCTTGCGGTAAGGGCACCGATCCGCCGCATTGGCTGGTATTACCGCCTTGCGGAATGAGTGCTATTTTATTTGCCGCACACAGTTTTACCACTGCGGCGACCTGTTCCGTGTCGGAAGGAAAAACCACCGCCAGTGCCCGGCCCGTGTAACGTCTGCGCCAGTCAGTACAATAAGGCGCGGCGGGCTCACCGGTCAGTACGTTATCAGGACCTGTGATGCCACGGAAAAAATTTATCAAATCAGAAAGTTCCACTATATTTGGCATGTCCGGTTTCATTGTATTAAAACACAACAGACATCAAAAAGGTAAAAAAACCTACCCGCTGTGTGGCTATATTCGGTATCCTTATGGCCTGAGTCAATTCATGGTATTGCACCATGCATAATGGACAATTAATAAAATCAAATGAATTTTCCAGTTGAAAAGTAATTGATGATGCTTTCAGCAAGACTCAACACTTTCGCTCAGTATATGCCTCATTGCCATGGCGAACGCATTCACAATGTCGGCTGGATGCGGGCTTCACCTGTCCCAATCTGCCCGTCAGTAGCGGCAATAATACCCACGACACGGCGGCAACGTGATACACGCCGGAGGAGTCGCGCCATGACGCTGTTTGTGACAGAAAAATTGAGGCGAGTCGCTTAATACAGCACAATATTGGAAAATTGACATGACACGCGAAAAAATTCCTCAGCTTATCTGCCCTGCAGGCAGTTTGCCCGCGCTCAAAGCTGCCGTCGATAACGGTGCAGACGCCGTTTATTTAGGCTACAAGAACGACACCAACGCCCGCAATTTTGCCGGTCTTAACTTCGACGACAAAGCCATGCGAGAGGGGATCAGGTACGCACAATCGCACAGTCGCCACGTGCTGATGGCCATCAACACCTTCGCCCAGTCCGGCCGTGTTGCAGACTGGCATCACGCTATTGACGGCGCAAGCGACCTGGGTGTCGATGCGGTAATTCTGGCCGACATCGGCCTGCTTGACTATGCCCGCCGGCATCATCCCGAACTGCGCCTGCATCTGTCGGTACAGGGCTCAGCGACAAGTTACGAAGCAGTCAATTTTGCGCAGCGTGAATTTGGCGTGCGGCGTGCCGTACTGCCACGCGTATTGACACTGGCGCAAGTTGAGAATGTGATCAAAAACACCACCGTCGAAATTGAAGTATTTGGTTTTGGCAGTTTATGTGTGATGAACGAAGGCCGCTGCTGGCTGTCATCCTACGCGACCGGCGAATCGCCGAACACAGTCGGCGCCTGTTCTCCGGCAAAATACGTTAAATGGGAAAAAACCCCGGGGAAAATGTCAACACGCTTGAACGGTATTCTGATCGACAGTTTCGACGACAATGAACCTGCCGGCTATCCTACGCTGTGCAAGGGACGCTTTGAAGTTAACGGCGAAACCTACTATGCACTGGAAGAACCGACCAGTCTGAATGTGCTTGAAATATTGCCGGAGATTGCCCGGATCGGCGTCGCCGCGATCAAGGTCGAAGGGCGTCAGCGCAGTCCGGCTTACGTAGCTCAAGTCACCAAAACCATGCGCGCCGCATTGAATGCACTGGCTGTCGATAATCAACATTACCAGGTGAAGCCAGCCTGGCAGACGGATCTTGCAAAAGTTTCCGAAGGCAGTCAGGCAACACTCGGTGCTTACAGCCGTCCCTGGAGATAATGGCATGAAACTCGCATTAGGCCCTCTGCTGTATTTCTGGAAAAAACAAGAAGTACTTGATTTCTATGCTAAAATTTCGCGAAATCCGTCCATTGATATCGTTTATGTCGGCGAAGTCGTCTGCTCCCGCCGCCAGCAATTACGCGTAGCCGACTGGATAGCACTGGCGCGTGAGCTTTGCGATGCCGGAAAGGAAGTCGTTATTTCTGCGCAAGCACTGCTCGAATCTGAAGGCGATTTGAAAGCGCTGCGCAGGTTAATGGATGAATCCAACTGCAAGGTTGAAGCCAATGATCTGGGTGCTGTGAACATCGCCGCCGGTCGTCCATTTGTTGCAGGCTCGCATCTGAATATCTATAACGAGAATACGCTTGCGACCTATGCCAATTACGGTATGCAGCGCTGGTTACCGCCGCTGGAGGCCGACCGCAAGATGATAGCAACGTTGCATGAAAGCCGACCTGCTGGCATTGAAACCGAGGTATTTGTCTATGGAAAATTACCACTGGCATTCTCGGCGCGCTGCTTTACCGCACGCCATTACGATCTGAACAAGGATAATTGCCAGTTCAAATGCCTGGAGCACCCGGACGGCCTGACTCTGAAAACACGCGAGGGGCAGCCTTTTCTGACCATCAACGGCATCCAGACCATGTCGGCACAGAGTTACAATCTGCTCAATGAAGTGCCGGAGATGCTTAAAATGGGCATCGACATTATCCGCATCAGTCCGCAACGGCAACATATGCCGGACATCATCGCCGCCTTCGATGCAGCGCGACACGGCAAAACGCTCAACCCTGACACCAGTGGGTGGGACACGGAGGGTTTGGTCAACGGCTACTGGTTTGGTGACCCCGGCATCGTGCAGCATCAACAAGGTTAAACTTATAGGGAGCAAAAATGAGTCTGCAATTAAACATTCCAAAATTTCAGTTACCCGAGCTGCTGGCACGTATCGGCAGCCATCTGCCGCAATGGCCGCATGCGCTGACGCTCACCGCAGGACTCAATGCGGCCGTCAAAATGAAACTGCTGCCGCCCGACAGTCTTGCCTTGCTGGAAAATCACAGTTTTCTTGTCGAGGTACTGGATACCGGCGGCCAAGCCTATTTTACCTTTCGCGACGGTCTGTTCCGTCCGCTGTTCACAGCGCCGCAACCAGCCGATCTTTCCTTGCGCGCCAACCTGTCAGCATTTTTACAATTACTGACACGCAAGGAAGACCCGGATACGCTGTTCTTTAACCGCCAGTTATCGATAGAAGGCGATACCGAACTGGGACTGATCGTAAAGAATATGCTCGATGCGGTCGAATGGCCGAATCTGCCAACCATCCCCGGCTTTAGCCACTGAAAATATACCCTAAATTCGCCCGGGCAAGCATTTCACTATGAGTGTTCTGCTTGCGAGAGACTACCGCTGCAATATTTCAGACGTCCTACCCGCCCGAAGTTTAACAGCCGGAAAAACTAATTTTATAATCGGTGCACAAAAATTCCCGAGAGAGGATAAGACTTACCCAATAGTACCCAAAGTATTCCTGATTTATGATACACGGCAAGACAGTGTTATCCCTCGAACTCATCCTGCGGACATAAATCAGACAGTAACAATGCAGAGCACATGTTTGTAAATGACAACAACGTGCCATCAGCAGATATACAAGTAATATGAAAATCGGGCAGCTTTCCCTTCAGTGGCAGTCCATCATTAATTATTTGGCATACCTACAAAACTTGTCCCGCCACGCAAATCAAGAAATAATTTTTAGTAGCTCATTCTGTGGTCTACTGGTGGTGATATCTTCGCTCCCATAGATTCACCGGCCTATCCGGTTGAAAACGACGTGCCGCTCATGCAAAAAATTTCTAATCAAGTTTTCTTTTCCGCCACAGACCTCACGCATTTTGCCGACTGCCAGTATATGACCTGGCTGGACCGGCTGAATCTGGATCATCCCATGCAGAAGGCGGAAACCGACGATCAGGCCAAGTTGATCCAAGCCAAAGGGTATGAGCATGAGGGCGCATTTCTTGATAAGCTCATCGCACAAGATGCTAATGTCGTCGAGATTCAAGTTAAGGGAAGTCTGGAATCCAGAGCTGCGGCTACTCAATCAGCGATTGCGACCGGGGCGGAGGTCATTTATCAGGCGACACTGGTGCGCGGTAATCTCATTGGTCATGCTGATTTTCTGATACGTGTCGGCAATGACAAGGGCGGGTTACCTTTATACGAGGTGGTTGATACTAAGCTTGCTCGAACCACAAAGGCCAAATTCATTCTTCAGCTGTGTTTTTATTCAGATCTTTTGAGCGATGTCACCGGCCACCTGCCGCAGCACATCCACGTCGAACTGGGCAACGGCAAGCGAGAATCTTTCCGGGTTGCCGATTATTTCTACTATTACCGGCACTTGCTGGAGAATCTGCTCAGCTTCACGGACGCCTTTGGCAGCCTTGAACCCGCTTATCCGGCACCATGTGATTTCTGTTCGCTGTGCCACTGGCGTGAACGATGCGATGCCAAGCGGGAAGCCGACGATCATCTTTCTGCCGTAGCCAACATCGGTAGCCTGCAAATATCTCGATTGGAAATGGCTGAGATAACGACTGTCGCGCAATTAGCTGCGCTGCCGGTCGATGCTGTCATCCCGAAACTGGCCGAGGGAACGTTTGCCAAGTTGCGGGAGCAGGCAATGTTGCAGGTGGGTGAAAGAGAAACGGGCCAGCAGAAAGCAATTGTACTGCCCGTGTCACAGGATGAAATCAGAGGCTTCGCCAGGATTCCGCTAGCTGATCCGGGCGATCTGTTTTTTGATATGGAAGGCGATCCGATGGAAGTCGGTGGTCTGGAATATTTGTTTGGCGTTTATTTTTTCGACGAGGGCAAGGCCAAATTCAAATATTTTTGGGCACATACGCGGGAAGAAGAGCGGCAAGCCTTTATCGACTTCATCGACTTTGTGACTGCGCGCTTGAAGCGTCATCCTGCCATGCACATCTATCACTATGCCCACTATGAGTTAACCGCGCTCAAGCGTTTGATGACCAGTCACGGCGTTCGTGAATCTGCCGTCGATCAACTGCTGCGAGATGCCAGGCTGGTCGATTTGTACAAAGTAGTCAGGGAAGGTCTGCGTATTTCCAAGCCCAGCTATTCGATCAAGGCAGTGGAATCCTTCTATGCTGAAAAGCGATCAGGCGAGGTTAAGAAGGCCACCGACAGTATCGTCATCTACGAACGCTGGCGTGAATCGAGGGATCCTGAATTACTCGAATCTATCCGGCTGTATAACGAGGATGACTGTCGCTCGACATGGCAATTACGTGACTGGCTGCTGACATTACGACCCGTTGATTTGTCCTGGTTTAGTTCGGCTGCCCTTGAAGAGGTCAAGGGTAAAAAACCAGCCCGTCAGAAATCTGATCAGACCATCCGGCATGAAGCAGCGCTTGAGAAACTCTATGACAGGCTGATCTTGCATCCTGTGAATCCCTCTATAAATAAAGAGCTCGCAGAACTCATACATCAGTTACTTGATTTTCACCGGCGTGCCGACAAGCCTGTCTGGTGGGCGTTGTTTGACAGGCAAGGCGCTGAACTTGAGGTGTTGCTGGAAGATGCAGAAGTGGTTGCCGGACTTCATTCACCCAAATTTATGGATGTTGATGAAAAATATGCAATATACCGCTACCACTACCCTGAGCAGGATTTCAAGGTGCGGGCTGGTCAGACTGCCAAACGTCTGGATAATCTCAAGGAGATGGAAGTCCGTGCAATCAATGAGGATGCCTTAACGATAGACATCGCGTTATATGGAGAAGAACCCGAAAAGCTGTCGATTTCAATCGGCGCTCCGGTCAATACCAATTCGATGCGCAATGCGCTATTTGACTTTGCAGAGGACGTCATTCGCGGCAGCACAAAATATAAATCCTTGCTGGATTACCTCGCTCACCGTGTGCCGGATACACAGGCAGTTGTCTCAGGTAGTCCGCTTATTAGCGATGATCGTGAATTGTTACCGCAAATCATTGTAGTGGCCAAGGGCTTGAATAATTCCTATCTCTTCATTCAGGGACCGCCGGGCAGCGGCAAGACCTATACAGGTTCGCATCTGATTGCAGCCTTACTCCAGTCGGGTAAGCGAATCGCTGTGTCATCCAATAGTCATAAGGCCATCAACAATTTGCTTCAGGCCGTAGACAAGCGGATGAAGGTGCTTGGTGCGAGCTATACGGGCATGAAAAAGAGTTCCAAGGAAGAGCAATGGGTTGAGAGTGATTTCATTGAGAATGTACATTCTGAGGGACCGATTATTCAGGAGCGACCACAGCTGGTTGCCGGGACAGCCTGGCTGCTATCGAGGGCGGATTTCAGGAATGATTTTGATTACCTGTTCATCGATGAGGCAGGCCAGGTGTCGCTCGCCAATATGATTGCGATGGGCATGTGCGCGAAAAATCTGATTTTGCTTGGTGATCAAATGCAACTGGGTCAGCCTATACAGGGCGATCATCCGGGACGTAGCGGAGAATCGGCGCTGGATTATTTGCTCAACGGCGAGGCGACGATTGCGCCTGAAATGGGTGTGTTTCTGGCAAAGACCTTCCGGATGCACCCGGATGTTTGTCGGTTCATCTCCGATGCGATCTATGAATCACGGCTGATCTCAGATGAATCTACGTTCGGACAAACCCTGGTTCTGGATGAATACGCGCATCCGGCTTTGAAACCGACAGGAATCCGCTATCTGCCGGTTGAACACGATGCTTGTTCACAAAAGAGTCAGGAAGAAGCTGCCGTCATCAATGATCTGGTCGCGAATCTGCTGACGCAGCGTTACCGGAACAAGGACGGGGAGCTCAAGCCGATTACGCTGGACGATATTCTGATCGTCGCGCCCTACAATATGCAGGTGAATCTGTTGAAGAGAACTCTGCCGCATGGCGCACGCGTCGGCACGGTGGATAAGTTTCAGGGGCAGGAAGCAGAAGTGGTGATTGTGTCGATGACCACTTCCGGACAGGATTATTTGCCGAGGAACATTGATTTCTTGTTCAGCAAGAATAGACTGAACGTGGCGATTTCCAGGGCGCGTTGTTTATCAATTCTGGTAGCTAACCCGCATCTTGCCGAGGTTTCTTGCGCAAGCGTCAAACAAATGGGACTGGTAAGTACGATGTGTCATATTATCAATGCAGAACAGAGGAGTAATGAATAATGAGTACATTTTTTGCATATCACATTGAGAAATTATTTGGGAAATTTGGGGGGGCAGAGTTCTTCACAGATAAAAAAATTAAGGCTGTGAAAGGTGATGAATGCTTCGTTGTTTTATCGATTGGAACGAATCCGGTTGTCTATAAATTAGATGGGAAATATCGTATCGTAGACCTGCTTCCGAATAAATCAGGGAGACAACCGGAGAAGGTTTTTCAAATCATATTAGAACCATTGGCTAGGCCTTCTGCGCCAATTGTACTTGATGGCGATGGTTTTGATAGAGAACTATTCCATAATAAATTCACATCAGGTGCAGGTTTAAAGGAAATGAATGATGCAAATGGATCGTTCCATAAATATTTCGATAAACTTCTTAATGTGGATGATGACTTGCATGAAATGGAGCTACTGAATGATCTGAATCAGATAGAAAAGGATGATGATCCTACCGAGCGTGAAGAGAGTCGAAAAGCCAGAATTGGTCAGGGGAAATTTCGCCGAAACACAATTGACACTTGGGATGGCAATGAAAAGTGTGCTGTTACCGGGATAGCCATTCCAGCACTATTGAATGCTTCACACATTATTCCGTGGAATGAAGATATCTCCCAGCGAAGAAGCGGAAGCAATGGGATTCTGCTTGCAGTGCACATTGATCGGTTATTCGATCGGTTTTTAATAGGGTGCGCTCAAAAACCAAGTGCAACATTTTTAGAGGAGAATGTTGCATGGGAAAAATTTACAAGCAGTTGAGTATCGAAGAGAGAACAATGATTCAGACACAGCTATCAATGGGGTTCAAGCCAGGGCAAATTGCT
>CAIWRI010000022.1 GCA_903915035.1 uncultured Nitrosomonadales bacterium | reverse complement strand
GAATCATTGTTCTCTCTTCGATACTCAACTGCTTGTAAATTTTTCCCATGCAACATTCTCCTCTAAAAATGTTGCACTTGGTTTTTGAGCGCACCCAGGCATTACATTTACTAATAGCCGTCTTAATGCATTAGTTAAGACATAAAATGAGCATATATCGGAAATTTACGCAGCAACCTGTACGCTGGCTGCGTCATATTCGACATTTTCTGACACATAGTAATGCGGCATTCGCCACGGATAAACATGCGTTGCCTATCGACGAAATTGGCCCAACCTTCTCTGCGATAAGCTATACAAGGTTATCAGCGATGGCACGACTCGTCGTATGCATCAGCGCCATGCAAATTCCTTTTTTTTATGCTGCGGGACGACAGCATCCCTTGTTTGTACCGTTTGCCGTGTTGTGGTTTTCAATCTATGCCATATGGTTGTATTGGCAGACAGTGAGAAACAACATGCTGGAAGAACATCAAATTTTCTATTGGATAGATACTCTGTGGTATCTGCTATTCACCGGTATAACCGGCGGCTCCACCAGTCATTTCTCTTTTTTTCTTTCCTTTCCGCTGCTATTTGTCTCGCTCAGGTGGGGATTTACGGCTGGCATCACATTGGCTGTATTTTCGAGCAGCGTTTTGCTGGCTATCGTTATGCCGCGCACAGGCGCAACAGATTTCTCGTGGCCTGTGGCTAATATTCTTTTGCCACCTGTCGCCTTATTGACACTCGGTTATCTGATGGCGACGGGAGCCGACTCAGGCCTGATATTGAATCGAAGGCTGGCTGCCATGAAGGAAATCAACTCACTGTTCAATCCGAGACACACTATAGAGCAGATGATAGACCGCGTAGCGCGACATCTTGTCAAACTGTATCAGGCAGATAAATATGTGTCATTAGTAGTCGAAGCAGGTCGTCCGCCCAGAGCATTTCGAGCAAATTTGCCCGACAGCATGTATCGCTTGTCTGACGCTGCAGCCTTCGAAATCACCAATCTATTATCGGGGCTTGAGGCTGAAGGTGCGGTGATATATCGTGCCAGTCGCGGACTGCTGCCGGCTGAAGTATATTGCTCCAGCACGCCAGATACCACAGAAAAAAGGAAGAAATGCGTTATTGAAGCGACTGCGATCGCTGCCCGGTTCAATTGCAGCGGCTTTGGCTCTGTTCAATATAACTTGCGCCAGGGTGGCATAGCGCGGTTATTCGTGTGTTCTGACGAACGAAGTTTTACTGCGGCAGACCTGCCCTTCTTCCACCAAATCGGCGAGCAATTATCTCCGCTGATCGAAAATGCCCAATTGCTGGATTGCCTTGCCAACGTGGCTGCCGAACAGGAGCGGCAAAAAATTTCTCGTGACATGCACGATAGTGCGATTCAGCCTTACATTGGCCTTAAGTACGGCCTTGAAGCCTTGGCTCACAAAGCGGGGGTTGATGATCCGCTTTCCAACGATATAGGGCGGCTTGTTGATATGGCAACGACTGAAATCATTGAATTGCGCCGCTATGTAAAAGGATTGCCTGATCCCGGAGAATATGGGCGTGCAGCTTTAGTACCCGCAGTACGCCGTCAGGCTGCGAGTTTCAGCGAATTTTATGGCATCAAGGTGGACGTGAATTCTGCCGAAGTGATACTGGTTGACGATGATATCGCTAACGAAGCGTTTCATATCGTCAGTGAAGCCTTGAGCAATATCCGCCGTCACACCACCGCATCCTTCGCACATATCAATTTGTCCTGCGAGCGTAGGCAATTACGCTTACAAATCAGCAATCCCTGCGATTCCGGGACGCCGGCAAAACTATTCAAGCCATTATCCATTGCCGAACGCACACTCGCACTGGGTGGAAGCTGGCAGGTAGAAATCAGCCCGAACAGCGAAACGGTCGTAAGCGTCATCCTGTCATTGCACACTTGAAGGGAAATTATATGCAATTGCCCGCAGTTCATCCCATCCGTATCTTTCTCGTCGACGATCACAGAACGGTACTTTGGGGTTTGGAGCGACTCATTGAAAGCAATTCACCTCATATGAGCGTGGCCGGCATGGCGACAAATGGCGCGGAAATGTTTGAAAAATTATTTGATGCCAGGCCTGATCTCATTTTGTTGGATCTGGATTTGGACGGTGTATGCAGTTTGAGCTTCCTGCAAAAAATCATGCAGCAAACTTCTGCTCAGGTTTTGATACTCACAGCCTTAACTGATCCGGCAGTACACCAGCAGGCCATCATTCGAGGCGCGCGCGGTGTGGTTCATAAGCAAGTGTCGGCTGAAATTCTGCTGCAGGCTATCGACAGAGTGCATCACGGTGAAATCTGGCTGGATCACGCCACCCTGGCCAGCGTTATTTCAACGATAAGCAGCGCTCATGCAATGGATGCCGAGACGCACAAGTCAGTCAGCCTGACCCAAAAAGAACAGCAAATTATCTCCGCTTTCATGACTGAAAAAGGTGCGCGCAATAAATTGATCGCCGAAAGGCTTTACATGAGCGAACACACGCTACGCAATTACCTGACCGTCATCTATGAAAAGCTTGGCGTGGCGGGACGGATGGAACTTTACATCTATGCGATGCAAAACCCTGACCTTCTGTCCGGCCAATAATTTTGTTTCCGCCCGATCTTATGCAAAATCCGGCGGCTATTTCTCTGTTTCAATTTAACGGGCTATATCTGTTTACTGACATTATGGCGAAGGCGGCACAGTACCGGCATGACAAATATCCTGCCTCACGGAGGGAGGTTTGCACCAGCAAAAAAGGAGCTTTATCCGGTGTAAGGCATTCAGCAATATCATAAGATGGCATCAGGTCAACAGGCAGCGAACATATGTCAGCTGACCGGCACTTCATGATATCGCAACAGGTGCAGGACTGATGCACGGCAGTTATCCAATCAAGAATAGATACCGTGCAATTCTTTAACTTAATCATTTGAAGGAGCAGCAAAATGAAAACCTTTATCAAATCAATCAAGAACGGCGTTCTTAACTTTGCCCGTGAAGAAGAAGGCGCGCAAATCGTGGAATATGGACTGATCATCGCGGTCGTGTCGATCGCGCTGATTGTAGCGTTATCCGCACTCACCGGAAGCGGGGGCACCACCCCATTTGCAACCTTTGTTGCCCGGGTTACGACATGTTTGAAAGGCACAACTTGCGTGTAACAAAAAATGGAGGAGGGCCATAAACTCTCTTCCTACTAAGTTGAATAAAGGAGTTGATACCGTGGAATCTCTAACTTATTCGAAAATGAGATGTAGAAAAATGAATCGTTATATTAAATCAATCAAGAACGGCTCTTTTAACTTCATTCGTGAAGAAGAAGGCGCGCAAATTGTGGAATATGGGCTGATCATTGCGGTCGTGTCGCTCGCGCTGATTGTGGCGTTGGAAACACTTCCAACGAACTTTGGCACTGCAAGCGCTGGTTTCATCGGACGAATAGTGACATGCCTTACGGGTAGTACCTGTACGTAATATTTAAAGGAAGGGGATCATTGATCCGCTTCCCCCTTAACTTGAGTAAATGGAAATTACCATGCCATCCTCAGAATTCAAAGCCATGCTGGATCTGCTTTTCATGCTGTTTTTCGACTGGCGCACCGGCATCCTGATGCTGCTGCTGACCATCGCAGCTATCTCCGATTACCGCACGTACCGCATACCCAACTGGCTGGTCTTGTCCGGTGCTGCATTCGGCGTGTTTTACAACACCATGTTACCGCCTTCTCCCCATGACAATATTCTGTTTCCGCTGACAGGCATGGGGCTGGGCCTGCTGCTGTTTTTGCCGCTTTATCTGCTTCGCGCCATGGGTGCCGGAGATGTAAAACTGCTGGCCATGGTAGGCGCATTTCTTGGCGCTGCCGACACTTTTTATGCGGCTCTGGCCAGCATGTTAGCTGGCGGCATACTGGCTGTTCTGCTCGTACTGGCACGAGGTACCGCACCACGATTGCTTCAAAATCTGTCTGCACTTTTTCGAGTGAGCGTTCTTGATGCCATAAGCGGGACAATACCGAGTCTGCATATCGCAACAGACGCATCAGCAGGGAAATTACCCTACGGAATCGCCATCGCGGTCGGCACCATCAGTTATCTGGTGTTGCACCAACTGTATTTTTTATAATCAAGGGGACTTGCCATGAAGAACGCAAGGGCGGTATGGATGCTGATCATCTCGGCCATGCTGGGCATCGTGGTGACGGCAATGGCTGTCGGATGGGTATCGCAAAAGGGCACGATTCCCTCCAGCAAAATCGTGGTGGCTGCGGCAGATATTGAGCTTGGCAGCAGACTGACACCACAAATGCTCACGCTGGTGGATTGGCCCAGTGGTTCGACACCGCAAGGCGCTTTCATTGACGCCAAAAATCTGCAGGACCGTGTAGTGACAACCTCCATCCAGCGCGGCGAAGCCATTCTTAACACCAAACTGGCGCCGCTTGGCACGCAGGGTGGCTTGTCCGCGGTGATCGCCGAAGGCAAGCGGGCCATGACGGTACGTGTTAACGATGTGGTCGGTGTGGCAGGCTTCGCATTACCCGGCAACTACGTGGATGTCATGGTCAACACTCAGCAGGACAAGACGGGCAAAACAGAAGACGCGAAGCAAATCAGCAAGACGGTGCTGGAACATGTTCTGGTGCTGGCGGTCGCTCAGGAAGCCGGCAGGGATGATACCAAACCCAAAGTGGTAAATGCGGTCACACTGGAACTCTCCCTGAAAGATGCTGAAAAACTCGACCTGGCACGCAGCATCGGCACACTGACTCTGGTATTGCGCAATCAGGTGGACAAGGCCGCAGTGAATACCGACGGCATCACCAAGTCGCAGCTATTCGACGAACAGGAAAAACCCAAATCTGACATGCTTGCCGCAGTAAAGCCGCTCGTCATACACCATCGGATGGCCGCATCAGCCCCGAAAAAAGATTGCGTTGAAGTGTTTCATAACGACACGCGCACGCTTAATTGTTTCTAGTCGACAGCGCTTTTCAGGGAAAAATTTTTGTGCCGGTTAACGCCGGGTAAAAGCCTTCAGGAGAAATAAAGTGAAGAACAATCAAAGTATTCTTACGATATTTGCCGCAATGTTTTTTGCAGGTCAGGCGATTGCGGTAAATATCGTTGCGCCGCCGGGAGCCCCGCTCAAATCCTGCACATCAGTCACTGTCGATGCCCCGACTTACATTCTGCTGGGTAAAGCCACTGTAGTCAAACTCAGCAGGCCTGCCTTGCGCATGGTGGTAGGCGGCCTGCCTTCAAGTCACGCGGGAAAGCCGGTTGACTTGAACAAAAACACACCGCCCGGCCAGTTGCAAGCAACGGGAGTGAGTTCCAATGGCATCGCGGATGTGGATGTGATGCTGCTCAGCCCGACGGAACTTTTTTTGATAGGCAAGAAGGCAGGCTCAATGAATGTGGTACTGCAAAGTGTCGGCGAGCAATGCTCTGTTAGGGACCTGATCGTAACAGTCGACCCCGATACACTGCAAGCCAAGCTGACGGAATTGATGCCGGAAGAAAGCGGCATCAAGGTCAGAGGCGCGGAAAATACCCTGGTGCTCACAGGCACAGTCAGCAATGCCGTTAAACTTGATCAGGCCATGGATCTGGCAAACTCATACAGTGACGGCAAGAAACTGGTTAACCTGCTGAACATCACGTCTCCACAGCAAGTGATGCTGGAGGTCAAGGTCGCCGAAGTCAGCAAGACGCTGCTCGATGAACTGGGCGCGAGTGTCAATCTTAATCGCGGCGGCAGTGCGACAAGCTTTGCGGTACTTTCCAGCTTTCTTAGTAACGGTAGCGGGTTGTTGTCTGCACTCAGATTAGGCAAGACTGCGGTGAGTATTGACGGCGAAAAGGATGATGGCCTGGTTCGAATATTGGCAGAACCCAACATCATGGCGATCAGCGGTCAGCAGGCCAGCTTTTTGTCGGGTGGAAAAATCTTCATTCCAGTCTCTCAGAGCAGCAGCGGCACCGGCGGCATCCCTGTTATCACGCTGCAAGAAGAGGAATACGGGATAGGCGTGAAGTTCACACCCACGGTGCTGGATGGTGCACGCATCAATCTGAAACTGGTCTCGGAAGTATCTGAACTGTCACAGACCGGTTCACCGTTTAGTTCTGTCAACGGCGTGGTATCGGTAGTGCCTTCGTTTACGGTGCGCAGGGCCGATACCACGGTGCAGCTCAACGAAGGACAAAGCCTGGTGGTTGCCGGTTTGATCAAAAATAATGTTACCGCAGCGATCAAACGTTTTCCCGGTCTGGGTGAAATACCGGTTCTCGGTGCCCTGTTCCGCAGTACCCAATATCAAAAAGACCAGACTGAACTTTTGTTTGTGATCACGCCACGCCTGGTCAAACCGCTGGCCGAAGTGCCCAGATTGCCAACAGATAACCATATCGAACCTAGCCGGGCTCAATACTTATTGAATGGTTCTCTGGAAGGTTCTGCTCCGGCATCTGCCGTTCCTGCAATCAAGCAAAAGGAATGATCATGAACAAACTCACTATTGTATTTACGCTTGCTCTGCTGACAGCCTGCTCGACTACGCCCAATTACGACGCGAAGTTCGGCGACGCGGTACGCGAAGCCGATTTAAAAATGACCATCAACCCTGAGGCTGGCAAGAATCCCGATCAGGCACTGGGCATGGATGGCAAAACAGCCAGAGAGTCGGTCCTGCTCTATCAAGATACTTTCAAGAAACCACCTCCCGCAGTAAACGTCATCAATATCGGTGGCGCGATAGGAAGCGGCCAATAAGGTTTGCATGTGATGCCAGATTATGGCGGATTCGCTTTAAAGGAGACACCATGAGCATTGTTCATCAACAGAAAGGCGCGATCATCGTGACCGTTGCCATGGCACTGCTATTTTTGTTGGGTTTCATGGGTCTCGCGCTGGATTTCGGCCATTTATTTGTTGTCAAGACCGAGCTGCAAACCGCCACAGACAGTTGCGCCCTGGCAGCGGCACAGGAACTTGATGGCGCAAGCGATGCACTGATTCGCGCCACGAATACCGGCATGACGGTTGGCAATCTCAATAAAGTGAATTTTCAAGGAGGATCAGCGGGGATCGTTGCTGGCGACATTACCTTCAGCGACTCGCTAACAGGATCCTACAGCAGTAACTTCACACCGGTGGCGAATGTCAAATACGCCAACTGTACTCACGCCAAAACCGGCATGGCGCCCTGGTTGCTGCAGGTGCTGAGTGCCTTTTCGGGGAATACGACGTATGGCTCAAGCCAAGGCGTGAGCGCCATGGCGGTCGCGACCCGGGGCAGCGGTCAATCAACTTGTCCGGTGCCTATCGGCCTCAACCCGAAATTGGGTGGGAGCGCGCCAAACTACGGTTTTCAGATTGGCGAATGGGCCACTGTATTTTCGAAGTCTAGCGGAGGCCCGGGACAGGCGGGTTGGTACGACCTGGCTCAAAGTGGCAATAGTGGCGAACCAGCTCTCGAAGCGCAACTTGGCGAACCGGGACTGTGTGATATAAAAATCGGAGGTACATTAGGATCACAGGTTACGGGAGTGAAGACATCTCTCGATGTAGTCTGGAATTACAGATTTGGCATCTATAAAAACAATAATCCCGGCGCTAGTGTTAACCACCCCGACTTATCCGGTTATGCCTATACCTCTACTAACTGGACAAATGCCGTGCCGCAAAATGCTTATGGGGGATCGCCCGCAACAGGCTCTGATCCCACTGCACAAAATTTTAAGGCTAAGCGTCTGGCACACGCTTCCTATGATGATACAGGCTACAGCTTAAGTGGTGGTGATAAGATTACCGGTTTAAAAATGAATAGGGTGCGCTCAAAAACCAAGTGCAACATTTTTAGAGGAGAATGTTGCATGGGAAAAATTTACAAGCAGTTGAGTATCGAAGAGAGAACAATGATTCAGACACAGCTATCAATGGGGTTCAAGCCAGGGCAAATTGCT
>CAIWRI010000021.1 GCA_903915035.1 uncultured Nitrosomonadales bacterium | reverse complement strand
GAAAACGGGCCGCCGCCATTCAAAGTCTGTTCGCCACCGCAAAACTCAACGGCATCGAACCATCTGCCTGGCTAAAAGATACGCTGGAAAAACTTCCCGTCTGGACCATGCGCCGCATCGACGAACTTCTGCCCATCAAACTAACAGCATAGATTGACTAACTCGAACAGGTGAGTCAGCCGGACGCTTACGATTTTTTGAATGTTAGAGATGAAATAGTATGAATGTGTCCAACGCCCTTGGGAGCCAAAATAGGTCGCGTTGTTCTTTCACCAGAAATGCTTACGTAATTGCTAAACACCAACCGAAAATATTCCGTCACTCTTTTCTTGCGCCAGCGTTGCACTTCCACCGCCTGACCTTTTTTGTCGGCGTGTTCGCTTTGTTCTTCTTCGGTTAGTTCATCCCAAGGCAAGGTTAATATTTCAGCTTCCGGCCAGCTCACCGTGGGTGTGCGTCTTGTGTATTCAGCGCGATCTTCCATCGGGCGATAGTTGCTGCGCGGCAAATAGTCATCGGGCAGGGTTTCTAAGTCCAGCGAGTCGTAATGCGCCTTCTCACTGCAAATCGCACGAGGGGTTTTGTTGTACGGATTGGCAAGGTAAAAATGCGGGCCGGACAATACCCAGTCTTCTGCTGTGGCGGCAAACGGCGCGCTGCGGTCGGCGTTGCGGACAATCGTGCCGTCCTTTTGCTGCATAGTTTCATGCCACATTTCGGTTGAAAAATAGTCATCGCCTAAATCACTCAAACGTCTAGGATAAGCGGCGAGTTTAGCCAGCACGCTGGAAAGCTGGCCGGCATGTAGTGCAGGCAGTCTGGCGCGGCGCGGCGGCGTGCCGGGTTCATCATAGAGCTGGGCAAAGACGGCCAACTCCGAATCGCCAATGCGTAAAATACGATCTCGGTGACCAGATATATCCCATTTATTATCTTCAGTTTTGATACCTCCTGTGAGTCCCACGCCATCATGCGTATAACAGGCATCTACTGTGCTTGGTGTGAATAGATTGGCCAATTGATCAAAACTGGGTTGTGCCAATGGCGTGCCGTAGAGATTGATGCTGTATTTCACTCTGTGTCCAATTGGAAATAGAATGAACTGGTTCTGAAACTGAAAGTGCGCTCGCAACCGCGCATAGACCGCTTCACGCAAAGCCCCGCCCCTCGGGTCATCATATGGCCCTTCAGGGTGTAGAAATCCAACCACACCCCGCTGTCCGGCCAGCATCCAGCCTAGCGGCATGAAACATTTATACAAATTAGTCTGCACGCCCTTGAGCAGCGGATAATTCTGCATGGCGTTCAGATAATTTTGTGTCGCCTCCGCCTCTTCCAGCTCAGTCGTCCATTCGCCTTGCAGCGCAGGAAACTCTGCAAACGCGGCGCTGCGCTGTTGAGCCAGTTCGGATGAACTCAGTTTACCAATGGCAACCTGAGGATTGGCTTCGCCCAAAATACCGGCTTCGTTCCATTCCACTTTGAGCCACGGCGGATTTCCCAGCACCAGATCGAAGCCACCTCTGCTGGCGAATACATCGGCAAAGGTCAACTCCCAGTGCATGAAGCGGCGCTGTCTGGCAATCGCCTCAACGGTTGAAACTCGCACAAAATTTTGACGCAACTTACTGATGCGCAATTGACCGAATTTATCGTGCAGCTTGGCTGGCTCTTGAGCAGTAGACAACATCGGCTGCACCGCGCCAAACATATCTTCCTGTATCTCGGGCAGCAACTGCTGCGGCACAGGTATGGGCGTGAAATCCATCTGGCTTTGTGGTGTCAAGTCGATGATATTGCCTTCGAGAATCGCGCCGATTTCCATCCACCATTGTTCACGGCCAGGCAAGTCGGCGCTTTGGGTGATAGGCCAGAACCACAGCGCACACCAGTAGTCCATCACCAGTTTCAGACGACGATAAGGCGTGGCGTAATCGCCGTCTTCATTGAGCAAACCTTGGGTACGTATCGCCTCCTTCTGAAGGCGGGAAGTAATACCCTCACCCCAGCCCTCTCCCAAAGGGCGAGGGGGTACAACATTTGGCCACAACACCAAGGCATCTTCGGTGCGCGCGCGATCCTCGCTCACTTGTTTGGTGTGTGCCGCAAACAATTCATCAATTGCATCAGATAGTTGCAACAGACGCTGGATTTCATGCGATTCGAGGGGTTTGTTCAAGGTCGTGCGCCACTCCTTGAGACGTGCAAAATCAGCAGGATAAAGCTGCTTTGCCACTTTGTCGGTGTAGTTGGCCATACCGGTATCGGGCAACAGGAAGTGATAGATTTCATCCGCCCCTCTCACCCCACCTCCACCCACTCCCTCACCCCCTCCCTCTCCCAAAGGGAGAGGGTGTGAAATGCGGCGCGGAGCGACATCGTACCAGACAGGTTTGCTGCCCTTCTTTAACAAACTGGCGGCAAAAACTTCACGCCGCGCACCGATTAAGCTGTTACCGGCAAACAACTGATAGCCGAACCACGGCACGCGGGCGGCTTTAGGCGGCTGGCCTTGTTCTGTCGGTTCGCCGTAAATGGCGTTGAGCCAGAGACTGACTTCAGCCAGTTCGGTGGCGATGGGGTTCAAGTCCACGCCATATACATTGCGGTCGGCGATATACATGCGGGTCTTTTGTAACTCGACCGTGTATTGCTCGTGCGGAATGCGGCGTTTGATTTCGGCCTGCTTGCGTTCCAGATACGCTTCGGATAACTGATTGACCGCTTCATTCAAAAAGGCAGCGCTGCCCATGGCGGGTTCAACCACAGTCAAGCTCAGAATATCGTCAGCGGTTTTGTCTTTGAGCAATTCTTTCAGCGCATATTTCACCAGACAGCGGGTGAGCACTTGCGGGGTGTAATAACTGGCACTTTTTTGCCGGTCGCGCCCGGCCAGACGATAAATAAAGGTATCACGCGGATAGACGCGCAGCTTTTTATGACCCTGGTCATCAAGATCATGCACCCGTTCAGCAGGCTTATATTGATTTATGCGGCTGGCGGGAACGAACCAGGCGCTGTCCATCATGTCGGTGGTGCCCCCTCCACTATCCTGTTCGCTCTCCTCGTCATCGTCCTCATCGCTGGCAACTCTCGCAGCCTTTTTGGGTTCAGGCTGAACTTCGTACAAGTCTTCTTTTGCAAAAAAGCCGCGATAAGACAACAACGCTTCATACACCGCACCGAGCTGGTTGATCGACAGCAACTGATAGCTGACGCGTCCCCTGTGCTTTCCATGTTTTCCGTCAGTCAGGGACATCAGTTTAATGACCTGTTGCCAGACATGATTGGGGAAACGCACTTGATTGAGCAGCGGTGTCGCGTTAGGATCAAACAATTTGCTGTCGAGCGGGGCGAGTGCGAAGGCTTCCTTGACACTACCGGCCAGCACGCTCTGTTGCATTGCGGCACCACAGCCTTCACCTATCAGCGAAAACAGCCGGCGCAAGGAGGCATCGAAATACATGCCGTCCCGCGCAGAGGTTGAGAGCTGGGTCATTTCCAGATCGCGCAAGCTTTCAAGGCTGTAGCCTTTGGCGTAAATCTCACTTTTCTGGATAGGCACATAACCCAGCTCGGGGCGGGCTTCAATGTAGAACATGAACAGCAAACGGTACACCAGACGCAGACATTCGAGACTCAGCTCGCCCGCATCAACAGCATCCTTGCCGGTATAAAAACCTTGCTTGTTCGCCTGGGCCTTTTGCCGCAGTTGTTGCACGGCTTCGTTGCCCAGCAACTCGATGGCGGTGCGCAGCGCATATTTCAAATCTTCACTGACACCGAAGGCGTGCTTATGCGCGTTTTCATCCAGACCTTCGAGCAGGCTGGCCCCTTGCTCGGGCGCCAGGCTATCGTGATGCAGCAAGGCCGCAGCGGCTTGCAGAGTATAAGGTTCCTTGCGGTCGAGAATTTCGCTCCAGTCGAAGCGCAGCAGACGATTGTTCGGCCACTTGTAGCGGTCGAGCAGCAGCCAGTCCTTGTAACCTGCCAGCAGAATATAGCGCGGCGGATGATCGGTGCCGAACAGGGCTTCGGAGAGAATTTCCAGCCAGGTAAGATTTTTCAGGGCATTGGGAACTTCCTGTCCATCATAGTGAGCCGCCGTCAGTTTATGATCGAGCGGGTCCTCTTCTTCATGACCGGGTTGATAAGCCGGCACGATCAGCAATTGAGGCGATTGATGCGCCTCGCCGAAAGCCGCCCAAACCGGCACAGGCATCCCGCCTTGCAAGCTGATTTGCTGAGGTTGCAGCTGGTAACCCAAGGCTTCAAACAACGGCGTGTGCAGCAGCAAATGGTTTTGCAGGCGCTCGGCATCCTCTCGCAGACGGCTGAAACTGGCCAGATTGGCAAACCACTTGCCGGTCAGCCCTGCCAGACGTTTGTAAGGCGTGCGTGATTGGGCACGGGATTCTTCACTAGCAGCTTCTTCAATGGCTTGCCATTTTTCTATCAGGGTACGAATATCGCCTTTAAACACCTCGGCCAGATAATGATGGCCGTAAAATTCGTTTTCATTGGCGATACCGGCAAAGCTTTGTACGGTCTGTGTGATGGACATAGCGGGTCTCTTGTTTGTTGCAAGGTTTAGCGCACGGCCGCAGCCAGCACCTGAATGAAGGGCTGTGGCTCGGTGGTCATGGTGTCTTGCACCCACTGGCGGTATTCGTCGAACACCTTGTGGATATGCTGGGTGCGCTGCTCTCTGCGTGATTTTTTAAACTGTTCGGCTTGCTGATTAGCTTTGAGGCGCAATTCAAGCTGCTCGAACTGTTTGCCTTGCAAGCGTTCCAGATCAGCCAGTGTTCCGGCAAGTCGCTGCGTCATATCTAATGCAAACGTTTTTTGCAAAGCGACCATGTGTCGCTGCATGGCCGCCACCGCTTCAGGCAGATTTTCCTGCAAACTGACCGTGTCGATCCCCTGATTACGGTTAGCCAGCGAATTAGCGCGGAGTTTGGTGCGGCTAACAAAGTCTGGAAAAGCCTGTAAGGACCAAGCCCCGCCGACATTCACCGCCACTTGCCATTCGACCAGCAAGGGCTGACCCTTGCGGTTCGGAATCTGTCCCATCAGCATGAAGGCTTGCTCACCGACAGCCAACTGTGGACATTGAATCACCGGCGCACGATGGCGGCCAAAAGCAGTCAGCACGCGATCTGACAACCAGTCCATGATGGGATGCTGCGGCCAGAGGTAATGCAGTGAGGGCCAGCTTTCCTCGTCCGCTTTCGCCTGACGCGCCATCTCAATCGCCTGTGCGATGCGGCTTTTATGCGCGCATAAGGCATAACGGTGATTGTCGTCGCGCACTTCCAGCGGCAAGGTGACTTTTAAGCGCGCCTGCAAATCACGGGGAGCCGTTAATGTAATAATCTGACTGGCATCATCGTGGCTGAACTCGGCAATGGGCGCAGGCTGCGAGAGTTGCTGCAAGGCGGTTTTGGCAAAGAGGTAATCCGCGCTCAGTTCCGCATTGCCAAACAGCGTCAATCCTTCCTTGATGAAATCGGTACTGGATTTGGTATCCACCACGGTTTCAGTCTGAGCAAAAAGTTTGAGCAGCCAGTCACCCTCCTCATCAGCATTGGCGGGCTTTTCTGACGAAGCTTGAGCGGCATCAAGGGTTGCTTCAAACACTTGAGGACTGGTGCCGGCCGCCATCATATCCGCCACCTTGGCGGCTTCTTTCTCAGGATCAAATACATGCAGGAAGGAGGCCGGATCACCCAGATTCTTGTTGGCCTGTTCGTCCTTGGTTTGCAGGATTTCCAGAATACGCATGTCGCCGTTGATGCGTTCCACGGTCGTTTCGGTGTACAGATAGACAATGCGCGGCTGATGATTCTGACCATAGCGATCCACGCGACCATTGCGCTGCTGAAAAACCATCAGCGACCAGGGCAAATCGAAGTGCACCAGGCGATGGCAGAAGTAATGCAGATTGAGCCCTTCGGAGGCCACATCCGAACAGAGCAACACCCGCATCGGATCGTCGCGGCGACCGAAGCGATCCACCAGCTCCTGTTGTTCGGTGTCGGTCATGCCGCCGTGCAGGATTTCCAGTTGAGCCGCTTTCAGACCCGCCGCTTTGGGTAGCGCGTCTTGCAGCCAGCGCAGCGTTTCGATGCGCTCGGAGAAAATCACCAGACGGTCAGATGAATCGGACGGCTGCCAGTTAAACTGCACGCTCTTCAGATGCTGCACCAGACGCTGAAATTTGCTGAAGCTGCTGGCATCAATCGCACGCAGAGTCATCGCAAATTCCTGTAGCGCTGCCACTTCAGCATGTTCATCGGCACTGACAACAGGCTTTGCCAGCAGCAACTTGATGCGGCGCTCCGCAGAATCCAGTGCCGCAAATGGACTGGAGAACATGCCCTTTTGCATCCCCACGCGTTGCAGTTCCTGCTGCTTACCCGCACGATGTTCGCCTTTCTGGGTAAACGGGATGGCTAACAGGGCGCGATAGGCGGCCTCTTCCTGCGGACTGGCCGCTTGCTTGAGTTGCTCGGTGATACGCTCCTGAAAGTCGGCGCTCACCTGATCGCGGATATCCTTCTTGAAGCGGCGCATCACCAGCCCTTTTTCTCTGAAATCCTGCGGTGTGTAATCGTCCGGATCACTGATGGCGGTCGGATCAAGCAGACTCATCAGGGAGGCAAAGCTGCGTGCCGATCCATCGTGCGGGGTCGCTGAGAGCAGCATCATGGTGTCAGAGCGCCCCGCCAGCATGCGTGCCAGACGTGCGCGACGGGACATGCCGTCTTCATTGCCCCGAGCAGCGACGTTGTGGCACTCATCGATGATGATGATGTCCCACCAGGCATTTTCAAGATAGTTCCGGTATTCCAGATTGCTCTTGAGCGTGTCGATCGAAATGATGGTGCGGTCGTAGAAATTGAACGGGTTATGATTGCCGGGGATATTGTTACGCACCCGTTGCAGCCCGATTGAATCGAGTCTGACCAACGGAATCGAGAAACGGCTCCAGAATTCCTTCTGAAACTGGGTCAACATGCTTTTGAGGGTAATCACCAGAATGCGCTGCCCTCGCCCGCGCTGTATCAGCTCGGTGGTCAGAATGCCGGCTTCGAGCGTTTTACCCAGCCCCACGGCGTCGGCAATCAGGATGCGCTGACGCGGTTGTTTCAGTGCCTGCAAGGCAGGGTCGAGCTGGTAGGGCACCAGATTCATCACCGCCCGATGGCCTAAATGAATCTGATCGTCATTCGGCGTACTGCGCCGCAACTGAGCTTCAAGGTAGAGGAAGGTACTATTGAAGTGAGAGCTTTCATCGGCAATCAGCACCGTTTGGGCAGGATCAAGGACAAGAATGGCCTCTTCCAGTTGGGTCAGAAATTGTGAAGACCGGCCGCGCACCAGATCGGATACGCCATCGCAACTTAGCAGATGCCCGCCATCACTGGAAGGATCGACACGACGCACCAACCACTCTTCATCGCGTATCACCACTCGTGCACCGGCGTATGGAAGCATGTATTTCCTTGATTACATTATTTTAAAATCTAAATAAACACTTTGACGGCGTGCAGATTCTTCAGAAGCAAATTGAGGATTTGCATTCAATTGCAAACCATACCTTATTTAACTCACGAGTAGTGACCTATTTTAAAAATACTACCTGCCCGCCGGCAGCTATATTTTTTTTAATATATCCCATAGTTTGAATCAATATAAAAATCGAAATTGCACTTAAAAATATTGCGCGGAATTATGCACAGGAATACCAGTCAGTACTGAAATTACTTAAATTGGGTTCTGTTGACGTTTTGCCAATCGGGTCGGATGAGCCATTTTTAATGGCATGAGTAGCATAAATTTAAGTGACGAGACTTGGAGGGTAGCACTATGGCTTGGCAATGATGAAGGCTTAACCAGTTTGGCCAGCGGGTGCCGTAACGACAAAGAGATGATTGAGCCGTTGCGCGAATGCGGCTGCACAGAAACGCCGGACGGCGTTGCTACGTGGACTGGATCGTGACGCGCTGGATGAGGCCATGATGGCACGGCAAGAAGATTAAACACGCATTACGGCATCACGGATTATGCCCGCCTTGTGCGGGTTTTCCATTTATATATCTCAGGGCTAGGAGCGAGAGCAAGGCTGTATCGTCGCAGAACATTTACGCAGCAATGAGAACGGAGCGGCGGCGCTGGCGATCGAGGAGGCGCTAAAGCGAAGGTTGAGAGATTGTCACGGAATAAGGTTGACCCGTGGATTGCGGAAATGAATCAGCTCATGAAAACGATTAGGCGGTGATCGGTTAATACGCGACTGACAGCACCAACACTGACCGCTTGAACTGGTGACAGATCAGGCGATTTTTTATGCCCGTTTAAATCCTACTGCTTACTTTTTGCTTACTTTTGTTTTTCTCGGGGTTTTTTATTCAGAGACAAAACGCTTGTAAGTCATTGATTATTTGGTGCCCAGAACCGGAATCGAACCGGTACGCCCTTTTCAAGGCGACGGATTTTAAGTCCGTTGTGTCTACCAATTTCACCACCCGGGCAGATGTATGGAGGTGCGTGCCAGTGTATAACTGGTCTAACCGAATTGGTAATCCGATGTAACCGTGGTTATATCAAAAGATTACGATCAATACAGACTCACGCGCCAACTGTGTATGTTTGCAGAGGCCGCATTATACACAAAATCACCACACATACGGCAGCATTTAATATGCCCGAGTGCTGCCGAAGAATCACACTGACTTAATCGGCTGCGCCTGTGCGAGCAGATTGGTCTTGTCTGCGCTACCGGCTGAGGAGCCAAAATAGTAATTTACAATCGCACCCCAGGCGGCACCCAGCGCACCGAGCATAATCAGCAAGGCTTGATTTTCTGCCGATTTAAGGACTCCCAGCAACATGCCGATTAAAATACCAAAAAACCCAAGCGTGACCATCACAGCCAATATTGCCGGAACCTGGCTTTTGGCAGACAGCCGCATTCCTTTTGCGTCTTTGTTATTAGCTGTTGCGAGCCGGGCCAGATCGAGTGTTTGCTTAAAGCCTAGCGACTGCATCTGCACTGAAAATGCCTGGTCTGCATTTTTAAGCGCGAGCATTTGTTCAGGCGTCGCGCTGCTGATAGCCTGTTTCAGCGCGTCAGTAGTGGGTTCTGTTATGCCCAGCGCATTCGCCGCAGCCACAACCGCCATACCACCCAACGGGCCGCCCAGCGCCGTTCCTATCCACGGCGCAACTGTCTTTGTGATGTCTGTAAAATCCATATCAGACCCCCATTGAAGTTAAAAACAGACGGTTAAACCAGCCATGCAAATATTGTGTGCGCTGTGGTTCCGGCGTATTTGCATAACGCATAGCGCGATTAGCCATAAAAAGCGCAGCAGCGCGCGGACCGGCATGAACTGCCGCACTGACTGTGAGGGCTCCGATAACGCCATCAGATACAACCCCGACTGCATCCTGTAGCATGTGACAGGCCGGAGAGACGCCCTGATTTACCGCAGAATCAAACACCAGCAGATCCAGCGGAGAAGGCAGCTGTGAACAACTACATTTATCCCAGTAGTCGCGCTGATAAATAGCTTTAGCCTGGTCGAGCGTCAAGTTGGCAATATCAGTAGTCGGATAGCTGCGCTTTGAAATCCCGAATTTTGTCTCGCCTCCGGGATCTTGTGGATCGTTAACATACCCTCCCTCGCTGCCGATGATTTTTTCAAATGCCGCATCAAAATTGTCGTTCATGGTGTGCCTTTCTGTATGTGATTATTTATTTGCATACTCATTTTTTAAAATCGCCGTGAATGGCGATGTAGCGCATGATTGCCCCGTATAAACTCGCCTCAACGCAAAAGACTTCAGGTGCAGGGTGGTTTTGCCAACTCTGATGGTTAGTTTATCGGTTAATTATGGCTGTTAATGGTAGAAATACGCAAGCAGGAATATAAAGGAGGCAATAAAAAACCCGCTAATCTATTGAATTAACGGGTAATCTTTGGAGGTGCGTCCCAGAGTCGAACTGGGCTAACCGGATTTGCAATCCGGGGCATAACCGATTTGCTAACGCACCATCTAAACTACGAAGGGAAAGCATTACGCTTTCCCTTTAATGTGGAGCGGGAAAAGAGGCTCGAACTCTCGACCTATACCTTGGCAAGGTATCGCTCTACCAACTGAGCTATTCCCGCGTTTCAAGCCTCAGATTATAGCGTAACTTTTTTAACTTTTGGTCAGTGACGTTAAAACGCGAGGACTTTTTTGCTTCAGTGCTTCACCGACTCCAGCACACCATCGACCTTGACAACTGCCACGGTGGCGGCCACCAGCTCTTCGTCGGGCAAGGGAACTGGTTTGGTTTCCAAAGCCAGCTCCAGCACCTGATCGATCCAGCGCACCGGCACGATCTCCAGACCATTCTTGACGTTCTCAGGAATCTCCTGCAGGTCCTTGGCATTGGCCTCGGGAATCAGCACGGTCTTGATGCCGCCACGCAAGGCCGCCAGCAGCTTTTCCTTGAGTCCACCAATCTCGGTGACTTCACCACGCAGGGTGATTTCACCGGTCATGGCCACATCGCCCCGTACCGGGATGCCGGTTAACGCCGACACAAAGGCCGTCGTCATGGCGGCACCGGCACTGGGGCCGTCCTTGGGCGTGGCGCCATCGGGCACGTGGATGTGAATATCCTTCTTTTCGAACACTTCATCCTTGATACCCAGTCGCCTGGCGCGGCTGCGCACCACGGTGCGGGCGGCTTCCACCGACTCCTTCATCACATCGCCCAGGGAACCGGTGCGGGTGATGACACCCTTGCCGGGCGTCAGCGCGGCCTCAATGGTCAGCAAATCGCCGCCCACCTCGGTCCATGCCAGGCCGCAGACCTGACCCACCTGGTTTTGCTGTTCGGCGCGGCCGTAGGTGTACTTGCGCACGCCCAGGTACTCGTTCAGATTGTCTGCATTCACCTGAACCTGAGGCACCATTTTCTTGAGCAACAAGCCCTTGACGACCTTGCGGCAGATCTTGGACAGATCGCGCTCCAGCGCACGCACGCCGGCTTCCCGGGTGTAGTAGCGCACGATGTCGCGCACCGCATCTTCGGAAATCGAGAGTTCCGACTCCTTGACGCCATTGTTTTTCATCTGCTTGGGCAGCAAATAGGTGATGGCGATATTGGTCTTCTCGTCTTCCGTGTAGCCGGCCAGGCGGATCACTTCCATGCGGTCCAGCAGGGCCGGAGGAATATTCATGGAGTTGGAGGTGGCCACAAACATGACGTCGCTGAGATCAAAGTCGACCTCGACGTAATGGTCGCCGAACTTGTGGTTCTGCTCCGGATCCAGCACCTCCAGCAGCGCGCTGCTGGGGTCGCCCCGGAAGTCGGTACCGAGCTTGTCGATCTCATCGAGCAGGAACAGCGGATTGCGCGTTCCCACCTTGCTCAGGCTTTGCAGCACCTTGCCCGGCATGGCGCCTATGTAG
>CAIWRI010000020.1 GCA_903915035.1 uncultured Nitrosomonadales bacterium | reverse complement strand
GGGGGCTGCCCTGTCACAGGACGAATTAAACAAAGCCGCAGCCTTGTTGTGCGAGTTGGCAAAACCGGGCAATTTAATCAAAGCCTTGAAGCAATATACCAGCGGGAAGTAGTGGCCGGATATTGGGTGTCAATTTTTACGGCTTTATGTGATTCTTAGTGGGTAATCAAACGTCAACTTTCCAGATAAGCGTCTGTCGCCCCCTCTGAACCTCGCAGCAAAGCGCCTTCACCATTGGGAAAAAAAATGGAGATAATTACATGATATGCAATTATCTCCAGTTACATGTCGTGATACTTAATACTTTATTTTACCTGGTGCGAAAGAAGAGACTCGACAATAAGACAGGTATTGGCATTTCAGAGATAATCCGTAATTATTCCGTAAAACGTTTTATCTTACCGTCGGTTTGGCGTTTCTACTTTACTTCCGCATTGATCCTAATGGCGTCGATGTTGAGCTGGTCGCAGCGTTTTGTGAGTTCGCTAACCCCGTCTTGAAGTCTTGCAAAAGACTCATCCACTGTGTTTGGAAGTAGCCCGGCACTTCCGTCTGAACTGACGTCGGCGGTGGTGTTACCGGGCACGGGACAGGTTGGGATGTGGATGCGCAGCCGGCCAGCAGCAGAATGCAGATTGTCGATAGTGGTTTGGTCAGTGTCATGTTGTACTCCTGCGGTTTGTAGTTTGTTTGTATAGTCGAGCAGGGCCGCTTGATTAGCCACCAGCTGCGCCTGTACCGCCTTATCCAGTGTCGTTGAATCTTCCAGCGACTGCACGTGCCTACCGTAATGATAAGCGCCGTAGAACAAGGCGAACACAGCCAGCACGGAGGCCAGCCATAACGCCAATTTAATTTGTAGTATCATTTTTGATACCCTCGACGTGGTATTTCAAGGCCAGCGCCGACATCATGCCGCCGACGGCCAGCCCGTACCCTTGAAAATCCACGGACGCGCCGTGTATAAAGTTGTAGGTCATTGACCCCATGCCGACAAGGCCGAACAGCTTAGTCATGCTGATGACCAGATTTGCTCTATCTTTTAGCCAGTTCATAATCACCTCACGGAAAGAAAACGTGATGTTCGGACGCAGGCGCGCGGATTGACCAGTGAGACCAGCCATGTGTCGCGCTCGGATGCTCTATGTATATACCGCACTCGGTAAGCAGCTCTTGATGCGCCATCAGATAGCCATCGATAACACCGTCAGGATCATAGCGGTCTACCGCCTCCCCCGTCTTGTGCGCAGAATCATGCGCGCCGATAGGGCACGACTGCGGACGAAATCCTCCGAGAGTCTCACCGCTGATCGTGGTGCCGGTGCGAGGGTTAATCTGGAAGTGGATGCCAGCATCCTGCAATGCCGCCTGTAATTTTGCGCATGCCGTGATTAGGCCCTGCGCGTTGGCTTGCCGTTCTGCGTTCCAGTCGGGTAATGCTGCATGCGGACCTACATAATTTATCAGATTGAACATCAAATCACTCCTTTATTTGCATTCTGCGTTTGAATTTGCGAGCCTTGAACATCTCAAGAAATCGCAAAACTGACCAAATGATTGATAGTGCTGAAGCGATTACTGGCAGGAACGAAATTAAACTCGCAGCGGCAACACTAAACCCCGCAAGTGATAAGGCTACAACATCCAAAATATGCTTTGCAGCGGGGGTTAGGTTATCCATATTGTCCTGTTTAAATAAACGCGTTAAAAATTAATTTCTATCAAGAAATTGCCGACTTAAAAACAGCAAAGTTAATAACCGGTGCATCCACTGCCACGCCACCAGTGGTGTAAAAAGTAACGGCAAAACTACCGGCAGAAACTGACGTGACGTGCAAAATATATAAATTTGTCCCTGACCGCTCGCTTACTAAAATCGTATCGGTCGCGGAAACAGTACTATCTGTGACAATGAAGGTCGCGGGCGTTGCTGATCCGGCAGCGGAAAACATCGTTATAGCCCCTGCCGGCGTGTTTAACGTCACGCCCGTTGTCCGACTGGTAAGCTGAGTTACCGCCCCTCCCGCGCCGGTGGCATAGCCCGTACCCACTGGCGAATTCACTATCATGCTGGCGTGTATAGCTGTACCGCCAGTGATGTTCAGTGATGCTGTTCCACCGGTGATATTAACTCCAGCAGAATCTTGAAATGCCATTGTCCCCAGATCACCATTTGTCGGGACTTGATTTGGTAATGTGCCTAATAAAAGTGTCATGATTATGCCCAAATGCGAACAGGATTAATGGGATTAACTTGAAATTCTGCAAGATCAAAGATTTCCTTTTCTGACCTGACATTTACATGCCAGCCTGCGACAGCAGTTAGAACCGAAATACCCTCGCCATCTACTGCTCCAGTCGGTTTGAAAATAACGCCAATGGTGTCAATATTTTGATAGATCGGAATTAATTGAGTTAATTCTGGCGTAATGATCGAGCCATTGTCGGCCAATATTTCCGGCGCGATAACAGTAGTATAAAGCGCGGCATTTGCCGCTGCTTCGTCTGCAAAATTTAGATAATAATCTATCATGATGTGAGTGCTTGAAGTTGTATATTAGTTAGAGCTTGAGGATAGTATGCTATTCGTTTTATAGTGCCGTTTATAAAATATCCATCATCTCGCGACCCTATTCTTAGTAATATAGGTTGGGGCATTTGTGCAGGAATTATAATTGTGGAAATTATTGCGCCAGCGACTGCAAATACCCCAGAACCTCCAATATAACTACATGCAAGAGAACTATTTACATTCGCTGTATTGACAGCAGATAATGCAGAAGAATACCCTATATCATTTACTGTTACAGCATATCCCCATTGTGTACCATTTGATACGCTAACTAAATTAGAGACTTTAAAGATACTAATTTCATTATGATACGATGTGGTATTTACTACAAATACTGCGCCAGATTGCGCCACAGTCTGCGGGGTGCAGTTGACATAAAAACTGCCTTGCATTTGATTATGCCAAGAAGAAAAGTTAGTACCTATCATCTGAGCAGTATCAGCACTTCGTGTGACCTGCGATGCAACTGTTGGAATATATGATGTGGATAATGGCAGAGCTTCTAATTGCGCACCCCAGATATAAATTCCTGAATATCCATCTCCTGTAAATGTATTACTACCATTATTTGAAACTGCTATATTAAGTGCAGATGCTTGTGCCAAAAATACAGCAGTTGCGGAACATCTATACCAGCCATTTCCTACCGATATAATATTAGCAACAACTCCTGTCGATATACTACCTAATGTCCCATTACTTAAATTGAAATAATTGTCTGCTGCTCCAATTCCCCGAAAAATCAAATATGAGTATTCTCCTTGTTTTGCATAAACAGTTAATGTATATGATTGAGCGGTGGTGGTTATTGTTTGAATAATCGAATGGATCACAGGAGTTGTGCTTGTATCTGCGATAAGTTTTGATGCAGATACAGTACCATCTGGAGCAATTGCTACGCTCTGATTTATAATTCCTCGGTATGTAGACCAAACTGAAGTATTATTGAATGTTGAACTATATGTAAATAAATTCGTACTTTGCTGTTCAATCAATAATCCCAAAGACGTTCCTGCTATCGGATCATGATCAAACCTAGGTGTATTAACAGGCGCAGATAATAGTACAGGAATATAATTTGTTATTGCGACTGTTGTAGTAGCATTATATGCTGTTACTGAACTGCGTTGTTCTAATTGAGCACCCCATATATTAACCGCATCTCCTAGCGTTACAATCTGCACTCCGATTGTATTACTCGCCGCTGTTGGTGTTGCTGTAATTGAATATTTAACCCAAGACATTGTTATCGTTTCTGGCGTTAATGTCGTACCATCTAGCGTTAAATTAACCGTTCCTGTTCCTGCTACCCGTTGCATATATATGCTAAAAGTATACGGAAGTGCGAATAAATTTAATGTCTGATATACAGTTGCATTTGCCGCTGTAGCAGTTAAAGTTGTTGCGGTTAAAGTAGTTGCAGGGTCGGTTATTCCAGTAGCCAGTGCCCCATTTGTCGTCACCCAAGTTGTTCCAAACGTCTGACTTTGCAGCAATAAATTCTGTTCTGCTATTGCAACCGTCTTACCGTCATAATAGTTAGCAGTTGATGCGCGTGTAAATGTCACTCTTGGATCTAATGTCCCTGCGTTTGCAAAATCTAAAAGCAGTGAAGGTCTAATGCTCGGCCTGGCACTTGCGACACCTGTGACGATGGCAACAGCGCTGGCTGCACTGGCCGCTGCTGCAGTTGCTTGTGTCGTGGCAATGACGGCTTGCGCGGTGGCGGTAGATGCATTTGTGGTTGTGGTACTCACAGCCGTATTCATCGCTGTCGTATTGCCATAAATCGCAAGGGCGCTTGCTGCGCTACTTGATGCGGCTGTCGACTGCGCAGTAGCTATGCCGGCTTGCGCGGTGGCGGTGGCTGCCCCTGTTGTGGCGATACCGGCCTGTGTCGTTGCGGTGGTAGCGCCTGTTGTGGCGATTACTGCCTGCGCTGTCGCAGTGGTAGCAGAATTGGCAGCAGAAGTTGCAGACCCCGCGGAATTGCTTGCTTGCGTCGTTGCTGTACTTGCCGATCCGGATGCAGAGGTTGCCGATCCGGATGCGCTGGTTGCCTGCGATGCCGCAATGCCTGCTTGTGTTGTCGCGGCTGTCGCGCCAGTCGTGGCAATGCCTGCCTGCGCTGTTGCGGTAGACGCCGATACTGCTGCTGATGTGGCTGATCCCGCTGCACTTGCCACCGACACACTTGCTGCCGCGACGTCTGCGTCCATTTGCGCGATATAAGCCGTTAGCGCGGTGACGATCTGAGGTGTGACAGGCAATCCGGAAGTTTTAAATTGCAGCCATGTCAGCGGTAGCGCGCCAGATGGTACGCCGGCACTGAAACTGCCCGCCCCCGGGTAATTGATTGTGCAGACATACTGACTGGCAATACTGCCCCGGTCATTCGGCCAGATTGATGCGCTAAACAGGCCATTGGCATCCGTCACGACTGACACGCTGCCGACAACGCGTTCGCCGGTCACTGCGTCGAATACGTCGCACGGTATGCCTGTCATCGTTGCCAACATGAATGACACCTGAACAAATGCCAGCGGGGTGCCGTCAGGGCGTGTTAATGATGATCCGGCGTTATTGATGATGCGGGTAGTAGTCATATTCCGTTACCTGTATATGTGCAGTTTGTTTATATTTAGCGTTTTGAGAATGTCAACAGTTTTGATGCTACGGACATAAAAAAACCCGCCGAAGCGGGTTGGGTATGGGTTGGGTTGATTAAAAGGAAAGTCGCATTGGTGATTTGTGAGCCTGCTTAATCAGCAGCGTGGCAGTTGCTTCTTTGTCGAGACTTCCGTCAGCCTTTCGGATTTCAGTTAATTCTTTTACTTCGGATTCTGCGGCTGCATCCTGCGCTTTGGTGACAGTTACCGCCTTCAAGAACGCTTTCCCGGTGGCGGCCATTCCTTCCAGTTCTGTGACGCGCTTTGCTAGACCGTCGCGCTCGATGACCGCTTTTGCCAGATCGCCAGCAGTTTTGCTCAAGTCAGCCTTGGTTGTATCCAGCTCGCCGCTCATCTTGGTTAGATCGCCTACTTGGATTGACTTGTGCGACCATACAGCCGAGCTGTGAGCCGATGCTTTGCGTTGGTGACGGCGTTGCATCTGCTTGGACGTTGCGAGCTGTCCCGCCTTGCTATGAGCGTCGGCTGCGGCTTCGTGCGCGTCTGCGGCTGCATCATCATCCGCCTTGTCGTCAGAGCCGTCGGCTTTGTCGCTGGCCTTGTCCGCTGCTTTACTGGATTTGTCTGCCGCTTCACTGGCGGCGTCTGCAATGGCTTGGTTATCCGCTGCCGTTGTGTCCTTCTTTTTTGCCAGCTCAAGCAAACGCTCTGCCGTGATCTCACCCTTGTTCAACAGTTCTGCCAGCGCATCAACAGCTGTCAGCTCAACTGTTGCGCCCTCGCCTGCATCAATGCCTTCAGCCTTAAACATGGTGAACACGCTGTCAGGATTTGCCGGACGATCAACCAGGGAGACTTCGACCAGCTTCAGGCCGGTGATTACGGTTTTGTTCAGCTCATCGCGCTCGGTGATCTTGCCGCCGATGGAAAAGCCCTTGTAAGTGCCTGTCTGCACCTTCTTGACGGCAACAGGGTCGACGATGTGAGCGCCGAAGAACGTGCGACCGTCAGCCTCAACACTGGCCTCAATCGCCGTGCCTGCTGCTTTGGCTTGGTGCATTTCGCGGACAGCGCCGAACTTCATGTAATCAGGCAGCGCGGCCTTCATTGCGTCTGCTGTGATCGTTTCGCCGTCGGAGTCGATTGATTCGCTGGATGCGTAGCCCCAAACCTTCATCGTGCCATCGTCTAGCTGCTCGGTCTTGCTTATTTCTGCGTAAAGTTTCATTTTTTGCCTTTCTGATTTATACTATATGTATCCCCACGGCACGCTTAGGGCGTAGAGGTTTCGGTGTAAAAAGCAGAAACCCCCGTGGGTACTTCATTTTTGTTTGCCTACGTGAACTCTCAAAGAAACAAACACCACTTCTGCAGCTCTATCATTACGAGCTTCAACATAGTGATATGTTTCACCATGTATTTCCTTTACATATTCCATACACGGCAGCCCGCGCCAGTCTTTCGGACTCAAAGAAACAGTGCCTGGTTTATTTGTGATTGAACCTAATTTTCCAAAGTCTGCTGAGGTGATTGCACGCTGTCCGCGCAATTTTTCTTTTTTTGTGTCGCCATGACTGTTGAACGCGTGCCGCAATTCCTGATCATTGGCTTTGCGTTTATATCCGGATAAATCTACGCCAACATTTTTATGAACAGCTTCCACATTTGAACGTGACACGGCTCCAAGTAAATGCGAGGCGGCACGATCCGGATTTTTCCTTGCGCTGTCTGCCAATGCCCCAATATTTGCAAACTTTCCGTTTTCATCCCTCGGTTGATCCGGATTGAAGTTCTTCGCAACCTTCTCAGCTTCCGCAACAATTGGCCTGATTGAGCATCTGCAATTTGGGTGCTTTGGGGGTGCATCGCTGCCGTCTGAGAATTCATCATCCAGCCCAACAGTTTCCCCGTCTAATTCCTCACAAGCCGGACAGCATTCAATGCCTACCAGCCATTTTTTACGAACTACCACCCCACTAGCACGATAGGCGATCATGCTGCCCGCCATATCAGCCAATGCTGTTTCAGTCCTTGCAATCATCATGGCGCGTTCGGGTGAAAAAGCCGCGTCCTCAATCAGCGCGTCGGCAAGCTGTTTAACGCTCCACCCTTCGGCTTCAGCCAGCTCAACCACATCGGAAACCATGCTTCGGGTTGATTCGGTTATCTGCCAGTATGCGTTTGGGTTTGGGATTAGCTCACCGTCAACCCACTTCATGCCGACCATTTCAGCAGCTCTGTCTTGCGCCCACTCAACAGCCTGCGCATTCACTACGCTGAATAAGTCCTCTGTGCCGACGCTAATCTGCGCGATAGCTTCTCAGCCTCCGTCCTGAGCAATTGCCGCCAGTGGTGCGACTATGCCCCCGTCACCGCTACCTGCCAGCGATACCGCCAACGGCGACCAATCCAGCGTCACGGCTGCAAGCGCTTCCGATGCCGTCATGCCTGACGCCACCCTTGATGTTATCTGCTCCGCAATTTCAGGCGGTTGCTTTGCAAGGAAGTCACTAATAATTGCCGCTGTAGCGTCCTCCGCGTCGGTTACTGCCGGGCGGTTCCGGTCAATATCAGTTAGTGAGGATGAGCTTTTTTTTTTACGCTTTCGGCCTTGGCTGCACCTGATGGCGCTCCATCATCCTTTAGCTTTGCCGATGATTCTGTTTGAGGCGAGAACGTCTTTACAGGCGGTGCTGGTGTTGGAAACGCGGCTTCGCGTTCTGCTGCTGTCATTGCCTCAAGGCCAAGCTCAATACGCACTTCGTCAGGAGATTTAACTTCGGTGGTTATGTAAATCTGGTTGACTTGAGCTTGCACAAGCGGGTCGATTGCAACGTCCTCGACCCAATCGAAGGCTAAATCATCGCACCCGAAGAATTGCAGGATGATCTTGTCGATTACCGCCTTAATCCACTGCTTTACAGGCTCAAGCCCTTCCTGTTCCGCCTGGCTTGATGCGTTGTCTGCTGTTGCTTTGTTGTTTTGTTTAATGAAAGGAGTTGGCGGAACGCTGAATGCGTAGCAGACAACGCGAGCTAGCCAGTCGTCATACTCATCTTTCAGCGCAGCTTCTTTTGTGTTGATTACATTCACGCCGTTTGGCACGAACATCGCGCCGCGTCTGCCTGCCGTGTTACCCGCAAGCATTTCATCCCACCAGTTTTTAAACTTGCGTGTCTGGTCAGGGTTCCATGTGTCCGGAACGGAAAATATCAGGTCTGGCGTTGAACCCTCGGTGTAATACTGTAATTTGTGTATCTGCCTGCGCAGCGCGATGTTGATTGTGACTATGATCTGCTCAACTGGCGAATAGCCGTAAACCTTGTGCGCACGTTTGTTGCGGGGCTGGTAGATAAGCTCGTCTGTTGAGTAATCCACAGCTGGTACACCATGAAGGATTTGTTGGTATGCAGTTTCAGGCGCGACCGGCGTGCGACCGTGCGCATCCAGCTTGCGCGTGATAGTTGTTCCGTCTAAAACCTCAAAACTAAATGGTTTACCTCCTAACGAAGGTCGGATGTAAACGCTTGCCGCGTCGGTTACAAACATTTCCTCAAGCAGCATCCGCAACCAGTCGTGCCAACCGTTTTCACGATCTGGCTGCCTGAAGAATTTTTGCAACTGCTCGCAACGTGCGTCAGGCATCGCGTCCGCATCAATAGGTTTGACCGTCCATGCAATTTTCGCCACTTGATCTTTGCGGGTTTCGATTACCAGACGCAAAATGTCGTAGCCGTCAGCTAGCGCACGCATCTGAGCAAACGTGACCGCCTCGCCTTGGCGTGGGTCCAGCCGGGTGTTATATCCAACGGGGTAATCAAACTGACGCCCCTCAACGCTATCTGCCTGCGATTGAGGCACTACAACAGCCATCGGCTTGAGCGGACTGAACCAGCCGTTTTCGTCCTTGCCTGTTACTGCGAAGCGAACGCCTGCCGCAACGCGTGCAATGACGCCAGCCGCGATAGGTGTCTTTTTTGCCATACTATACCGCCGCTCCTGTTACCGGATTACGCCAAGTTTTCCCATCGTACTGAATGTGCATTCCAGTCGTCGTATCGAGGTATGTCAGCCCTTTGGTTGCTGGATTTGGGCGCTGTGCAGTTGTGCCGACCCCAGCTGATTTGTCGATTGAGGTCCAGCCATTTGCAAGCATTATGAATGCGTCAAAATCCGGTACATCGATAGGCGTTCCGACGGGCGTTGTATATGTTCTTCCGTTGACCGTTATGATTGCAGTCGAAGCTGTAAGATCAGCGGGCGCGTGTACTCTGATTGTAGACATAACTTTATTCATCCTTTTTCCTGTTAATAGGTTTGGTGGGGCGTATAGATCGTGTGACCGTCTGGCTGCTGCTGCGCCTTCTTGCGCTCTGCCGCCTCCTGCTCGTAGTAATCGAGCAGTCCTGTTGTGCTGTTGTTTATGTAGCCGTCCAGCGAATAGCGGAGCGCGTCCAAACAATGGTTGTGTTTATCCACCACTACCGGCAGAACTTCTTCAGTTATCTTGTCCACCTTGTAACTGTAAAGAGCGAACTCGTCTGCGGTGTGCTTGCAGCGCGGGTGGACAACGATCTGCTCAAACGTCCTTAGGTGAGCAATACCGTCCTCAACGCTACCAGCCCACTTTTTAGCAGGCTGCACGTTCAGGCCTTTTTTATTCAGCGCGGAGATAGTTTCAGGCCGTGAGCAATCGCCTTTGATCGTCCACTTGTCTGCACCTGGTATGCTGCGCAATAGCTGGTCTGTCTCTGCAATTTCAACACCTATGCCGTAACACTCGTAGTCGATGAATAGCTTGCGGCCTACTATGTAGCAGCGAATCCCAACGGTCGGGTCTTGCGAGAATCCCCAATCAGCGCCGTAAAAGAAACGGTCTATACCGTCTGGGGTATCAAATTCCTCGACAACATACTTGCCTTTGAATATGACGGCATTGCTTATAACGCGAGGGTTGCCCTCCCATATATGCAGATAAGCGTCGTAATCGTTTGCTTTGCAATACTCCATTTCCTTACGGAGCGTTTCTGGGAAGTGCCTGTTCTGGTCAAAGTTGACTTTGACTGAAATGCAATCAGGTGAAGGGTTAATGACAAACCGCTTATATGTCGGGTCGCTCAGGTTGTCAGGGTTAAACGTAATCCATATCTCTGATGCTTCTTTCCGGATCGTCGGTATCAGAATATCCCACGACGACTGACTGACCCGCTGCGCTTCTTCCACCCAGCACACGTCCACGCCTTCGAGCGATTTGATCTCATTGATATTGTGGCGCAACCCTTTGAACAGGAACTCAGAGCCAGTGCTGCTTACAATCGCTTTGTCGGTAATGGTAAACTTATCGCTCAGCCCCATTGATTCGATCTGGTCGCACAGCAATCTATGAACCGAATCAACTATCGAGTTTTGAAACTCGCGTGCGCACAACACCCTAAACCGGTATTGTGATGCTAAGACAATCAGTGCCCTTGCAAATGCCCACGACTTTCCTGATCCTCGACCGCCATAGGCAACCTTGAATCGCTTAGGGTACGCAAGAAAGATGAAAGGGCTTTCATCCATGAAGTGCCGCATAAATTGCAGCCATGCCGGCGGGTATGTTTGCGGTGTTGTTGATTTGAATAGCGGTCTGTGCTGGCTTGATAGGGTCTACCACATCAACCGCCTTTTGGATTGTGTCACCACGCGCCCGATAATCATTCTGCGTTTCGCATGGGGCGCTCATTGATTCGGTTGCATTCTGCATGGCCATTTCACTCAGTATTTCACGGCGCATTACTTTGCGATCAACTATGTCAGTAATAGCGGTCACGTTGCGGTCATCATGGACTGCCAGGCCTTGTTGGTATTGAATTCCTGCGGTCACAATTATCGCTGTGTCTTGAGAAATACCTTTGCACAATTTATTCACAACGCCTTTGCTTACCTTGTTGCGGTCGGCTATGTTTTGCTGGCTGTATTCGCCGGTTCGCCATTCAGCAAGAATTGTGGCTGCAACCGATCTGCCAATTGGTTTAGCTGCCATGTGAGCTCCAATGCAAAACGCCCGCCAGAATGAACTGTGCGGGCGTTGCGTTTGTTTGGTGCGTAAGAGTGAACCTACGAATAAGTGCTCATTTTAGGCATAATTCCGCGTTTGTCAAATTTTTTCACATTCATGGTATCAATCCCGAACGCTGCAATTCCCTGAACGCGCCCTCTTCCGCACGCTCCCATATCTGTTTCATGCTTTCGCGCACGTTCCGCCATGCCGGGCTGACTGCATTCCGCTGGATGCCATACATATCCGCAACGTCATGAATATTGAGCTTTAACCCAAACCACTTTTGCAGCAGCGCATCCGCAGCTCTGGTCGAATGACAACCCGTCCCCATGCAGCAAATAGCCACCGGCAACAGCGCCAGCCGCGCGCCGACGCTCTCGCACTCATTGGCCGAAAACCTTGCCGCGATAATGTGGCGCTCTTGCATTGGGAGCCGGTCTATCATTGCGCGAATCAAACCGGCCTGGGCAGCGCCATCAAGACCGGACAGACCTTTGCCTGACCCACCACTTCGCGCCATGAACTGCGCCAATACAGACGGGCTGTATTGCTGACCTGAATAGCGATATGCAAACGTGAGTGCCTGGTGAACCACATCAAACAAATAATCATCGTACTGTTTCACCGCTGCGCTATTTACCATGTGTCCCGCCTCCGTTTGCAATTACCTGTTTAACCAACTTCCTGATTCGCCGCTGCTTTGCCAGCCGCTCGTTTTCTGTTTTTCTTTTGACTACCTGGCGAAGTTTTCGCAGTTCGTCGATGTTGTCTGATGGGTCGCCGTAGAATCTTCTTGGCATCGCTGTCATTCAAGTCTCACCGTTAAATTTGCATCCCAAATAAACCTGCGCTTTGATCTACCCCTTACCTGCCCCATATCAAGCAACCTCCAGTCTTTGCATGAATCCTTGATCGCATCCTTTGGCGGCTTCTCTGTGCCGGTCTTGGTCATCGGCTGCTGCCAGCACTCGCCCTTTCCCTTATGTGGACGGTGCGGGACGTAATAGCGGCAGCCGATACAATTAGCCACACGACAACTCCTTTAGTTTTCGTTTGTAATCAGCCTTGATCTGTTTCAGGTCATCAATACTTAGATGTGCGGCTTCATGCTTTCCTTCCAGACAATCAACCCTGTCCTGCCCGATCCGCTTTATCAGCTCAATGCGGTAGTTGATTAGGTTGCCGTGCAGGTGGTCGTTGCAGGGGGCGCACTGCTTATGCACATTGAGTTCATTGAATCTGAGTTCTGGATTTGCGCCAACAGTGCGATAGTGTCCAGCGTGATACTGTCCGTCATGATTCCTGCCACACGACACGCACGGTTTCCCGGCGTCCCTTGCACGAATGAAAGCGTTAAAAGCTGTTTGTGCATCCTTTGTCCATTCTCCATGGGTCTTAATCCTCTCTTTAGCTGCTCGGTGCGCTATGCGCTGTTCTGCGGCCTGTTTTGCGGCTTTTTTGGCCTTGTCTTGCGCTGTTTTATGGATTGCGCATAAAGGGCTGCACGCAACTTGGAACGAGCTGCGCGGAATGAACGATGTGCCGCACACATTACCTTCCATATCCTTGATCTTGCAGATGCGCGGCTTAACCATTTTTACGCAGCCTCGCGTTCCGGCACAGGATCTATATCCAGCGCATAGGCTTCGCGCCACACATCGGCGTGATAGCTTTTTACCGTGCCATAGTTAGCGTCGAATATCTCGATTGCCTCAACACCCATTTCAGCGCCAGTGCTTTTCAATAATCTCCAATTGAATTTCTGCCCGTGATAAAGCATCTCCATGCGCTTAACGGTGGCGTACTGCATTGACTTATCCAGCTCGATTTCCAGCTTCGTGACCTTCTTCACGGCTTGACTAGCAGTATTCATCGCAGTGGCTTCGCGGCGCGTGCCGATTTCGGCTTTTGTTTTTTCTGCCAGCAATCTTGCTTCGTACTGGTCGGCAAATGCCCGAGCGGCTTCAGCGGGGTTTGAGAAGTTTGGCATTGCGATTACGTTGCTTCGCGTTTTCTCTTCCAGCTCCTGCCAGCGCTTGATAATTGCCATGCGTGCCTTTACGTCATACCCAGCCATCAGACAGATGGTTTCATCTTTTGGTAATTTGAAGCACGGCTGCAAGCGACCGTATGAATCAGGAAGATCGGCTGAAAATTCAGCCAATGTTTTTCCCAGCTCATCCAGCATCTTGCGGATGTCCGCCATCACGTTTTTATGCTCCTTTCCTGTCAGCTCTGCGATTTCTCGGCTAGTCATGGTGACGGCATCGCCGCCGTTAAAGGTTACAAGTGCATTCATGCTAAAACTCCTTGTGCGGTAAATTGTGGTTTTGTGGTGATGCGCGATTGATTGTTGATGCGCGATTCCAGACGGTCGGTGCAGGCGTGGATAATCCCGGTCAGCAGTTCGGTGTTGATCATGTTGTCCTGAGCGCGAATCAGTTTTGGCAGGTCTTGGTATTTCAGAACGCAGTCGTTCCACTCAATTTCCTGCACACACTCGCGGTCAAGGTGGTCGAACGAAATCAGCCAGCGGCGGTTTTTCATGCTGGGCGCTTCAGGGGTGGCGCTGTAACTGCCTGTCTTGCGAATGGCTGGCAGAACTTCTGACGTGACCCACTTGGCGAACTTGCGCGCCTCTGGCTTGCGGCTGCGCAGCACCAAGGCGTATAGGCCGGACTCGTTGATGATATTTACAGGGCTTCCGGCTAAGCCTAACGATTCGTTAGCCTTCTCATCGGCATCAAGATGGTCGCCGATAGCCTTGCTTGTGTTGGAATAACCGAGCGCATTGCAAACATCAACCGCGACAAACCAGACAGCCCCATCACGGGAGACTGTGCGGACTTCGTTAGAGTTGAAATTGAATACAGATACGGCGGGCGTAGTATTAGACATGGCGAGACTCCTTGACGGTTGGTTAAACCGACCTCGCATGTCGTCAAACATAGGAGGGCGGCGATGCGGGTTGACGAACCGGGTCAAGGAACCGGCAGGGGCGAACCCCTCCCACACCGCCGCCCAAACTGGGTGCGCGTGTTGACGAACATAAAAATGGCCGCTTGTGCTAGCGGCCTGTCCGCCTTGACTTCGAGTCGTCAAACCCGACTGCAAATGTGTTGCAGTGCGAGCAGAATACCCCAAGGCGGAAAAGTTTGCAATCATGCGCATTGATCCGGAAATGTCAGATACACGTCACGGCGGGCGAACGCGGCTTGCATAGCCTCCAGATACTTGCTCAACTGCGGCTTTTTCATGATCGACGTTACCGGCCAAAATTTCATAATCTCCAATTTTTTTTCGTAGCTCATAGGCTTGATTGCTGAATCGTAGGTAGTGCGAAATTCTTCATCCTCTGCCCGTAAAATCGGCACGCCGCAAGTCAGCTTTGAAAAACACTTCCAGCCCAGCGTGTCATCCTCGCGTAACTCACGGGCGATCTGCTCATACCACGCATGACTGATAGAGTTTTGATCGAGTGTGCGGATTTTTCCGTTCACCCATTTAGCCCGGATGAATTTATGCTGCTGGTAGTCAGCGCGAATATCCCCGATAAATGCTTGCAGCGAAACATCGCTGTTGATGATTGCCTCGCTCATTTCACCCCCCCAAACAGATCACCGGTCACGCCCTGCGCCATACCTTCAAAAAACAGCACATCATCACTCCAGACATTTGTGCCGTCCTCTCGGTACCCGTTCAGATAGCTGTTGTCATACCGGTGATTACTGCCAGGGAATTTGGCACCTTCCCAAGTGCAAGTCAGATGAAAATGCTCTTCAAATTCCGGCAGATCTTCACCCATGTGGTTTATCTGGGTCAAAATGTGCGCACAGGCACATGGCCCATGAACCTCGGTGATCCGGTATGGCCCAGTGCCGTAGGAAGTGCGAACAAGTGCACCAACGCATAGCGAACTCATGCAGCCCTCGCATTCTTCCGCTCGATCCGAGTGCGCAGCACAGCGATTTCACGGAACAGGGCTTTTACGCCAGCATCATCACCACGCGCACGGGCCAGCTCGCGCTCTGCGATTGAGTCAGCGAGGCGCTGTGCAAGGCTCATGCTGTACTCCCGCGATGACTAGACCAATCAAACACAACACACTCGCCGCCATCCTCACGCAGCCGATCGAACACGCGCTCACCGAGGAAATTCTTAACCTCGCCAGCCGTAAGATTTGAAAGCAGCAAAGTCGGCAAGCGGTTCTCGTAGCGCTCGTTGAGAATGTCGAACATCATATTTTTCTCGAAGTCGCTGCCGAACTGCACGCCAATTTCGTCAATAATCAGCAATTCAGGCTGAACAAAAAGGCCGATCACTTCGCTTTCAGATTCGCCAGAATCTTTGCGCCACGCATCTTTCACCCGGCGCATCATTCGCTGAACCGTTGTGAACAGCACGCTTCCGTTGCGCGCCATCACCTTCAAGCCAACACCGACGGCAAGGTGCGTTTTTCCAGTACCAGGCTTGCCGCAAAATATCGCACAGCGGCCAGTTTCAAGCACTTCAGCAAAGCCTTCAGCGTAGGCAGAAGCGAACTTCAAAGCGCGCTGCTGGCCTTCGGATTTCGCGCTGTAGGTTTCCAGTGTGCGACTGGTGAAACGATCTGGAATGCCAGACATACCCAGCTTGCGTTGCCATATCCGGCGAGATTCTTCTGCGGTTTTTTCGGCATCTAGGCGCAGCTTTTCAGCATCGCTTTCAGCGGTACACACCGGGCATTTCGTCCAGATCGAACCCATCACGTTACGGCTGATGAAATCGCCGTGCTTCGTGCAGGCTTCTGATTTCGATTTCTTTTCCGCGTTGAGGTAACTTGCAATTGATACGGGCGCTGCGTCAGTATCGGCGTCAATAATTTTCAAAGCGTTTTGCATCACAAAGCACCTCCCGTGCCGTAGTTTTTCTCTGAAAAATTGTCAGGGGCTGGCGTGCGCTTGGAAGGCATTGCGCCTTTTTGCAGCACCAGACCAGCAGCGTCCTCGCGCTGTTTTTTAACCATGCCTAGCACGTAAGCGAAAGTCCCTTTTCCATTCCCTACCGCAATCCGCGCGGCATTGGAAAACTCATTCTCATCAGCTCCAGCCGCTATCAGAGCCAGCAGTGTTGGGTGAGATAGATTTACTCCTGACAATCCGGCTTGCATCAAAACCTTCCCGCAGGAACCTACTGAAACACACGCACTGCTGTCCGTAGAGTTGCTAGTGTGTGTTGATAAGGGTTGTTGGTTTATAGTTATTGGTTCTTGGTTCTTGGTTAGGGTTACGACTGGGTTACGACTGGAAACCACTTGGGTTTCTTTGGGTTTATTTTTAGAACCACTTGGCCTGCCACCCGCTTTCCCGTTCTCCTTGTTTTTATTGCATTGAGCGTGGTACTCGCGAATTTCCTCATCAATGCGGTGGTGATGCCACCCTTCTTCACCTAAAACAAAGAAGTCAGATAGGACATTTTCCACATCTTCAACGCTCTCTTTACCCAAACCTAACCGTCTGGAAACCGCTTGGGTTTCTTTGGGTAATGGGTTTTCATCAAGGTAATACCAGTCAATTAAAGTCCGGTAGATGTAATGCTCTATCGGCTTCAGGTGGGCGGTATCCTTCCGGTAATCCGCTACATTGAATGAGTAGTAGTGCATGGCGGCTTTTAATGCTCCTGTTAAAAATCCGGTCGTTAGCCAGATGCTCCGTGAATAAGGTGGGGTGACACGATGGGTGGAGCATTCCCATCTTCGGTAACGTGCCTAGTCACCCCGTAAACTTGTTGCGCCTTTCAGCGACTTTCCTGCTGTTGCTAATCCCCTCCCTATCCCTCTAAATCCCTGCTTATTCCCTGTTCATCCAGCGCGTTACATAGCAAAATGGCTTCATTGATTTTTCGGGAGGCATGGTCATGAAGGATATTGCGGATAAGTTCGCTTTCACTGATACCGGATCGGCGCGATTCGATGCGCAGCCACACGTCAGTTTTTTCAGTGATCTTTGCCCGGCAGTCGATCAGGGGGAGGCTCATGCGTGTAAATCAGCGAATCCGGCAACGCCTGGGCGCTTCGCTGTGCGGTGTGTTGTCGGGAGAAGATCACGAGTGTTCATTGCGCTGCCTTAAAATGGGTGGCGATTCCAGCCGTGATATGCTGCAACTCCCCAGCAGCAACAACCACAAAAGGAATCACCATGAACACAAAACAGGTAAAATTTGTAGTCATAATCAACGCCTCGTCAGACTCCGGAAAGTTGTTCGAAGGTGCACGATATACGCAGAAACACGGCCAAGAATTCCTTGCTGTTTTTTGCAGCTCTCAAGACTGGAGCAACCCGCACTACATACAAATCGAGGCTTTGGAGCAACGAATGGAAGGCGACACCCGAACAAATCTGCAATATCAAACACTTCTTGTCCCAAGCTGCAATGTTGTGGCGGTGATGCAGTTTCACGACGACCAAATAAGTCGTCTGGGGTTTGTTCAATAGTCATCTCAAGCAGCCTCCTTGTCGATCAGCTCAGGCCAGATGTCTTGCCAATCATCAGGGCGAAGATCTTGACGGGTTACTTGGCTATTGGTGGCGCGCTTTGGCGTGGCGAACAGGTCTGGCCTCTGAAGCTTTATGAAAGAAGGGATGCCGCGCTTTTTCCAGTTATGCACGCGCTGCGCCCCGCCTGTTTTTTTATCAAAGCCAAGCAGTTCAGCAAGCCTAGTAGCTCCGCCAAGTGTGGCAATTAGTTGTTTATCGTCCATGACGCATTAAACACCATGTTTAATTTTTAGTCAAACATTTTGTGTAACAACAGTTTGTTTAAATTTGGGATACTTCAGCATGCACAAAACTATGGAGAGGCTTTACGCTGCCGCTGAAAAGAAAGGCGTAATAGGGCAAACCAATGTCGCAAAAGCGATGGACGAAACCCCGCAGACAGTAAATAACTGGGAATCTCGAGGCGTGTCAAAAAATGGAATGATGAAAGCTCAGAACATCTTCTTTGTCGATGCCAATTGGCTGGCAACAGGAGAGGGCTCAATGCGCCATGGTAAGTTAAACTTCTCGCCAGCCCCCGACGTCCGCGATTACGTGCCGCTGATAAGCATGGTTCAGGCTGGCAATTTCTGCGAGGCGATAGACAACCTGCATGTAGGCGATAGCTTTGAACAGATACCCACCTCGTACCCGAAGAAGCGACATACGTTCGCGCTAGAGGTATCTGGAGAATCAATGCTGCCGCGCTTTCCGCCCGGCATGCGGTTGATCGTCGAGCCTGAGATGGATTATCAGTCCGGTGATTTCGTGATTGCAAAGAACGGCGGGGATGCCACCTTCAAACAGATCGTCAAGGATGGCGGCGTATGGTACTTAAAACCGCTTAACCCGCAGTTCCCTACCCTACCCCTTGCCGACGCTCACGTGATCGGCGTGGTACGCGAAGCTGTGATCAAATTCAGGTAAATGCGTGATATGAAAAAAACTTGCTATGATAGCGACGATCTGGAAAAAAGGCATCAAGAGCCGCCAAAACCACCGCCAGATCCACGCAGGGGTACTAATGACGCGATTCGATACATTATTTTGCTTGCGCTACGCTGAGCGCGTTTTAGAACGATATAGTCGCTTTTGGGATAGAGCGGACAAAACAATCCGCTTTTTCTCATTATTGTCCGGGTCAGCCTCTTTCGCCGCCCTGATGACTCAAAATAAAGCCCTGTCGCTTGCACTAGGCATTTCCTTTGCAGTATTTCAGGCGCTGGAATTTTCACTATCCCCGTCTACGATAGCGGCACACGCAAAATCAAATACAAAACTATATTCGGATATTCTATCCCGACAGGACGGTCTATCTGATCAGGAAATGAAAAAGGCTTACAACCAGATTGATGATGATATTGTCGTTCCAGAATCATTCAGAAAGGCAGCATACAATGATGTCGTACTGGAAAAAGGCAGTTCCGATGTTAATCTTTACAAACTTAGCGCATGGCATCAAATCATATCCACAATCTCCTGAAAACAGACCCCGAAGCCCTACGTAAATTCAGGTAAGCTGCTTTAAGGGCTGGGAGGCGGAGCAGCACACGGTTAGGCGCCTGGCGGAAGAGCCTGACAGAGCGGCCATAGCAAAGATTTCATGGTAATATATTAATTCTGTAACTAATTTTCAGTTACAATATCAACCGGGCACGATGTTATATGTCTAAACAGGCGAAGATTTTACAGAAATTGAGTGCACCGCAGACACCTGCTGGCTTGAAGTGGGATGAACTTGTTGGAGTATTAAAATACTTGGGATACGAACAATTAAAGAGTGGGAAAAGCAGCGGATCAAGAAGAAAGTTTTACCATAAGACTAAAGATGCCTTGATAAGCTGTCATCAACCCCACCCATCCCCGGATGTGGATAAAGGCTGTGTAGCAGATATAGTCACACATTTAAAAACGTATGGATTTATCAAGTAGAGGTAGCATGGACATTTTAAAATACAAAGATTATGAAGGCACCGCTGAAATAGATATGACGCGTGGAGTTTGCCGTGGGAAAGTTCTATTCATAAACGATTTAATAACTTATGAAGCCGCAAATCCTTTGGATCTAAAAAAAGAATTTGAAGCTGCAATTGATGACTACGTTGAAACCTGCATCGAACTTGATAGAACACCACAAAAACCTTTAAAAGGGTTATTTAACGTCAGAGTTTCTCCAGAGCTTCATAGGGCGGCCGTGTTACGCGCAGCTACAGACAATGTATCACTTAATGATGTAGCGATCCGTGCATTGGATGCATACGTTAATGCGCGCGCTGACATTAACCATGTTGAAAATAAAAATTACTTCATTGGTCACGGAGAATTCCAGGATGTTATAGCAACTGCCAACAGTTCAAGTAATCGTGGATTTTTCACTGGGAATTCTCTTTCATCGTATGATTATCATTCCGTAGTTTTACCTGTAGGAGAAAGAAATGCCAAACACTAAAGAAGAAATACCTGAAATGGTTGGCGCACTTGACCTAAAAGATATGACAACTATTCTCATTAAACATTATGGATTGCATGATGGACTTTATGACTTAGGTTTTGAATTTCAAATAGCTATTGGCGCTGTTGGGCCAGATGAAAAATCAGCCGTTCCTGGTGCCATGTTTGGAATCAAGCGTATTGGAATTGCAAAAACAGAGAAAGCCGGGGTGTTAACTGTTGATGCATCTGAAGTAAATCCAGCAACAACCATAAAGAAGCTCGCCCCAAAAAAACCTACTACCAAATCTACACAAAAAGATTAACCATCAGATAATCCATTCCCCCCAAACCCGCTCCGGCGGGTTTTTTTACGCCTGTCGTTTATACGTGTGATGTCTTGGCTTGCAGCGTCACGCCCAGCGCACGCACCACTTTTAGCAACGTGTCATAGCGTGGTTTGGCACCAGGAGCTAGCGCCTTGTATAAGCTCTCGCGCCCCAGTCCGGTATCTTTAGCAAGCTGCGTCATACCTCGCGCACGCGCCACAGTTTTGAGTGCACCCAGAAACGCGTCAGGGTCATCTTCCTCCAGCGCAGCACTGATATAAGCAGCGATGGTTTCATCATCATCCAGGTAATCAGCTGCATCAAACGGTGTAAATTGATTCACGTTTCACTCCTTATTTAAAGTGCGCGCCATATCAATCGCGCGCTTGATGTCACGTTTCTGTGTGGACTTATCGCCACCCAGTAACAAAAAATAAATCACCTCTCCTCGCCGCATGAAATAAGCGCGGTAGCCAGGCCCGTAGTGAATCCGCAATTCTGAAACACCCTCGCCTACCGGCTCGCAGTCGCCGAAATGCCCCGCTTCGGCTCTTTCAATACGCCGAGTAATCAGCGCTTTACCGACCTTGTCTTTCAGGCCTGTCAGCCATGCATCAAATTCAGCGGATTTCAGAAAAGTGTTCATGTGCGCATTGTATCCGTAAATATACAAAAAACAAGTAATTCTTAAATTCGCCATTCTAGTAGTTCCTGAAATTTTTGCTGCGGGTGGAGTGTAGCAAATAAATATCAGCAATTTAAACAATTTGTTTGACTTAAATTTAAACATAGTGTTTAATACACCCATGCCGCAAACATCACGGCAGAAACAAACGCCGCGAACCGGCGCTAAACACCGAGCGATATTTCAGGCTGACTGAAAAGACCGGATGACCGCATGAATCCAAGTGCGCGACGCGACAGAGTGGCAGCCGATGGCTGTAAATCAAAGCAGCTTGCAGAGGTTGCTTCGACGCTATACAGACCGGCGAAATGGTTTGTGTTGCACGTAGTCGGCATTGCACCGTGAGCAATGCGCCCCTTGACCCTTGGCATGATTCGGGTATCAGCCTGGCACGGCTTAACTCCCCGCCCACCTCCGGTTAAGTGGCGATTACATGGCTTACGACAGCGCTATGGTGACACCTCGGAAAGACGAGGGCTAACACGCATGAGGGCTGGCAAAGATGGGCTGCGCGAAGAAATAAACCGACGAATACCGCGTTCTTTCCAAGTTGGGCTAACAGTCTTCAGTCGTGTTGGTGGGATCACTAACCGGGCACGGTAAAGCGTGACAAGTAGCGGCACTGAACTGATGCAAACGGTGATGCGGAATCTGGGAAGGTCAATCCCTCTACCTGCGCAGGACGCGAGGGGATACAGAGAAATAGCACCGTGACAGCCGGAGAGACGGCACTAAACAACAAAAGGAGGAAGTGATGCAAACATTTCAAGGTACACAGTTAGCCGGAATGGAATCAATTTTCAACCAGATTTTTACCCTGGTCCCGATATTTTGCGTTCGTGTCGTTTATCGGGACGGCACAGAATTCAACGGGAACATTGCCGCAATCAGTCGAACAGAGGCGGTATATCTGGCAACGCATCAGCGTGACGAAACTTACCTGAGCTGCACTTGCTCACTGCTGCAATGAACGATGATTTCGACGCTATCGAATTAGCCGCCCGTAGGGCGTTGTGGATCTGCTTTGCCGTGGCTATTGTATGCGCGGTGTTGATACCGCATTGAAAAATAGTTTTTAACCAAATAACAACAGGAGCACACCATGAACACTGAAGTCGCAACACAGGAACTCAATACCATTCAGGACAGCCGCACCAGCTCGCTGGCACTGATTACCAATGACGGCAACATGAGCCGCCTGATGACGCTGGCAAAAATGATGTCAGGCAGCAAAGTCACCGTGCCGAAACACTTGCAAGGTTCTGAAGGTGACTGCATGGCGATCATCATCCAAGCGACAAACTGGGGAATGAATCCGTTTGCTGTAGCGCAGAAAACTCATCTGGTAAATGGCGTATTGGGTTACGAGGCGCAGCTGGTCAACGCAGTGATCTGCGCATCTGGCGCAATCGTCGGGGGCTTTGAGTATGACTATCGCGGCGAAGGCCTTGCCATGGAATGCCGCGTCGGCGCGGTGATTCGCGGTAAATCGGCAATCACTTGGGGTGAATGGCTCTGCGTGAACTCGGTAAAAACCAAAAACTCACCGTTGTGGGGCACAAATCCAAAGCAGCAACTCGGCTATTTGCAGGTAAAAAACTGGGGGCGTCTGTATGCACCAGGTGCAATCCTCGGCGTGTACTCAACCGATGAGCTGGAAGAGATTCCGCCAAAGGATGTAACACCAAAATCAGAGTCACCAGCGCCATCGGAAAAACCTACGTTGCCAAAAATAACCGTTGATGAGCTTGCGGCCATGTGCGTCGACAAGGTTAATGAGGACGGCGAAATAACAAAGATGGGCCACAAATCAAAAATTCAGTCCGGTAACGGTACGGCTGAAAAGTTTATTGAGTGGCTGAGTAAGAAAGCGACGATTACCGAAGAGATCAAGGCAATTATCGAAGCATGGGAACCAATTCAAGGAGAGAAAGCATGAAAACGGTTGATTTAATCCAGGGAACACCGGAATGGCATCAGCACCGATCTGCGCACTTCAACGCCAGCGATGCGCCTGCGATGCTTAGCGTGAGCAAGTACAAAACACGCGCGCAGTTGCTTAAGGAATACGCCACCGGAATTGTCGAAGAAATTAACGCAGCCACACAGCGCCGATTCGATGACGGCCACCGCTTTGAAGCGCTCGCAAGACCATTGGCAGAAAAGATTATTGGCGATGATCTTTCTCCGGTTACAGGAACGAATGGCAAATACTCTGCCAGTTTTGACGGAATCACTTTTGATGAGTCCGTGATATTCGAGCATAAAACTTTAAATAATTCACTTCGCGGAATTATGATTTCTGAGGACTTAGACATTCAGTACCGCGTTCAAATGGAACACCAGCTAATGGTGTCAGGCGCTGAAAAGTGCCTGTTTATGGCAACCAAATGGAACGACAGTGAGCTGGATGATATAGCTCATGTCTGGTACGCGCCAGATGCAAAGCTGCGCGCCAGTATCGTTGCCGGATGGGATCAATTTCAAATCGATCTCGCGAACTACCAGCATGTAGAGGCCGCACCCGAGGTAATAGCAGCGCCGGTGCAAGACCTCCCTGCCCTGTCTATCCAGGTGAACGGCTCAATCAGCCTGATCAGCAATTTGCAAAAGTTCGGCGCTCGCCTGAATGCGTTTGTGTCCGGTATCAACAAAGAGCCTTCCGATGACCAAGGCTTTGCCGATGCAGAGTCAGCAATCAAGACGTTGCAAAACGCTCAGGATGCGCTTGAATCCGCTGAAGCAAACGCACTGGCACAGACGGCAGACATTGACGACATGCGCAAGACCGTGAAGCTCTACGCTGACACAGCGCGCACTACTCGCCTGATGCTTGAAAAGATTATCAAGGCGCGTAAGGAATCCATCCGGATTGAGATTATGCAGAATGCAAAGGCTGAATTTTCCAATCATTACCAATCTTTGGAATTGGAAATCAAGCCGATCACGCTAATGGTCAATATGCCGGACTTTGCCACGGCAATTAAGGGCGCTCGCACAATTGCCAGCTTGCGCGAAAGAGCCGCTACCGCGCTGCGTAACGGCAAGATTGAGGCTGACCAACTAGCAGCCGACATTCGCATGAAACTGACTTGGTGCAAAGAAGCATCAGCCGGTTTTGGGTTTTTATTCTCCGACCTGCAAGTCGTCATCACCAGCAATGGGCTGGAAGCGTTTCAGGCCATCGTTACACGCCGGATTGATGACCACAAGGCGGCTGAAGCCGCCAAGCTGGAAGCGCAGCGTGTCGCCATGCAAGCAGAGGCAGACCGCAAGGCTAAAGCCGAAGCTGATGCGCTGATAGCGGAAGAGCGCGCCAAGATGGAGACCGAAGCGCGTGCAGTAGCCGCAGCGGAGCAGCAACGCATCGATGCGGAAGCCGTGGCGAAGCGCGTAGCAGAACAGACCGAAGAAAAGGTTATTCGTGACGCTAAAGCCGTTGCGGTAGAAGAACTCCGCCGCATCGAGCAATGCAAAGAACAAGAGCGCCCAGGAAGAAAGATTATTCCGGTTATCACCATTGTCAGGCCGATTAGGCCAACTCGGTTGCAGCTTATTGAGGCAATTGTAACCCACTTCAACGTGTCCGATGAAACCGCCGCGATGTGGCTGATTGACGAATTTAACGAATCAGAGATAGATGCTGCATGAGGCCTAAAGGCTCAAATTGTGATTCGTGCGGCTATCAGAGCCGCTTCACAGGCGGTAATTGTTGCAGGATAAATAACGGCGAATCATGGATATTTGGCCTTCTCTACACAATTCCAGCCGACAACGGGGAATCCTGTAACGAATGGATAGTCCGAAATTTTGAAACAGAACATAACAGAGTTGGAAATATAAAATGAAATCAATCAGACAAGAAATACTAATCAAAATTAATAAGTGCAATGAACTTACTGTTGATGAGCTGCAAGACCAGCTTACCGAGTTTTCCCGTAGACAGCTGCTGGATAACTGCCAGCAGGCATTCAACGAAAAACTACTCACTAGACGCAAAGATGATGTTACCGGAATGCCCGCATACAAAGTCACTGATATGGGTAAGTCGCGTATCAAGTCACCTGATGTAGTAAATCCGGTACCCGTCGATATCAATCAGGCGCAATCAGTAAAAGAAGCTGTAAGCGCCAGAGGTGCAGAAACAATTGCTAAAATTGCGGCTGTGATTGATGCGGGTGCGACGGAAAATGATCGTCTTCATGATGCGTTGAATAAATCAGAATCCGCGCGAGAGATCCATGTGAAGAGCTTGATAGCTATGGAATCTGAAAAAGTTGAATTATCACGCGAGAATTCAATGCTGCGTGACTCTCAAGCTGAGGGCGTGCAGCGTATTGATGTACTGGATGCTGAGAATGCCGTGATGAAGGATGAAATTGACACGCTGGTTGAGGAATGTAACCGGCTGAAATCTACAAACTTGATACTTAATGCTCTTTGCGCAGATCAAAATAAGCCCCTTGCTCACCCAGTCACACAATATTTGATACGTAATAAAAATACCGCCCCAACCATTGCATCATCGTTTGAATCGGCTCGCACAATTGCAAAAAAGACCGCCATTACACATGGCGGCGTTGTGGAAGTATTCGCCATGGTAAAGGCCGGTCGTGCGCATCGTGGCGCTGAGTGGGTGCAAGCATGAGTAAATTATCTCAGTGGTCTCAAGAAGAGAACGCAATCATCCGTGAATTTTACGGAAAAGAGCCGGTCGCTAAAACAGTAAAAAGACTCCCATTAAAATCAAAGCAGGCTATTGCTTATCGTGCGTCTGATATGGGATTACTTGGCGTAAAAAAGCAGAAAGAAAGTGCACTTGACGCTAAGTACAATGAATCGCTGTTGCCAAGCTTGTTTGCTCAGAATGTGATTTTATGGCTGGGTCACAAGCGGCCTAAATACAATCATTCTAACTTAGTGGGTAATCATGCATATTAAGCAGATTGAAGCAGAACTCGCCGCCTGCAAATCGGCTCATGCACATAACCTGGCAATGGACGTTAGTTATATGTGGTGTTTTGAGCAGCCTAACTTGGCAGCGAATTTAATTAATCATCAAACTGACGAAATCAAGCGGCTGAATCAGCAGTTGGCGATGTTCGAAGATGCATTGGATAGACTAGCCAGACTCTACACCCACCAAATCCACTCCGCCGAAGGTTATGTTTTGGTGCCGGCTAAGCCGACGGCGGCAATACTATTAGAAGGGCAGGATGCCGGGTCGATATGCGGGAAGCGACTTGTCAGGATTTACAAAGCAATGATTGAAGCAAAGAGAAATGAACCATGAAATATAACTACCAGAAACGGGCGTACAAAGCGGAAGCCCTCCAGTGGAGCGGCAGTAACTTCGACGAGATTGCCGAACTGTTCCCAACGGCAGAGGAATATGGGAATGAGTACGTAATAATCCGCCACCAGTACGGAATATCAACCCTGCAACGCGGGTCGTGGATCGTCACCGGCGAGAACGGCGAGGTGAAAGCGTACAAAGACGCCATGTTTAAGATTAAGTATGAGGAGCTGGTATGCAACCCCTGATGAGCACCGCTGATGTAGGTAATATTCTTGGGGTATCCGCACGGCGCGTTGCGGAATCCGTTGCAAAAGTCCCGGGGTTCCCGAAGCCGATACGTATACCAACCCTGCGCGGCGGGGTGGGCAAACCCCGCTGGAAGCAAGCCGACATAGAGAACTGGATCGCTAAGCTGAAGCCCTAGCGTAGCCGTTCTGCAAGATTCGATGCGGATTCGTTATAGTAGACAAGCAGCATTTTCAAATCTTTATGCCCAATGGCCCGCGCCAAAGCCAGTACATCGAGTTTCTTAGCGAGTCTGGTTATGGCGGTGTGGCGCAGGTCGTGATATCGAAGCCCCTTGATTAGCACCCGCCCCCGCGCTTTTCTAAAGAGCGCGTCCATCTGAGATGTTTGTATATTAAACACCTCTTCACTCGTTCTCGGCATCTGTTGCAGTAGGCGGATCGCTTCCGATGACAGCGGCAAGTCCCGCTTCGCCGCTTCCGTTTTACCCCCAAGTATTTTTGCATACCGTTCGGCTACGAATACCTGATCCCAGCGTAGCCTGGCTATTTCACTCGCCCTGAGCGCAGTCTCTACGGCGAACAGTACCGAAGCCCCCACCCGACTACTTATAGTAACGGGCGGAGCATCCTTCTGGTAACCAAGGTTCTCAACAAGAATATCAATCTCTTCCTGCGTCGCTAACCTATCGCGGGCGGATTCTTTTTGTGGCTTGCTGACCCCAGTAGTAGGGTTCACCTTTAACCACTGCCACTCCCGAATGGCAATGGCGCACGCATTCCCCAGTATCGCCCACTCACGCACCACAGACAATCCGGAAACAGATTCCAACCGGCGGTCTCGCCAAGCGGCAATATGTGTTGAGTTCAGATTACGGAGATTTACGGAGGCTAATTCATCCTCGCGGGTTAGGAGTGCAATCCGGTCCTGCTCCCACTTGCAGCCTTTTTTCTTGGGCGATACCTCAGCTGCATACCTGGCCATCAAATCACCAAAGGTTTTATTCGGTATCCCACCCCCTTGATCGCTGCTTATCTCAAGTTCTAGCGCTGCTGCCCAGGTCTGCGCCTCAGCCTTAGTTGCAAAGGTCTTGGAGGATCTTACCCCACCCCGAGCCACCTGCGCCTCCCACCGACTACCGTTCTTTCTGTACGATGCCATCACATTCTCCCTTTCCGTAAACGACTCGTAATATATCCGTAAAGCATACCAACATGCAACGGGGGAATAAGGGAATAACGGGGGAAAGATGTAATATGGGAAGTCCTAAAAAATAAGCCCTGACGGCTTATACCATCAGGGCTTACAGGTGTTTCTACTATTTTACCTGGTGCGAAAGAAGAGACTCGAACTCTTACACCTTACGGCGCTGGAACCTAAATCCAGTGCGTCTACCAATTCCGCCACTCTCGCTAAGGGGGCGCATTATAGCACCACTTAAACCAAACAGGCTGGCTTAAATTACAACCAACTGCTTAAATCACTGCAAATTGTATCACCGTACGACCCGACGATTTACCTTCCAGCAAGGGCTTAAAGACATCGGCTAGCTTGTCGAAAGGTACAATATGCGCTACGTCAGCTAATTTATCCGTGAACAAATCGCTCGCCATGCGCTGCCAGATTTTAAGGCGCAACGGCATCTCTGTGGCTGCTGAATCAATACCGAGCAGATTCACGCCGCGCAGGATGAAAGGCAGCACCGTGGTGTGCAGTTCAATCCCGCCCGCATTGCCAAAGCTGGCGATAACCCCATTGTTCTGCATGCAACGCGTGAGCCAGGCCAGCGTTTCACCACCAACCGAATCAAGCGCACCTGCCCACAGCGTTTTTTCCAGCGGCCTCGTACCCATGACAAGGGTATGACGCGACAGAATTTCGGCTGCACCCAGTGAGGTTAAATATTCGTGTGCGCTATCCTTGCCAGTCAATGCCACCACGTGGTAACCGCGTTTAGCCAGCATGGCAATCGCCAGACTTGCCACACCACCGGTGGCACCCGTCACAACGACTTTTCCTCCCGCAGGCGTCAATCCATTTTGCTCCATCCGGTGTATGGAAAGCGCAGCGGTATAACCCGCCGTACCCAACGCCATCGCCTCAAACAAAGTCAGACCGGCAGGCAACGGCACGACCCAGTCTGCCGGCACACGCACGTATTCAGCAAAACCGCCATCGTGCGATACACCCATACCGTAGCTGGTGACGACAACTTCATCACCAGTCTGGTAGCGCGCATCGGTTGAACTGACTACCACGCCCGACACATCAATCCCGCCGACACAGGGAAAGCGACGAATCACTTTTCCTGTGCCGGTCGCGGCTAACGCATCCTTATAATTGACGCTGGAATAATGAGCACGGATAACGACTTCACCCGGGTCGAGATCCTCCAGCGTCAACCGGGCGTACTGCCCGGCAGACTGACCATTTTCTTCAACGATGCGATAAGCGCTAAATGGCTGCATTACAGATCCAGCAACAGACGTTCAGGAGATTCCAGTGCATCTTTGATCGCACCCAGGAACTGCACCGCTTCACGACCATCAATGATACGGTGATCATAGGAGACAGCCAGGTAGTTCATAGGACGGATAACTATCTGACCCTTTTCAACAACCGCACGATCCTTGGTAGCATGAATGCCCAGGATAGCCGCTTGGGGCGGGTTGATGATAGGCGTTGAGAGCATCGAACCAAAGGTGCCGCCATTAGAGATCGAGAACGTACCGCCGGTCAATTCTTCCATCGTGATCTTGCCGCTCTTAGCGCGGGCGCCAAAATCAGCAATCTTTTTCTCGATGTCAGCAAATGACATTTGATCCACATCGCGCAACACAGGAACGACTAAACCGCGTTCGCTGCCGACTGCAACACCGATATCAAAGTAGCTGTGATAGATGATATCCGTACCATCAACAGAGGCATTGACGATAGGGAACTTCTGTAACGCGTACACAGCAGCCTTGGCGAAGAAGCAGGAGAAACCCAGCTTAACGCCATGCTTCTTTTCGAAAGCATCTTTGTACTTTGTACGCAGATCCAGCACAGGTTGCATGTTCACCTCATTGAATGTGGTCAGAATCGCCGCATTTTGCTGAGATTGAATCAAACGTTCCGCGATACGCTGACGAATGCGCGTCATCGGCACGCGCTGTTCAGAACGGTTGCCCGAAGGAACCGCTGCGACTGCGACTGCGACTGCTTTCGGTGCTGCGGCAACCGGAGCGACTGATTTCAAAACGTCGTCTTTAGTAACGCGTCCTGATTTGCCGCTGCCTTGCAGCGTTGAGGCATCAACATCAAGCGAACCTGCCAGTTTGCGAACTGAAGGCGACGCCGAGTTGACTTCAACTTTTGTCGCAACTTCAGCAACAGCGACGACTTCTGCAACTTTGGCCACAGCGGCCGTGTCGATAATCGCGATCAATTCTTCGCTGGCAACCATTTCGCCATCACCTTTGATGATCTTGGACAGAACTCCGCTTTTTGAGGCAGGAATTTCCATCACAACTTTATCAGTTTCGATGTCGATCAGGTTTTCGCCTTCTGTGACTGCATCGCCTACCTGTTTATGCCAGGTTACCAGGGCTGCCTCGGAAATTGACTCTGATAATTGAGGTACTTTAACTTCAATGAGACTCATGATGATCTACTCCTGGAATATTCTTTACATCAAGATCGGGACGGAAAGCGGCATCGATAACCGCCTTCTGCTGTTCGTTATGCACCGCAAGATAGCCTGCGGCAGGTGCTGATGACGAGGGACGCAACGCGTAATCCAGACGCATACCGGTACGCATCTGGCGTAACAGGTAGTGCTGAATTCGATGCCATGCACCCTGATTGCCCGGTTCTTCCTGACACCAGACCACTTCGGTTGCATTAGGGAATGCAGCGATCTGCTCTGCAAAGTCCTTGTGCGGGAACGGATAGAGCTGTTCCAGACGGATGATCGCCATGTCGCTGATACCCTTGGCACGACGTCCGTTGACCAGGTCGTAATAGACCTTGCCGCTACAGACGATGACGCGTTTAACCTGACTTGCATCAAGATTCTCGACTTCGCCGATCACAGCCTTGTAACCGCCATGCGTGAAATCAGTCAGAGGACAAGCGGCATCCTTGTTGCGCAACAGACTCTTAGGTGTAAACACGATCAATGGATGACGTGTAGGACGCAGCATCTGACGACGCAACAGATGGAACATCTGAGCGGGTGTCGAGGGTATGCACACCTGAATATTGTAATCTGCGCAAAGTTGCAGGTAGCGCTCAATACGGCCTGACGAATGTTCTGCGCCCTGCCCTTCGTAACCGTGTGGCAACAACATGACCAGTCCGCACAACCTGCCCCATTTGGATTCACCCGAGGCGATAAACTGGTCGATTACCACTTGCGCGCCGTTGGCGAAGTCACCGAACTGAGCTTCCCACAATACCAGTGAATTGGGGTCTGTCGTGGCGTAGCCATACTCAAAACCTAACACCGCTTCTTCAGACAGCAAGGAGTCGATAACGAAAAAATCGGCCTTTGCTGTGGGAATATGCTTCAGTGGCGTATAAGTACCTTCATTCCACGTACCGCGATTCTGATCATTCCAGGTTGCATGACGATGGAAGAAAGTACCGCGACGCGCATCCTGACCACTCAGGCGCACAGGATAACCTTCGTCCAATAACGAAGCATAAGCCAGATTTTCAGCCATACCCCAATCGAGCGGCAGGTCTCCACGCGCCATCGCGGTGCGATCTTCGACGATTTTTTGTACCCGCGACTGCAACACAAAACCTTCCGGTATGGTCGTCAGTGTCACGGCTAATTTCTGCAAATGTTCCAGCGTCAAATTGGTATCAACAGGCGCATCCCACTTCATGCCATTTTTATACAGCGTCCAGCCTGAAGCCGGTTTAGGCACACTTTGCAACGCCGGCAGGATTGAGTTGCGTCCCTGATCCATTGCGCGTCGATAGCTCGCAACCAATTCATCCGCCTCACCTGTTTTAATCACGCCCTCAGCTAACAGACGATCCGCATACACGGTACGCGTGCCGGGATGCTGGCGAACAAAGCGATACATAAACGGTTGAGTAACCAGTGGCTCATCCTGCTCGTTGTGACCGAGTTTACGGAAACATACCAGATCAATCACCACATCGCGATGGAACTGCATGCGGTAATCCAGCGCAATCTCAGTCACCAGCAATACGGCATCAGGATCATCTGCATTCACGTGGAAAATAGGCGCATCGACCATCTTGGCCACATCGGTACAGAACTGACTCGAACGTGTATCACGCGGGTCGGATGCTGTAAAGCCGATCTGATTGTTGATGACGATATGCACCGTACCACCGGTACGATAGCCGCGTGTCTGTGACATGCTGAAGCATTCCATCACCACGCCTTGACCTGAGAAAGCCGCATCGCCATGCAGTACGATAGGAATGACTTTGTTGCCTTCCTCATCACCCAACGCATGTTGACGCGCGCGAACTGACCCTTCAACGACCGGGTTAACGATTTCCAGATGCGATGGATTAAACGCCAAAGCGACATGCAAAGGACCGCCCGGTGTTGGAATATCAGCTGAGAAACCCTGATGATATTTAACGTCACCTGAAGTCAGGTGATCGGCATGAATGCCGGCGAATTCATCGAACAGCATGCTCGGCTGTTTGCCAAGAATGTTAACCAGCACATTCAAACGCCCACGGTGAGCCATGGCGATGACGGCTTCCGTTACACCGGCACTGCCTGCGCGTTGCAACAGATGGTCTAGCATCGGAATCAGTGTATCTCCGCCTTCCAGCGAGAAACGCTTCTGACCGACAAATTTGGTGTGCAGGTAACGCTCCAGCGTTTCAGCAGCAGTCAAACGCCCAAGAATTCTTTGGCGCTGCTCAGTACTGTAGTTGGCTGTGCCGCTGACGCTTTCCAGGCGTTGTTGTATCCAGCGCTTTTGCGACATATCGTTCATGTACATGTACTCTGAACCGATCGTGCCGCAATAGGTCTTGCGCAGGAAAGCGATAATCTCACGCAAGGTCAATCCGGCAGGAACGACCAGCGAGCCTGTTTCAAACTTCAGCCCCATATCAGCTTCGCCCAGATCGTAAAAAGCAGGATCAAGTTCAGGCACCACAGCAGTAGGGAAACGTTTCAAGGGATCCAGACTGGCCACACGCATGCCGAGGAAACGGTGTGCATTGATCAGTTGTAAAACCTTGACTTGCTTGTGTTCATGCGCAATATCAGGCACGCCTGCGGCAGTTTTAGACCGCGTTTCAAAGGCGCGCTGAATAGGACTATGCGGCAATTCAACAGATTTGCCGTTCCAAGCCGGCAGCGCGTCAAAATATTCGCGCCACTCGCCATCCACACCAGCCGGATCCTGCAAATACTGCTCGTACAAGTCCTCGACGAAAGGGGCATTAGTTCCGAACAGCGCGGAACTGTTTTGCATCATCTCACTAAAACTCATGGCAGCTTTACCGTTTGTCTGTTGAAATATAATCGCGGCGATCTGCGCCGATGTACAGTTGACGCGGGCGACCGATTTTGCGGTTGCTTTCTGTCATCATTTCATTCCACTGTGCGACCCAACCAATGGTACGGCCTACAGCGAAAATAACGGTGAACATATTGGTCGGAATACCCAGCGCGCGCAGCACAATACCGGAATAGAAATCGACATTAGGATACAACTTACGTTCGATAAAGTATGGATCGCTCAGGGCGATTTGCTCTAATTCCATCGCCAGTTTGAACAGTTTATCGTTTTCCAGTCCTTGCTCTTTCAAGACTTCATAACAAGTATCACGCATCACAGAAGCGCGCGGATCCATATTCTTGTAAACGCGATGACCAAAACCCATCAACAGGCGTTTCTTGTCTTTCACGTCCTGCACGAATTGCGCTACATGTGCAATGTCGCCGATTTCTTCGAGCATGTTCAGTGCCGCTTCGTTGGCGCCGCCATGTGCAGGACCCCAGAGTGCTGCGATGCCTGATGCCATACAGGCATAAGGATTTGCACCGCTTGAACCTGCCAGACGCACGGTCGAAGTAGAGGCGTTTTGTTCGTGGTCGGCATGCAAAATAAAGATGCGTTCCAGTGCCTTGACCAGTATCGGATTAGGTACGTATTCTTCGCTAGGGACGGCGAACATCATGTGCAGAAAGTTTTCAACGTAAGTCAGATTATTCTGCGGATACATGAACGGCTGGCCAATATGATACTTATAGGCCATCGCTGCAATGGTCGGCACCTTGCCCAGCAAACGCATGCAGGCTAAGTCGCGATCATCCGGATTGTTGATATCCATTGATTCATGGTAGAAAGCAGACAGCGCACCCACCACACCCACCATAACGGCCATCGGATGCGCATCGCGACGGAACCCATTGAAAAACTTCATTAACTGGTCATGCACCATCGTGTGCATGGTGACTTTATGCTTGAAGGCCATTAATTTTTCAGCCGTCGGCAGTTCGCCTTCCAGCAGCAAATAACAGACTTCCAAGAAGTCTCCGCCTTGCGCTAACTGTTCAATTGGAAACCCGCGGTAATAGAGCAATCCTGCATCACCATCGATAAAGGTGATTTTTGAAGTGCAGCTTGCGGTAGAGAAGAAAGCAGGATCATAAGTAAAAACGCCCAGCTTACTCAGTGCATTGATGTCAATGACATCAGGCCCCAGAGTGCCGGACATCATCGGCAATTCAATTTGTCGTCCATCATCTAGTGTAAGTGTAGCAACACGCTTTTTCAAACCGAGCTCTTTATCCATCTGGTTTCCAATTCTGAAATTAAATTACAATCAAGACATTAATTACAAGTATTAATTTTCACCAACAACGCAGCCTGCGCATCCGATCCGGCTTCTTTCCTACCCGACACCATATCCCACAGGGGATTGTCAGGCATATCCAATAACTCCTCGAAAGTTTGTCTCTCTTCAATAGACAACTTTGCATACTGCGCTTCTATAAAGCGTATGAAAATGATATCCAGCTCAAGCAGGCCACGCCGGCAACGCCAACGCACCCGCTGCAAAAGTTCAGGCGCAAGGCGTGAAGAGTCAGCCGTGAGTTCAACGGTAGGGTCTACACACTGACGACTCAATCCTGAATTCTCTATCCCGACTCCCCTATCCTGATTCGTCATACCATCCTCTTGAGCATCATGTCCTTGATATGACCAATTGCCTCAGTCGGGTTCAATTCCTTAGGGCATACATCGGCACAATTCATGATGGTGTGGCAGCGGAACAAGCGATACGGATCTTCCAGATCGTCCAGTCGTTCGGAAGTCGCCTGATCACGCGTATCAGCGATAAAACGATACGCTTGCAACAAGCCTGCAGGACCCACGAACTTGTCAGGATTCCACCAGAATGAAGGGCATGCGGTGGTGCAGCAACCGCACAAGATGCATTCATACAGGCCGTTCAGATGTTCACGATCCGCAGGTGATTGCAAACGTTCTTTTTCCGGAGGCGGAGCATTGTTGATCAGGTAGGGTTTAATGGAATGGTACTGCTTGAAGAACTGCGTCATATCCACGATAAGATCGCGGATTACCGGTAGTCCCGGCAAGGGGCGCAATTCGATGGGTTCTTTAAGCGATGACAATGGCGTAATGCATGCCAGACCGTTGCGGCCATTAATGTTCATCGCATCTGAACCACAGACCCCTTCACGACAGGATTTACGCAAACTGAGACTATCGTCTTGTTCTTTAAGCAATACCAAGGCGTCAAGTAACATCTTGCCGCCCGAACCCATGTCCAGATCGTAATTTTGCATACGCGGCGCAGCATCAGTTTCAGGATTGTAACGGTAGATTCTGAATTTCATATGATCATTACCTTTTTGATATTACTGAACAGCATATAAATAAGCTGAGCGCAACAGCAGATGAATAAACTGAGCGCAACAGCAAAATTCAACAATGCAGCCATCGATTATTTTTGATTCATCGTTTTTTCTGCTAACCGTCATTTTTGCATGATTTGCTACAGGAGGCAAGAACAAATTGCCTTACTGTTGAGTTCAGAGGAAAGAAATAAAACTTCAATTCATCGAATTAACTGATGTTAATCGTACGTTATATCACGCGGACGCCGGCTTTTTAATCATAGTACTCCTTGCCTGCCATAAAACACCCCAAGCGCCACCGTAAATCGCCGGATTGGCATCATACCTGGCAGCTCTGTGCCTTGGTTCAGGGATTGAATTCCCGGCAATTGCAAGACGACTGGCAAGACAAACGGGCGCTATGCCCGTCCATCCACAAGCTTATCTGCAAGCCAGCTGGACAAATTCCTGCAAAAGACTTCAATAAGCATGCCAGATTTCAGCGATCTCTTCGTTAATTCGCCCCAGCATGGTGTGCATCTGCGTCACAATATCGCGAAGCTGCGAAGGGCTTTCGCCATCGGCGCAATCTATCTGCAGTATTTTGCATAAATCAGCAAATTGTTTTGCGCCCGCCATGCCCGCTGCACCACTGATGTGATGAGCCAGTCTGCCCAAGCCCGGCAAATCGAGG